>NZ_OESG01000011.1:0-300000 GCF_900240945.1 Mycobacterium sp. 3519A
GAGTTACGGCGGTACATAGCGGCAGGGAAACGCCCGGACCCATCCCGAACCCGGAAGCTAAGCCTGCCAGCGCCGATGATACTACCCAACCCGGGTGGAAAAGTAGGACACCGCCGAACACAATTTAAGTCCTCGGCCCTCCAATTTCGATTGGAGGGCCGAGGCATTTTTATTTGCACTAATTCAGTCGAATAATGCCGGCGCGGTGCGGCTTTTCTCTAATGCCAGCAACGCCCTTTTTCGATCGAGTCCACCGCCGTATCCAGTGAGACTGCCATTTGAGCCGATCACCCGATGGCAGGGCACGATGATGCCAATCGGATTGTGCCCATTGGCCAGCCCGACAGCGCGGAATGCGCCCGGCGACCCAATCTGCCGGGCGATCTCGCCGTACGACCGCGTCTCCCCGTACGGAATGGTGAGCAGCGCCTGCCACACCTTGCGCTGAAATGCCGTGCCCACCAGATTCAGCTCGAGTTCGAATTCGGTGCGGTCGCCGGCGAAATACGCCTCGAGTTGCTCGACGGCCTCCGGAAACGCGTCGTCGTCGGGCTCCCAGCCGACATGGCTCGGCTCGTAGGTCTGGTCGACCATCCGCAGATGCATCAGCCGGCCATCCCTACCTGCAAGCGTCAGCTTCCCGACCGGGCTGTCGACCGACCGAAACAGCACTTGTTCCATCACTTCTCCTTCGGCGGCCACTCGTTGACCGCGTGATCCAGGGCCGTCCACAGATGCTGGGTGGCATACGACCGCCAAGGCCGCCACTGCGCACTGCGTTCGGTGAGCGGGCGGACGTCGTCGGGCAGCCCGAGCTGTCTGGCTGCCAGCCGGACACCGAGATCGCTGACCGGGAAGGCGTCGGGGTCTCCGAGGCCCCGCATCGCGATCACCTCGGCAGTCCACGGGCCGATGCCCGGCAACGCCAGCAGTTGTTCGCGCGCCCGGTTCCAGTCGCAGCCGGCGTCGAGCACCACGTCGCCATTGGCCATCGCGCCGATCAGGGTCACCAGTGACCGTTGCCTGGACTTCGGGAAGGCGAGGTGCGCCGGATCGATCTCGGCGAGGTGTTCGACAGCCGGAAAGACAAGTGACAGACCACCGTTCGGGTCGGCGACCGGTTGCCCGTAGGCCATCGCGATGCGCCCGGCGTGCGTACGCGCGGCCTTCAGCGACACCTGCTGTCCGAGCACCACGCGGATGGCCAGTTCCTGTTCGTCGATGGTTCGTGGGATTCGCTGTCCCGGTGCCTTGGCCACCAAGGCGGTGAGGTCGGGGTCGGCGCTCAATGCGTCGACGACGGCTTCCGGGTCGGCGTCGAGGTCGAGCAGGCGGCGGCAACGCGCGATCGCCGTCGACAGATCGCGGAAACCGTCCAACACCAACCGACACTGCACGTGGTCAGGATGCGGTGTGAGACTGGCGATTCCGTTGCCGTTGGGCAGGCGCATCGTCCGCCGGTAGGCGCCGTTGCGCACTTCTTCGACGCCGGGCACCGCACTGGCGGCGAGATGGCCGAACAAACCCTCGTACGCGAACGGTGTGCGCACCGGCAGTCGCAGCGACAACACGCCGCGTGCGCCGCCGCCGTCGTCGTCGCCCCGCCCGAACCGCGCCCGGGCGCGCTGGCGTAGCGCGGTGGGGGTCAGGTCCAACACCATCCGGACCGTGTCGTTGAACTGCCGGATGCTCGAGAAGCCGGCCGCGAACGCGACATCGCTGAACGGCAGCTCGGTGGTCTCGATCAGCACCCGCGCCGTCTGGCTGCGCTGCGCGCGTGCCAGGGCGAGCGGATTGGCGCCGACCTCGGCCTGCAGCAACCGCTCGAGCTGTCGGGTGGTGTAGCCGACCCGCGCCGCCAGGCCGGTGACGCCCTCGCGGTCCACGGTGCCGTCGGCGATCAGCCGCATCGCCCTGGCCACGACGTCGCCACGGACATTCCACTCAGGCGAACCCGGCGACGCGTCGGGCCGGCACCGCTTACAGGCTCGGAAGCCGGCGCGCTGCGCGGCAGCGGCTGTCGGATAGAACCGCATGTTGCGGGCGAACGGAGGGCGGACCGGGCAACTGGGCCTGCAATAGATCTTGGTGGTCAGCACGGCGGTGACGAACCAACCGTCGAACCGGGCGTCCTTCGACTGGACTGCCCGATAGCAGCGGTCGAAATCCTCGTGCATGCATCGACAATTACACGAGCCCACCGACATCACTGGCGGAAAAACGACATCGTGGTTTCAAGTGATCACCCGCGCGAGGAAGCCGTCGGTGAGCGAGGCGACGACGTCGGGAGCTTCGTCGAGTGCGAAGTGGCCCGCATCGATCACGTGCACCTCGGCGCCGGGCACATCGCGCCGGTAGGCCTCCGCCTCGTCCTGTTGAAACGACGGATCGTAGCGCCCCCAGAGGACCAACAGCGGCGGTTGCATCTCGCGTAGCCACCGCTGCCAGTCCGGATAGCTCGCGACGTTGGTGCGGTAGTCGTAGAACAGGTCGGTCTGGATGTCCTGTTGACCGGGGCGACGCAGGAACGAAAGTTCGTCGGTCCATAGATCGGGGTCGTAATGGTCCGGATGCGGGCTGTTGCCGACGTGGCGCTGCCGGGTCGCCGCGGGCGAGAAGAAGTTCTCGCGAAGCGCTTCTTCGTGGCTCGCGCGGTCGGACCAGAACGCCCGGCGTGTTTCCCATAGCGGGCCGAGGCCGTCCTCGTGGCACACCGCATTCTGCACGACGAGCGCGGTCAGTCGCTCCGGCCGACGCACCGCAAGCCGCATCCCGACAGGTCCGCCGTAGTCCTGGACGACGAGCGAATAGCGGTCGAGACCGACTGCGTCGGTGAACCTCTCGACGTACGCTGCGATCCGGTCAAACGTGTAACCGAAGCTGTCTGCGGACGGCGCGTCACTGTGACCGAACCCGGGGTAGTCAGGAGCGACCATTCGGTAGCGGTCAGACAACCGGTCGATTAGCGGCTGCCACATCCGCGATGACGAGGGAAACCCGTGCAACAGAAGAACAACCGGCGCATCGGGGGCGCCGGCCTCGCGGTAGAAGAGATTCAGACCATCGATGTCGACCGTCTGGTACCGAGTCGTAGCCATCGGCGGTAAAGCTACCGCACCACCGCATTCATGAGTTAGCAGCACATTCCCAGCTGGCCCTCAGCACATGGCGGTCTAAGCGATATCACAATCATTTGTCAGGCGTTTCCAGTTATTAGGAGTTCAGATGGTCGATCGTCGACGGATCACGGTGGCAGGCGGCGCCGTGTTGATTGCAGTTGCCGCGTTCACCGCGGCCTGCGGCAGTAGTGGTAACCAAGCGCCGTCGTCGACAACGACACCGACGACTACGACCACGACGACCACCACCCCTCCGCCTCCGCCGCCGACGAGCGCACCGCCGGCTCCCACCGAAAAGAGCATCAACCCGACTGGCGGAAATCTGTTCACCCCGTCGGTGTTGGCACCTCCGGCGCCGACAGAACCTCCGGGTGTTCACCGCAACAAGTAATGGCGTCCGCGCCCGAAATTAGGAGTAACACATGACTTCTCGGCGGATCACGATCGCTGGCGGCGCCATGCTGATCGCGGTGGCTGCATTCACCGCGGCCTGTGGTTCGAGTGGTAATCAAGCGCCCTCGTCCACGACCACCACGACACCGACGACTACGACCACGACAACCACCACGGCGGCGCCCCCGGCGACGAGTGCGCCTGCGGCGGCTCCCACCGAAAAGAGCATCAACCCGACTGGCGGCAATCTGTTCACCCCGCCCGTGGTGGCTCCCGGCGCTCCGACCGTCCCCGCCGGTCAGCACCCCGGGATCAACGGAGTCAGCTAGACCTTTCGTCGAATCCTGAACAGCGCGAACGCGAGCAGGACCGACGTCACGAGGTTATAGGCGCTCAGCGCGCCGTAGAGGAAACTGTCGCGTGGATCGAAACCGAGTACGCCTGGGGCGTGGTGTGCGACCTTGAACGCGCACACCACGGTCAGGACGGCCCACCCGAATGCCGTGACGGCACTGAAGATCAGGGCCGTCCGCGGGCCTAGACATGCCAGCAGGGCCAGCGCTCCCATCACCAGGAGGAGCGCGGCATGCGGCGGAGTCACCTTGAGTCCCAGCATCGGCATGCCGTCGGCGCCGAATCGGGCGTACCCCATCGACGAGGCCAACGCCACGCCGCCGAGCACCCCGATGGCCAAGCCCTCGACGGTCAACAACCCTCGGCCTACGCTGGAGCGACTGGCCACTGGCACTGAGGCGCTCGACAACGGCGGCACGTGCTCGCCGACTGCTCGGTCGCGCCGATCAACAGTCGCGGTTTGCCGAACCACGCCTCCAACTTCGCCCACGCGTCCAAGGGTGCCCCCACGCGATGGATTATGGGGTGGACACAAGCGGATTCGCAGCGGATACGGTGCAAGTCCACAACAAAACATGCGGGACGTGATTTCACCCGCGCGCAGGGCACTCGGTATGGTCAACGTCGATGCGCGCCCGATTTAAGCAAACCGTGGCGGCCGGTATTCTGTTCCCGGTCGTCGCGAGCGGTTGCAGCTCGCAGGCGCGTCCGACGACATCCATCACGGTGTTCGCGTCGTCGGCGATGATCAAGAGCTTGACGACGATCGGCAAACAGTTCGAGGCTGAAAACCCGGGAACAGCAGTCGAGTTCATCTTCTCCGGCTCGTCGGATCTTTCCGCCGAACTGTCGAACGGCAATGGCGCTGACGTATTTGTCTCCGGTGATCACGACAACATGACCACGGTGGCAAACGCCGGCCTGATAGCTGCTCCTCCAGTTCCCATCGCGGCGAACAGCCTGGTGATCGCGACGGCACCGGGAAACCGCGGGCAAATCGCCTCGTTCGCGGATCTTGGCCGGCCAGGGGTGCGCGTCGCGGTGTGCGGCGTCCCCAGCGCTTGCGCAGCGGCCACCCGTCAACTCGAGGACCGCGCCAGGGTGCCACTTCATCCCCAGTACAACGACATGACGGATATCGACGTTCTCCGCGATGTGACGACGGGGAAGGCCGACGCCGGCCTGGTGTTCCAGACCGATGCGATGAACGCCGGGGACAAAGTCTCATGGTTCGCATTCCCTGAATCGGCCGATGCCCAGGTCACGTCTTGGATTGCACCGGTCAAAGATTCAGATCAGGCGACTCTTGCCAACAAGTTCATCCAGGACGTCACAGGTCCGGCCGGCCGAAAGGTCCTCGCGGACGCCGGATTCACCGAACCCACGGAAAAGTTCGAGGGATAGCTGATCGACTGGGCCCTCGAGGCGGGTCACCGTTTCCAGCGCCCGCCCCGAGGGCGGATGACGGTTTACAGCGGAATCCACTGGCCGAGGAACCAGAAGCCCCATCCGTGCCCGTCGCCGGCAGGCACTGGGTACACCTGCTGACCGTTCCAGTTGAACGGCTGGTGGTCGAAGCGGCCTTGATCGACACCGCGGTTATGCCAGTCGACAGGGCCTGGTCCACCGCGGTCGTCATGGTGGTCACCACACGCTGGTTGGCCCGGGTGATCACATCCCCACGGATCTGCGTTCGCCGTGCCGATGCCGAATAGCCCGGCCGCGCCGATTCCGGCCGCCACGGCCGATGTAAACAACACTCGCTTGAAAGTCATTGATCCACTCCGTTTCTCGTCGATGTGGCAGCACTTGCCGCGCGACAATGACGTTAAGGACCGGATGTTGTGTTGCTCTATGTTAACCGTGTGCTGGAGCTGTGCAAGCGGTAACAGATGCACAACCGTTTGCTCTCAACGAGATTGAGCGCACGCTCGTCAGCTTCATCTCTTCCAGCCGCTGCGGCAGCGCGTCGACCCATTGAGCCAGCACATCACGGATGGCGTCGGCGTCGAGTTCCTGGCCGTCCTCGCGTTCGATGTGGATCAACCCCTGCCCTGCTACGTCGAGCAGTACCGCGAGCAGGCCATCCCGATCACGGGACCCATCGAGCAACGGTAGGAGATAGCGGTCCACCGGCGACAAGGGCAGTTGTTCGTGCCAGTGGTTGAACACGAAGGCATCGGTGTCGTCGCGGGTCAGTCGCGCCATCCGACGTATCGGCTCCGCAAGGCGGATCGGTGTGCACGACGGCTCAGGCGACACCGGGTCGAGTCGATAACGGCCCAGCCCCTGAACGACGATGCCCTCGATGAGGGCGTCGATCTGCGCTTCGAGATCGGGTGTCGGCGAAGCGCCGGCGCCGGAGAGGCGATTGCGGGCAGCCTCGACGATCTGCGGCCATGACAGCGTCCATGGCCATTGGTCGGTCAGCGCATCGACCGCCGCCTTCTGCCCCTCGTCGAACTGCGCCCAATCGGGCAGCATGGCCGACGACATCGCAAAGTGCATGCGGCGCAACCGACTTCGGTCCAAGGTGCGTCTGATTTGCATCGCAGATCCGGCGCGGACCAGAAGCGACTGGCGATAGTGCCGGTTGACGGCGAAGTCGAGGTGCTGCTCGAGCAGCACCTGATCGTCAGCATGTTCGAGTACATGCTCGGCGACGACCGGACCGTAATTCGTGGCGAATGAGTATTCCGGTTGGGCCTCGGCCAGATAGTCCAAGCCGTGGCTGCGCGCACGCGCAACGAAGTCGGTGAAATAGCAGGGCAGGTTGTACAGCTCGAGTTCTTCGTGGAGGACGTAATAGTCGCCGGCGCCTGGGGCCGTCCGCCGATAGTCGTCTACCGCTCTGCTGAGCACGGTGCCCGGCTGGGCCACCTTTTGCAGGAAGTCGACCATGGCGCGCGCCCGACTGACCTTCTCATCGGCAGTCGCGCTGTCACCGACGTTCAGCAACATCGCATCGCGCACGATCTCCCTGGCTTTCCAGCCGGGATATGTGTTGTAGCCGACATATGCCACCCCGTTGGGCGCCAGCAACCGTCCGCAGGCCGCCAGAATGGCGTCCTGCACATGAGGTGGCACCCAGCTGTACACGCCATGGCAGACGATGAAGTCGAACTCGCCCAGCGCATCTAGTTCGAGACGCGCGATGTCTGCGTGCAGGAGTTCGACGTTGTTGAGTGCCAAGGCCTCGACGCGGTGGCGCGCCTGCTCGATGTGCACCAGCGACAAGTCGACGCCGACCGCTTTGGCTCGAGGGTGCAACGCCGCGAATGGAAGCAAGTTCCCAGCTGCCGCACAACCGATTTCAAGTACACGTGCGTTTTCCGTCGAAGGCGGATTCAGTCCGAACGACGATGCGACAGCTGCCAATTGCCCTGGGGCGGACCAGGGATGGGCGTAAGATTCGTAGGGTGCCTCGTCATATGTGGCACGCACGTCATCGACCGCGCCTTGCAAGTCGTGCGGGTGTCGGCTGGCCATAAGCGTTCGATGATGGCGTGCTCAGGTTGTGACCAACACCTTGAAAAGCTGTGTGATTACGGGCACTGACCGTTGTTCACGCAGCCGGCCGCCGCAGTCGCCTTCAAGGTAGGCGACGCGAATGCCGTTGCCTCGGTCGTGGCCGGAGCCGCCGCCGTCGCCGTCGCGCCCATGCTCATCGCGGTCGGGTCGATCTTCATGGCCGGCACCACTGGAGACACGTAGGTTCCTCCCGTGGACGAATCCCCTGATCCCCCAGCGACATTGCTCGGATTGGCATTGTCAGGGTGGGTGGAGACCAGGATGGTTGCTGCGACTACCGCAGCCATGCCGAACCCAGCCGAGAGACGGGAAAGTCGTTGCGTTTTCATTGATTACCTCCAGAACGTACCCAAAACCGTTTGTACGTCGACTTTTGGTGAACATCAATCGAATACAGGCTTTCCCAACCGACGACCAGTGAACCTCATACGCAGTCACAGGTGAAAGTAACCTTGCGTAACATGTTGGCAGGCAGCATGGTTCTATGAAATTCGTTATCGGCATGGTGGCCGTTTGTGCGATGTTCCTCGGATGCGGCGTGGCTGAGGCGGACTCTCAGCCCAGCGTCGTGGGGCAGAAGTACAGCGACGCGTCATCTGCACTGTCATCAGCGGGTTTGGGGGTCGTGGTGTCGACGACCGTCGGCGATAGCGTCGACCGGTCAGACTGCATCGTCACGCGGCAGCAAAGCCGAACCGAGGCTCCGCCCGAGAACACCAGCGCTGGGCCGACCAACCAAGTTCTGCTGTCGCTGAACTGCGGAGCGCCGGTGGCCTCGGCAACGTCGTCTGGGAACTCGCTGGCCAGTCCTGAGGGCAGGGCCGCGGCCGCGGCAGCAGCCTCGAAGTCTTCCGGTAGCTGATCGCTAGACCGGGAGCGCCAGCCGCGTCGGTTCGTCGAGGCCTCGCAGCGTCACCGTGTCGCCGAGCGTCCAGTGGCCGCGCTCGCCTTCGCTGGCACTGTCCACGGTGTCGGAGGAGGCGAGTAGATGGCCTGGCGTGGTTTTGGACAGCTCGCACAGCCTTGCCGCTTCGTTCACGGGTTCACCGATGACGGTGTACTCGAAACGCTCCTTGGCGCCGACGTTTCCGGCCCCCGCCTGGCCCGAGGCGACGCCGAGGCCCGCCTCGCACTCCGGCACCTCCGCCCGTATCCGCCTGACGATGGCGCGACTGGCCGCGAGCGCTTCGTCCTCGGGACGATCCAGCCGGTTCGGTGCGCCGAAAACCGCCAACGCACCGTCACCCTCGAACTTGTTCACGAAGCCGTGATGGCGGTCGACCTCCTCGACGATCACGGCGAAGAACCGGTTCAGCAGGTCGACCACCTCGGTCGCGGGTCGGCCCGCGACCAATTGGGTCGAACCGATGATGTCGACGAAAATCACCGCCACGTGGCGTTCTTCGCCGCCGAGTTCGAGGCGCTGCTGTTCGGCGGCGGCCGCCACCTCCCGGCCGACGTGGCGCCCGAACAGGTCACGGACACGCTCGCGTTCCCTCAGTCCGCGCACCATCGTGTTGAAGCCACGCTGTAATTCACCGAGTTCGGTGCCGTCGAACACCACGACGTTGCAGTCGAGGTCGCCTTGCTCGACATGCTTGAGCGCCGAGCGCACGACACGCACCGGGGTCGCCGTGAGCCACGACACAATCCACATCAAGGTGAAGCCGACGAGCAGCGCGAGGATCGCCAGAATCTCGACGGCGAGGGCGAATTGCGTCTCGGTCAGGTTCTGCAGCGCGACCGCGAACACCGCGAGCAACGCGATGCCGACCACGGGCAGTGAGGCGAGAAGCCACACCAGCATCAGTCGGCCCATGATGCCTGCAGTGAGCCTGCGTGGCGGCGGACCTGCTTCGAGCGCCTGCGCGGCGACGGGTCGCAGCGCGAACTCGGTCAACAGATAACTGGCGGTCGCGACCACGACGCCGGCGAAGCTGACAGTGAAGAGGAATCGCGGGATGAATGCCGTGTTCTGCAAGCCGTACAGCGTGGTGAACAGCGCCGTCCCGACGCCCCACAGGAACAGGTGCGCCCTGGCGACCCGCCATGCCGCCAGGAAGGTGTTCAGCTGGTCTTCGCGTGTCGGTGCGACATCCTCGATCGCCCACCGCAGCGCGTTGACGGTCCGATGGGTGATCCAGAACGTGCCGACCAACAGCGCCAGCAGGATGTAGGCCGGGCCCACCACCCACGTGATCCAGAACGGTGCGTCGGCGAAGACGCTCGGCACCGGAAACGCCACGATGACCAGCAGGAGCGCCGCGCCGATGCCGATCATGTTGGCGACCAGAATGAACACCGTCAGGATCACTTGGATGCGGACCCGCCGGCGCGCCTGACTTTCCGTCGATTTGCCCAACAGCCAGGAGCCGTAGTCGGGCGTATCGGGCAGCCTGCCGCTCTGCCGCGTCACTCTCTCCAGAACCCGGCCCAGTCTGCGCGCAACGCTCATCGTGCCTCAGCCTAGATTGGCGCCATCTTTGCTTAAGGTGTTCGGGTGCGTCTCGTGATCGCCCAGTGCACCGTTGACTACGTCGGGCGGCTGACCGCCCACCTCCCGTCGGCCCGCCGATTGCTGCTGTTCAAGGCGGACGGCTCGGTCAGCGTGCACGCCGACGACCGGGCCTACAAGCCGCTGAACTGGATGAGCCCACCCTGCTGGCTGTCCGAGCAGCTCGATGGCCCGGTGCCGGTGTGGGTCGTGGAGAACAAGGCGGGGGAGCAGCTCCGCATCACCGTCGAGGACATCGAGCACGATTCCAGCCACGAACTCGGCGTCGACCCCGGTCTGGTGAAGGACGGCGTCGAGGCGCATCTGCAGGCCCTGCTTGCCGAGCATGTGGAGTTGCTCGGCACCGGCTACACGCTGGTGCGCCGTGAGTACATGACCGCGATCGGACCCGTCGACCTGCTGTGCCGCGACGAGCAGGGCCGGTCGGTGGCCGTCGAGATCAAGCGGCGCGGCGAGATCGACGGCGTCGAGCAGCTCACCCGGTACCTCGAGCTGCTCAACCGCGACACGGTGCTGGCCCCGGTGAGCGGAGTCTTCGCCGCCCAACAGATCAAGCCGCAGGCCAGAACCCTCGCTACCGACCGCGGAATCCGTTGTCTCACTTTGGACTACGACGCAATGCGCGGCATGGACAGCGCCGAGTTCAGGCTGTTCTGACAAACTGGTGGCATGCCCCGGCGCCGCCCCCCACCTCGTCGGCAACGCCCGCTACCGCCGTTGCCGGACCGCCGCAGGGTGGAGACCGGGCCGGACGGTTATGACTACGAGGTCAGGCCGATCGCGGCGGCGCGGGCCGTCAAGACGTATCGCTGTCCGGGCTGCGACCACGAAATCCGTACGGGCACAGCGCATTTAGTGGTGTGGCCAGTGGACGGTGGGGAACATGCGGCCGAGGACCGGCGGCATTGGCATACCCCGTGCTGGACGAACCGGGCCACCCGCAGCCCGACGCGAAAGTGGAGCTAGTGGTCTTCGGCCGGCTCGACGAGCTCGACCAGCACCCCGCCCGCGTCCTTGGGATGGATGAAATTGATCCGCGAATCAGCGGTGCCGCGACGGGGCGCGTCGTAGAGCAACCGGATGCCCTGTTCGCGGAGTCGCTCGCTCAGCGCGTCGATGTCGCTGACGCGGTAGGCCAGTTGCTGGATGCCGGGCCCGCGCTTGTCGAGAAACTTCGCGATGGGCGACTGCTCGTTCAGCGGCGACATTAGCTGAATCTGCGCGCTACCGACCGGGGCGCCGCGCACCGACAGCATCGCCTCGCGCACACCCTGGTCTTCGTTGACCTCTTCGTGCAGGACAATCATGCCGAGGTGGTCGTGGTACCACTTGATCGCGTCGTCGAGGTCGGCGACCGCGATGCCCACGTGGTCGATTGCTGTGATTAAGGCCGTTGCGATGATCGGTCGCGCATCGACCTGCTCGGCAGTCATAACGTAAAGGTAACCTAACGACCTCGGTTTCGATACTGGGGTCCCGACGGATAGCCTTTCAGGAGCCGCTGGAAACCTGGTTGGAGGCAGATATGACGACGTCGGTGATTGTTGCTGGAGCCCGCACACCGGTCGGCAAGTTGATGGGGTCGCTGCGGGATTTCTCGGGCAGCGATCTGGGCGGCATCGCCATCGCCGGTGCGCTGGAGAAGGCAGGAGTTCCGGCGTCGCTCGTCGAATACGTGATCATGGGTCAGGTGCTGACCGCCGGGGCCGGTCAAATGCCCGCTCGGCAGGCCGCCGTCGCCGGAGGGATCGGCTGGGATGTGCCCTCGCTGACCATCAACAAGATGTGTTTGTCCGGCATCGACGCCATCGCGCTGGCTGATCAACTCATCCGCGCAGGCGAATTCGACGTCGTCGTGGCCGGCGGCCAGGAGTCGATGACCAAGGCGCCGCACCTGCTGATGGACAGCCGCGCCGGCTACAAGTACGGCGACGTCACCGTGCTCGACCACATGGCATACGACGGTCTGCATGACGTGTTCACCGACCAACCGATGGGCGCGCTGACCGAGCAGCGCAACGACGTCGACCAGTTCAGCCGTGCCGAGCAGGACGAGGTCGCCGCGCGCTCACACCAAAAGGCTGCTGCGGCATGGAAAGACGGCGTCTTCGCCGACGAGGTGGTGCCGGTGAAGATCCCACAGCGCAAGGGTGATCCGCTGGAGTTCGCCGAGGACGAAGGCATCCGCGCCAACACCACGGCGGAATCGTTGGCCGGGCTCAAACCGGCGTTTCGCAAGGACGGCACCATCACTGCCGGTTCGGCGTCGCAGATCTCCGACGGCGCCGCCGCCGTCGTGGTGATGAATAAGGACAAGGCGCAGGAACTGGGATTGACCTGGCTGTGCGAGATCGGCGCGCACGGCGTCGTCGCGGGCCCAGACTCCACCCTGCAGTCGCAACCGGCGAACGCGATCAAGAAAGCCATTGCCCGCGAAGGCATTTCGGTTGATCAGCTCGACGTGATCGAGATCAACGAGGCGTTCGCGGCGGTGGCGCTGGCGTCGACGAAGGAACTCGGCGTCGATCCGGAGAAGGTCAACGTCAACGGCGGGGCCATCGCGATCGGCCACCCGATCGGCATGTCCGGCGCGCGGATCACCCTGCACGCCGCGCTCGAGCTGGCACGTCGCGGTTCGGGCTACGCCGTGGCCGCGCTGTGCGGCGCAGGCGGCCAAGGCGACGCGCTGGTCCTGCGTCGGAGCTAGGCGTCTACGACGCGATGTAGTAGCCGGGGTGTTTTTCGGGCACAATGGCGCCCATGACACCCGCATTCGACCTTCGGTCCGCCGCAGGTTGGTTTCGACTGATCGCCATGGCGGAAGCCGTGAGCTGGGTCGGTCTGCTGATCGGCATGTACTTCAAGTACCTGGGCACACCGCGCACCGAGATCGGCGTCAAGGTGTTCGGCATGGCCCACGGGCTGATCTTCATCGGCTTCGTGGTCGCCGGTCTGCTGGTCGGGATCGCCCACAACTGGGCCGCGCGAACATGGTTGCTGGCGTTGCTGGCGAGCGTCGTGCCATTGGCCAGTGTGATCTTCCTCATATGGGCTGATCGGACCGGCCGGCTCGGGGTTGCCGGGGCGGCTGCGGCGGTCGTGCAACCGGGACGGCGCGCACCGGAAACGACGTGACAGACTTGGGGGCGTGAGCCGTCCACGACCCCCTATCGCGGCCTCCATGGCCGGTGCAGTCGATCTGTCAGGTCTCAAGCAACGACCGGCGCCGTCCGGTGAGGGTGCCGCAGGCGGCGCCCAGCCTGCCGGCGTCGAGATCACCGAAGCCAACCTCGAAGCCGAGGTGCTTGTCCGGTCCAACGAGGTGCCTGTCGTCGTGTTGCTGTGGTCACCCCGCAGCGAGGCCAGTGTGCAGCTCGGTGACATCCTCGGCCAGCTCGCGGCCGCCGACAGCGGCAAATGGTCGCTGACGACGGTGAACGTCGACACGGTGCCGCGGGTGGCGCAGATGTTCGGCGTGCAGGCGGTGCCCACGGTGGTGGCCCTGGCCGCTGGACAGCCGATCTCGAGCTTCCAGGGGGTGCAGCCGCCCGAACAGCTGCGCCGGTGGGTCGACTCCCTCCTGGACGCGACCGCGGGCAAGCTCAGCGGCGGAGGAGACGAACCCGAACAGGTCGATCCCGAACTGGCCAAAGCGCGTGAACACCTCGACAACGGGGACTTCGATGCGGCGTTGACGGCGTATCAAGCCCTGCTCGACGCGAACCCGAACCATGCAGAGGCCAAGGGCGCGGTGCGTCAGATCGGTTTCCTGCAGCGCGCCACGTCACGCGCGCCTGGCGCGATCGTCGCCGCCGACGCCAAACCCGATGACATCGAATTGGCTTTCGCCGCCGCTGATGTCGACATCCTGCAGCAGAACGTCGCGGCGGCGTTCGACAGGCTGATCGGCTTGGTCAAGCGGACCGCAGGCGACGACCGGACCAAGGTCCGCACCCGGCTGATCGAGTTGTTCGACCTGTTCGACCCGGCCGACCCGGAGGTCATCGCGGGCCGACGCAAGCTGGCGAACGCGCTCTACTGACGTAGTCAGGCCGGCTCGAACCACAGCGCGGCCAGTGGCGGCAGCACCATCACCGCCGAGGCCGGGCGGCCGTGCCACGGCTCCTCAGTGGCCTCCACCGCGCCGTAATTGCCGATTCCCGCGCCGTTGTAGATGTCGGCGTCGGTGTTGAGCACCTCGCGCCACGTCCCGGCGTGCGGCAGCCCCAGCCGGTAGCGGGTGTGCTCAGAACCGGAGAAGTTGAACACGCACGCCAGCATCGAGCCGTCGTCGCCGAACCGCAGGAAACTCAACACGTTGTTGGCCGAGTCGTTGGCGTCGATCCACGAGTAACCCTCGGGACGGGTGTCCTGCGACCAGAGCGCACGATGACTGCGGTAGATGCCGTTCATGTCCTGCATCAGCCGCTGAATGCCGGTGGAGAAGCTGTTCTCGTCGAGCTGGTACCAGTCGACGCCGCGCTCCTCGGACCACTCCGCACGCTGGCCGAACTCCTGACCCATGAACAGCAACTGCTTGCCAGGATGCGCCCACTGGTAGGCCAGCAGGCCCCGCAGGCCCGCCGCCTTGACGTGGTCGTTGCCCGGCATCCGGCCCCACAAGGTGCCCTTGCCGTGCACCACCTCGTCGTGGCTGATCGGCAGCACGAAGTTCTCGCTGTAGGCGTAGAGCATCGAGAAGGTGATCTCGTGGTGGTGGTAGCTGCGGTGGATCGGGTCGCGTTTGATGAACTCCAGCGTGTCGTTCATCCAGCCCATGTTCCACTTCATCGAAAAGCCAAGGCCGCCAAGGTTGGTCGCCCGTGTCACGCCAGGCCACGACGTCGACTCCTCGGCGACCGTCACGATGCCCGGTGCCACCTTGTGCACGGTGGCGTTCATCTCCTGGAGGAACTGCACGGCTTCCAGGTTCTCGCGGCCGCCGTAGACGTTCGGAGTCCAACCGCCCTCCGGGCGCGAGTAGTCGAGGTAGAGCATCGACGCGACCGCATCGACACGCAGCCCGTCGATGTGGAATTCCTGCAGCCAGTACAGTGCGTTGGCGACGAGGAAATTGCGCACCTCGGCCCTTCCGAAGTCGAACACGTATGTACCCCAGTCCAATTGCTCGCCGCGGCGGGGATCGGAGTGTTCGTAGAGTGCGGTTCCGTCGAAGCGGCCCAGCGCCCACGCGTCCTTGGGGAAGTGCGCAGGCACCCAGTCCATGATCACGCCGATACCGGCCTGATGCAGTCGGTCCACCAGGTAGCGGAAGTCGTCGGGGTTCCCGAGGCGTGACGTCGGCGCGTAGTACGACGTGACCTGGTAGCCCCACGATCCGCCGAACGGGTGTTCGGCCACCGGCATCAACTCGACATGCGTAAAGCCCTGCGAGACCACGTATTCCGTCAGTTCGTCGGCCAGTTGTTGATAGCTCAGTCCCGGCCGCCAGGACATCAGGTGCACCTCGTAGGTGCTCATCGGCTCGAACACCGGGTTCTGGCCGGCACGTCGGGTCATCCAGTCGGAGTCGCTCCAGGTGTAGGCGCTCTTCGTCACCTTTGACGCGGTCTGCGGCGGTACCTCGGTGGCGAACGCCATCGGGTCGGCACGTTCGGTCACGGCGCCGTCGGCGCCGTGGATGCGGAACTTGTACAGTCCGCCGATCTCGAAGCCTGGCCAGAACAGCTCCCACACACCCGTCGAGCCGAGCACCCGCAATTGGGCCTCGTTACCGTCCCAGTGATTGAACTCGCCGATCAGGCTGACGCCCTTGGCATTCGGGGCCCACACCGCGAACGAGACGCCTTCCACCACCCCGTCGGGCGTGGTGAAACTGCGCGGGTGTGCGCCCAGGATCTCCCAGAGTCGTTCGTGGCGCCCCTCGGCGAACAGGTGCAGGTCCATCTCACCGAGCGTGGGCAGGAAGCGGTACGCGTCGGCGACGGTGTGGGTATGGGTGGCGCCGTCGGGGGCCGGGTAGCTGACCTCGAGACGATAGTCGACGAGGTTGGTGAACGGCACCGCGACTGCGAACAGGCCCGACTCGATGTGGCTGAACGCATAGCGCTCGCCGCCGATGAGCGCGACGACCTCCGCCGCGTGTGGCCGGTACGCGCGAATCACCGTGTGATCGCCGTATTCGTGAGCACCCAGAACCGAGTGCGGATCATGGTGTTCCCCGGCCAGAAGGCGGTTGAGGTCCGCGGTGTGTGGCCGAAGGTGCGGGCTCGTGCGTTGGTTCGTCTGAGTCATCTGTCACTCCCTACGCAGCAGGTTCAGTCGTTGGTCGGCGGGCACCTGGGGCATGTTCAGCACATGGGCGACCGCCCGTGCCGGGTCGATGCGGACGTAATTCGATTGGCCCCATTGGTATTCGTCACCGGTGATCTCGTCACGTACCCAGAATCTGTCGTAGGGCTCCATGCCGAGCGCGCCCATGTCGAGCCAGAGGGTGGCCTCCTCGGGGCCGAACGGGTTGAGCGTCACCACTACCAACACCTGATCGCCGGTGACCGGGTCGAACTTGCTGTAGGCCAACAGCGCATCGTTGTCGGGGTGATGGAACTTGATCGTCCGCAGTTCGTGCAACGCCGGGTGCACACGCCGAATCTCGTTGAGCCGCGTCAGGAACGGCTCGAGCGACTCGCCGTCCGCCAGCGCGGCCTCGAAGTCGCGTGGCCGCAGTTCGTACTTCTCCGAGTTCAGGTATTCCTCGCTGCCTTCACGCACCGGCCGGTGCTCGAACAGCTCGTAGCCCGAATACACGCCCCACGCCGAGCTCATCGTGGACGCCAGCACGGCGCGGATCGCGAACATGCCCGGCCCGCCCTGCTGCAGGCTCTCGTGCAGGATGTCGGGCGTGTTGACGAACAGGTTCGGCCGCGCCTCGTCGGCGTGCTCGGCGATCTGCTGACCGAATTCCGTAAGCTCCCATTTCGAGGTGCGCCACGTGAAATACGTGTAGGACTGCGTGAATCCGAGTTTGGCCAGCCCGTACAGCCGTGCAGGCCTGGTGAACGCCTCCGACAGGAACAGCACGTCGGGATCGAGGTTCTTCACCTCGCCGATCAGCCACGCCCAGAAGTTCGGCGGCTTGGTGTGCGGGTTGTCGACGCGAAACACCTTGACACCGTGCGAAATCCAGAACCGCACCACCCGGAGCACCTCCTGGTAGAGGCCCGCCGGGTCGTTGTCGAAGTTCAGCGGATAGATGTCCTGGTACTTCTTGGGCGGATTCTCCGCATACGCGATGGTCCCGTCGGGCAGCACGGTGAACCACTCGGGGTGCTCACGTGCCCATGGATGGTCGGGTGCGCACTGCAGAGCCAGGTCGAGCGACACCTCCATGCCGTGATCGCGTGCGGCCGCGACGAAGTCGTCGAAATCCTCGATGGTGCCCAGTTTCGGGTGGACCGCGTCGTGGCCGCCCTCATCGCTGCCGATCGCCCACGGCGACCCGACGTCGGTGGGTGCGGCGGTCACGCTGTTGTTGCGGCCCTTGCGGTGCACCTTGCCGATCGGATGGATCGGTGGCAGATACACGACGTCGAAACCCATCTTGGCGATGCGCGACAACTCCTTGGTCGCGGTGGCGAAGGTTCCGTGCACCGGATTGCCCTGGGCGTCCCAACCGCCGGTCGACCGGGGAAAGAATTCGTACCATGCGCTGAACCGTGCCAGCGGGCGGTCCACCCAAACGCCGTATTGCTGTCCGCGCGTGACCAATTCGCGCAGTGGATATTGGTCGAGCACCGCCGCGACCTCCTCGGACAGCGCGGCGCCCGCGCGGGTGAAAGGGTCGCCGGGGGCGCGTAGCCTTGCGGCCGCATCGATCAGCGGGTAGCGGTGCTGGCGCGGCACGCGGGTGGCTGCGCGTTCGAGTAGCTTCGCGCCGACGAGCAGGTCGTTGGACAATTCGCTCTCGCTCTGGCCGGCGTCCAGCTTGGCCGTGACGTTCTTGCGCCAGGTGGCGATCGGATCACCCCAGCCGTCGACGCGGAACGTCCACAATCCGACACTGTCGGGACTGAAATGTCCGTGGAACACGTCGGGAGTGCGGCCCATCGCCATCGGCAGCAGTTGCGGTTTGATCCGCGGCGCGGGGCTGACCACCTTCTCGATCGGGACGGCCTCGGCGGGCCTGACCAGACCGGGCGGATCCTCGGCCAACTTCGGATACGCGCTGCCGTGGTAGCGCACCACCAGCGTCGCCGACACCGCGTCATGGCCTTCGCGCCACACCGTCGCCCGGACGGGAACGATCTCGCCCACCACCGCCTTGGCCGGATAGCGTCCGCCCGATACGACAGGTTCGACGTCGTCGATGCCGATGCGACCGGCCACCCCATCACTCCTTACACTGACGCGGCCCCGGAGCCATGTGGCCGCTGTGCTTGTCGTCTGGTCTCGAATCGGTGCCTCGTGGACATCCTCAGCGCCCTATACCCACCGTAGTGGCCAGCCGAACCCAATGGAGGTGAAGCGACTGCCCACCGCGCTGCGGCGAGCCGATTAGTCAGTAAGGTTGAGTCGCGTGAAAGCACTCCGCCGGTTCACGGTCCGAGCACATCTTCCCGATCGTCTGACTGCGCTCGAACGTCTTTCGATCAACCTGCGCTGGTCCTGGGACAAGCCGACCCAGGACCTGTTCGCGGCCGTCGACCCGGAGCTGTGGAAACAGGTCGGATGCGATCCGGTCGCGCTGCTCGGGCAGGTCAGTCCCAAACGGTTGGACGAGCTGGCGGTCGACGAATCCTTCGTGCGCTGCCTCGACGCGCTGGCGGCCGATCTGGACAACTATCTGACCAGGCCGCTGTGGTACCAGCAGGAGCAGGACAACGGCGCGCAACTGCCGCACGGCATCGCGTATTTCTCGATGGAGTTCGGGGTCGCCGAGGTGCTGCCCAACTACTCGGGCGGCCTGGGGATCCTGGCCGGCGACCACCTCAAGTCCGCATCTGACCTGGGGCTGCCGCTGATCGCCGTCGGACTGCTGTACCGCTCCGGGTACTTCCGGCAGTCGCTGACCGCCGACGGGTGGCAACACGAGAGCTATCCGTCGCTGGATCCGCAGGGGCTGCCGCTGCGCTTGTTGACCGACCGGCACGGTGACCCGGTGTTGGTCGCGCTGGCGATGCCAGACTCCAACGAGCTGCGGGCCCGCGTGTGGGTCGCGCAGATCGGCCGAATTCCGTTGCTGCTGTTGGATTCCGACATTCCGGAGAACGACCACGAGCTACGCGGTGTCACCGACCGGTTGTACGGCGGAGACCAGGAGCACCGCATCACGCAGGAGATCCTGGCCGGTATCGGCGGGGTGCGGGCGATTCGCGCTTACACCGAGGTCGAGGGCCTGCCCGCACCTGAGGTGTTCCACATGAATGAGGGCCATGCCGGCTTCCTCGGTGCCGAGCGCATCCGGGAATTGATCGACGCGGGCCTTGACTTCGACACCGCGCTGACCGTGGTGCGCTCGTCGACCGTGTTCACCACGCACACCCCGGTGCCGGCCGGCATCGACCGGTTTCCGGTGGAGATGGTCAAGCGCTACTTCGGCGGCTCGGCCGACGGCCCGTCCGGCCAGATGTCGCGCCTGCTCCCCGGCGTACCGCTGGACCGCATCATCGCGTTCGGCGAAGAGGACGATCCCGCCAAATTCAACATGGCGCACATGGGTCTGCGGCTGGCGCAACGCGCCAACGGGGTGTCGTTGCTGCACGGGCGGGTCAGCCGCTCGATGTTCAACGAGCTGTGGCCCGGCTTCGACCCCGGTGAGGTGCCGATTGGGTCCATCACCAACGGTGTGCACGGCCCGACGTGGGCCGCGCCGCAGTGGCTCGAACTCGGCCGCGAACTGCTGGGCAGCGAGGATCTCGGCTCGCTGACCGAGCCGGACACCTGGCAGCGGCTGCAGCAGGTGGATCCCGGCCACATGTGGTGGATCCGCTCGCAGCTGCGCGAAGCGCTCGTCAACGACGTCCGGACCCGGCTCCACCGGTCGTGGCTGGAGCGCGGTGCGTCGGAAGCTGAACTGGGTTGGATCGCAACGGCTTTCGACCCGGACGTACTGACCATCGGGTTCGCCAGGCGGGTGCCGACGTACAAGAGGCTGACGCTGATGCTGCAGGACCCGGACCGGCTGGAGAAGCTGCTGCTCGACGAGAAGCATCCGATCCAGCTGATCGTGGCCGGCAAGTCGCACCCGGCCGACGATGGCGGAAAGGCACTGATCCAGCAGGTGGTGAAGTTCGCCGATCGTCCGGAGGTGCGCCACCGGATCGCGTTCCTCCCCGACTACGACATGTCGATGGCGCGGCAACTGTATTACGGGTGCGACGTATGGCTGAACAATCCGCTGCGGCCCCTGGAGGCGTGCGGAACGTCGGGCATGAAGAGCGCGCTCAACGGCGGGCTCAACCTGTCCATCCGCGACGGCTGGTGGGACGAGTGGTTCGACGGCGAGAACGGCTGGGCGATACCGACCGCCGACGGGTTGCTCGACGAAGGCCGCCGCGACGAGATCGAGGCCGCCGCGCTGTACGACTTGATCGAGCAGTCGGTGGCGCCCAAGTTCTACGACCGCGACGACAACGGCATCCCGACGCGTTGGGTGGAGATGGTGCGCCACACGCTGATGGCGCTCGGCCCGAAGGTGCTGGCCTCGCGGATGGTGCGCGACTACACCGAGAAGTACTACGCGCCCGCGGCGCAGTCGCTGCGCAAGACCGTCGAACCCGGCGCCGACGGTGAGCCGTTCGGCGCCGCGCGTGAATTGGCCGCCTACCGACAGCGGGTGCAGGAGGCCTGGCCGAAGATCCAGATCACCGACGTCGACAGCTACGGGCTGCCGGATACGCCGTTGCTCGGCTCGGAGTTGACGCTGACGGCGACGGTGCAGTTGGCCGGTCTGCGGCCCGACGAGGTGGTGGTGCAGGCGGTGCTGGGCCGGGTGGACGCTGGTGACGCGCTGGTGGACCCGGTCACCGTGCCGATGGCCCACACCGGCACGGCCGATGGCGGCAACGAGGTGTTCTCGACCACCACGCCGTTGCCGGTGGCAGGGCCGGTCGGCTACACGGTGCGCGTGCTACCGCATCACCCGCTGCTGGCAGGCGACAACGAACTCGGCCTCGTCACGCTGGCGTGAGTCGCGCGCTCAAGGTCGGTGTGGACGGCGGGCCGTACGCGCTTGCGCTCGGCCCGGATGAGGCGATGTGGGTGACGTTGGTGCACGCGGGCGCGATTGCGCGGGTGACCGACGGAGGTGACGTCACGGTGTATCCGGTCGACGCGCGTTCCCGGCCCTCGATCATCGCCGCCGGGCCGGACGGCGCGATGTGGTTCACCTGCACTGGTGACGACCGCATCGGCCGGATCACGATGGCAGGCGAATTGACGATGTTCCAACTGGGGGAGGACACCGGTCCGTACGGCATCACCGCAGGCCCCGACGGGGCGATGTGGTTCACCGCGATGACGTCGGGTGAGGTCGGCAGGATCTCCGTCGACGGTGAACTGTCCGGCGAGACGGCGGTCGGTGGCGCACCGTCGATGATCGTCACCGGCCCCGACAACGCGTTGTGGTTCACCCTGAATCAGGGCAATGCGATCGGCCGGTTCGCTGCGGCAGACGGCGTGACGGTGCGCGAATTGCCAACGGCGGCAGCGGGTCCCGTCGGGATCGCCGCGACACACGACGATGCGGTGTGGTTCACGGAGATCCTGGCCTCCAAACTCGGCCGCATTCCGATGGACGACGCGATTCAGGAGATGGAGCTGCCGGGAAAGCCGCATGCGGTGGTCGCCGATCCGCAGGACGGGGTGTGGGTGAGCCTGTGGGGCGCTGACCAGATCGCGCGCGTCAGCGGCGACGGCTCGGACGTCGTCACCATCGACCTGCCGCCTGGCAGTGAGCCGCACGGTTTGGCGATCGGCGCCGACGGTGCACCGTGGGTGGCGCTGGAATCCGGCTTCGTGCTGCGAATGCCCACCTGAACTCGGTCCGGTCACGCTCGGATAAAGACTCGCTGACATCCGGCCCGCCTTTGCCGGACAGGATCGCGTGGTCGGTCATGATCCGGCTGTGCTGGTTCATCCGATGGCCGTGTTGACCGTCTGCGCGTTGCTCTGCGCTTCGGCCCCGCCCAGCGCGTCCGCTGACCCCGATACCGAAGCCGTCGCCGCCGAGGCCGCCGCGCCTGCCGACGACGGTTGGGTGGAGTCGTCGCCGCCGGCGACCACCATCGCACCCGACGGCTGGACCCAGACGGTGTCGGCGAAAAACGAACTGCAGCGGGTGATTCCACCGCTGACGACGGCGGTGTCGTCGCGCGAGTACCAGGTCGGTGGCACGTACAGCGGTGCACTCTCCGGGCCCGACGACGCCGAACCTCCTTCCGGCACGCTCGAGGTGGGCTACCAGATCGGTTGTGGCATCGACATGAGCACGTCCAACGGTGTGACGCTGACCGGCAGCGTCGGCGTGACCCCGTCGGTGGGCCTTGGCGGTGTCGACGTCGTCTCGCCGTTCCCGGAGGGCGTGGTGCCGGGCGTGTTGACCCCGGTGTCCGGCGGTATGGCGATTGCGTTGAAGCCAGGCATCGTCAACGTGGTTCCGGTGTCCAAGAAGCAGTTCCGGGGCTTCGACCCGTGGATTCTTATCGACGGTTTCCGGATCAAGATCGACGGCTGTGTCGGCGAATCCTTCATCCGCTCATACTCATTCCTGACCCGGTCGACCGACGTGTCGGACGTCGTCACCGCGTGGTACGGCGTGACGAAGAAGGTCTAGTCGCTCGCCGCACCTTAGGGGTTCCAAGATCAGCGGAAGCGCTTGAAGCAGCGGTCCTCGTCGCCTAGCACACCGACCCGGAACGCGTCGATGCGCGAGAACCCGGACGGCACCGACTCGCCGTTGACGTCGCTGGCGGCGAGGCCGTTGGTCAGGATGCCCGACACCGCCTCGTCGACGTCGCCTGCCGTCAGCGCGATGGTGTTGCCGTCGGGCGTGGTGATGGTCTTCGACATCTTGACCGTCGCCACGCCGGTGAGGCACGCCGTGCGCAGTGCGGCCTCGGCGTTGTCGAGGACGACGCCGCCGCGTGCGTGCTGCAGCGCCTGCATATACCGGGACACCAGCACCGAATAGGCAGTGTTGTCGCCGCTGGCCAGGCCGACGCCGTTGTCGCTGTCCGATTGCGCGCCCATCACCTCGAGTTCGTCGAGGTCGACGACGATCGTGTTGGTGGCCGGACAGTACGACGCAGGCGGACTGGGCCGGGCGTCAGGGCAACCCTTGGCGTCGGCGGCGTTGAAGCTCAGCTTCGGTGGGTTCGCGGGAGCGAACACAATGCCCATCGCATCGACGATCGACCGCACCGACTCCTCGGTGATCGGCAGTTCCCCGGTCTGGTCCTCGGGCAGCAGCACGGGTAGATCGCCGCGCCGCTGGCCGATCTCACGCAGGTCGATCGCGGCGCACGCCGACGGCCCGTCGGTGAAGCCGAACTGGAACGCCGAAAGCCGCTCGAACGCCGAACCGTGTTCGTCCACACCGGCTTCCGGATCACCCTCGGCGAACAGCGGGTCGCGGAACGCGATCACGGCCGCCAGCACGGTGTTCAGCCCCTCACCCGTGGACAGCGTGAACCGCGGCGATTTGTCCTCGGCGACCCAGCGCATGTAGGCACCGGCGAAGCAGTCGGCCTGCTGCTCCTTGACCAGGGTCGGGGTGCCCTTCTTGTTGACTCCCGCCTGGTGCTGAACCGCGTGACCGTACTCGTGGGCGAGCACCATCGTGACGCCCATGTCCCCGTAGGCTTTTCGCAGCGCGGGCAGCAATTCGCCGCGGTCCCAGCCGATCGTGTCGTCGTCATAGCAGAACGCGGCGTTGACTATGCCGTAGGTGTCCTCGCCGCAGAACGACGTCCCGTCGAAACCGTTTGCGTCCCAAGAGATCAACGCCTCGACAGGGGTGAACTGCCCGTCGAACGTATCACCGTACACCTGACTCCAGTAGTCCTCGAGGTCGCTGACGGCGTTGGCGGCCAGCTTGTCGATCTGACCGTTGTCGGTACCTTCGACGTCGCGCACATCGCCCTTCGCGTCGGGTCGCAGCCCGGTCGGGCCGTCGCTGGCGGGCATGCCCGCGACGTGGAACGGGTCGTCGAACACCGAGACCGCTTTGCCTTGAAGGGTTGTGGTGCACGCGGGAAACGCAAGCACGGTGCAGGCTGCGATCGCGGCACCTATGACCCGGCCCCTTCCCATGCAGGCAGCTTAATGAAAGCTGTCAGCCTGCGCGCAGACGTTCGAGCGCTTCGCGCACCCGGTTCGAGTCGGTCGTGGCCCAATACGGTGGCAGCGATGCACGCAGATAACCGCCGTAACGGGCGGTCGCCATCCGCGAATCCAGCACCGCGACCACACCGCGGTCGTCGACGCGTCGCAACAGACGTCCTGCTCCCTGCGCCAGGAGCAGGGCCGCATGGCTGGCGGCGACGGCCATGAACCCGTTGCCGCCGCGGGCCGCCACCGCGCGCTGCCGCGCGGTCAGTAGCGGATCGTCGGGCCGGGGAAACGGAATGCGGTCGATGAGCACCAGCGACAGCGACGGGCCGGGCACGTCCACGCCCTGCCACAGCGACAGCGTGCCGAACAGCGACGTCTCGGGGTCGTCGGCGAACTGCTGCACCAACGCCGACGTGGTGTCATCGCCCTGGCACAACACCGGGGTGTCGAGTCGGTCGCGCATGATCTCCGCCGCGGCCTTGGCCGCCCGCATCGACGAGAACAGCCCCAGCGTCCGACCACCCGCGGCGGTGATCAGCGCCTCGATCTCGTCGAGTTGCTCGGCCGACCCGGTGCCGTCGCGGCCCGGCGGCGGCAGATGTGCGGCCACGTAGAGGATCCCCGACTTCGCATGCTCGAACGGCGACCCGACGTCGAGGCCGCGCCACTTCACCTCGTCGCCCGCCAGCCCCCACGCCGATGCCATCGAATCGAAGGTGCCGCCGATGGTCAGCGTCGCCGACGTCAGCACTGCGGTGGTGTGCTCAAAGAGCCTGCCGCGCAACAGACCTGCCACCGAAAGCGGCGCCACCCGCAGCACCGCACGGTTGTCGTCACGCTCCAGCCACACCACGTCGTCGCGGTCCGGGATGGCGGGCACGAACGACGTCAGGATTCGGGTCGCGGTGTCGCTGATGTCGGTCAGCGCGGTCACCGCCTCGGCGCGCGCCGACGCCGCCGCCGGATCGCTTGGCGCTGTGTCGATCGCCGAGCGCGCCCTGCTGGCGGCGTCGCGCAGCGCGGTCAGGTAGGTGGTCATCTCGTCGTCCATGACATCGATGCGGCCGGGAGACGCGTCGTGGATCGCGGACGACAACGTCGCCGCCGCGGCGTCAAGGCGCTGCACGAGTTCAGGATCGATGAGCCTGCTGACGCGACGCTGCGCGACGCCCATCGCGGTCGCCGACAACTCGCCGGTGGCCACCCCGGTCACCCGGTCGACCAGTTCGTGTGCCTCGTCGACGACCAGCAGGTGGTGTTCGGGAAGGACGGCGGCGTCGGTCATCGCATCGATCGCCAGCAGCGCGTGGTTGGTGACGACGACGTCGGCGTGGCCCGCCTTGTCGCGGGCCCGTTCGGCGAAACAGTCGGTGCCGAACGGGCAGCGGGCCATGCCGATGCACTCCCGCGCCGATACCGACACCTGCGACCACGACCGGTCCGGCACGCCCGGCGTCAACTCATCTCGGTCGCCGGTGTCGGTGTCCGACGACCACGCGATCAGTCGCTGCACGTCGCGGCCAAGCGCGCTGGCGGCCATCGGCTTGAACAGCTCCTCCTGCGGCCGGTCGTCGGGCTCAGTCGCAGTGCCAGTTGAGCCATTGTGAATCTTGTTCAGGCACAGGTAATTTCCGCGCCCCTTCAACAGCGCGAACTCCGGCCGACGAGGCAAGACGTCGGCGAGGGAATCGGCCAGCCTCGGCAGGTCGCGGTCGACGAGTTGGCGCTGCAGCGCGATGGTGGCGGTCGACACCACCACCGGTTCTTCGGATTCGACGGCCTTGGCGATCGCAGGCACCAGGTAAGCCAGCGACTTGCCGGTGCCGGTGCCCGCCTGCACGGCGAGATGCTCGCCGGTGTCGAATGCGCGCGCAACGGCCTCGGCCATCTCGATCTGGCCACTGCGCTCGCTACCGCCCAGCGCGGCGACCGCCTTGGCCAGCAGTTCGGTGACGTCCGTGACTTCTCCTAGCGGGACGGCGGGATCATCCGGGTCGGGACCGCGGGCTCGCCCTTCGACAGTTTCAGGCCGTCCCATGGCAGGCTGTGCAGTCCTTCCTTGACGCGCTTGCGCGCCGCGTCGATGCTCAGGTCGCCGACCGGTTCGCCGTCGCGCACCAGATCGACCGTCAGCAGGCGCCCTGGCTCGTCGCGCGGTGGCTGGGCGTACTGGTACACGATCTCCTCGACGATGGTGCCGGTGGGCTTGCACGTCCGCAGCGCCTGTTTGCGTCCGCCATGGGATTCCTTGAGGCTGCTGCGTTTCTCGACGGGCATGCCGTCGACCTCCACCAACTTGTAGACCATGCTGGCGGTCGGCGCGCCGGAACCGGTCACCACCGAAGTGCCGACGCCGTAGATGTCGACGGGTTCGGCGCGCAACGCTGCGATGGAGAACTCGTCGAGATCGCCGGACACCACGATCCGGGTCTTGGTGGCGCCGAGACGGTCCAGTTGATCGCGGACCTGGCGCGCCATCACGCCGAGGTCGCCGGAGTCGATCCGCACCGCGCCCAGTTCGGTGCCCGCCACCTCGACGGCGTTGGCCACGCCTCGCGTGATGTCGTAGGTGTCGACGAGCAGCGTGGTGCCGACGCCGAGCGCGTCGACCTGAGCCTTGAAGGCGGCCTTCTCGTCGGGCCCCTCGCCGGTGGTGTGCAGCAGCGTGAACGCGTGCGCGCTGGTGCCAAGGGCAGGCACGCCGTAGCGGCGTTGCGCCTCGAGATTCGACGATCCGGCGAACCCGGCGATGTAGGCCGCCCGCGCCGCGGCGACAGCGGCCTGCTCATGCGTGCGCCGCGAACCCATCTCGATCAGCGGGCGTTCGATGGCCGCGCTGACCATCCGCGCGGCGGCCGAGGCGATCGCGGTGTCGTGATTGAAAATCGACAGCGCCAGCGTCTCGAGCAGAACGCATTCGCCGAAGGTCCCGTGCACCGACAGCACCGGAGAGCCCGGGAAGTACAGCTCACCCTCGGCGTAGCCGTCGACGTCGCCGGAGAACCGGTAGTCGGCGAGGTACGCGAGCGTTTCACGATCCACCGCGCCTTCCAGCGATGCCAGCGCGGTGTCGTCGAACCTGAACTCCGCCAATGCTTCCACGAACCGCGCGGTGCCCGCGACGATCCCGTAACGCCTGCCCTCCGGCAGCCGGCGGGCGAAGATCTCGAAGGTGGCGCGGCGGTGCGCGCTGCCGTCCCGAAGCGCCGCCGCGAGCATCGTCAGCTCGTATTTGTCGGTCAGCAACGCCGTAGAAGCAGAACGCACACCGCAACGGTAACGGTTGAGCGGCCTCGGTATCCTGATCCACATGGTTACTCCGGCGAAGACCCGCCCGGGAACCCGCGAGGAACGGGATGTCAAGAGTGTCGAGGCGACGGACGCCCCCTGGGTGACCATCGTCTGGGACGACCCCGTGAACCTGATGACATACGTGACGTATGTCTTCCAGAAGTTGTTCGGCTACAGCGAGCCGCATGCGACCAAGCTCATGCTGCAGGTGCACAACGAAGGCAAAGCCGTGGTGTCAGCAGGCAGCCGCGAGTCGATGGAGGTCGACGTGTCCAAGCTCCATGCCGCAGGTTTGTGGGCCACCATGCAGCAGGACCGCTGATCCGGCTGTGCGTAAGTGGAAGCGGGTCGACACCCCCGAGGGCCCGCGGTTTCGGTCCGCGCTTGCCGCGCACGAGGCAGGCCTGCTCAGCAGCCTGGTGACGTCGATGCTGGGCATGCTGGAGGAACGCGAATCTTCCGCTCCCGCAGACGAACTCCACGAGATCACCGGGATGAAGACGGGTAACTCCACGCCGCCGCAGGACGAAACGATGAAGCGCCTGCTGCCGGATTTCCACCGCCCGCAGAACGACCATCCCGCGGGCTCGGGCACCATGGAGAGCCTGAACAGCGCGCTGCGCAGCCTGCATGAACCCGAGATCATCAACGCGAAACGCGAAGCGGCGCAACGGTTGTTGGACACCTGCCCGAAGGGTGGCGGGAAGTTCGAACTGACCGAGGACGACGCCACCGCGTGGGCGGCTGCGGTCAACGATGTGCGGCTGGCCCTCGGCACCATGCTCGACATCGGCCCGAACGGTCCCGACGCACTGCCGACAGATCATCCGATGGCCGGACACCTCGACGTGTACCAGTGGTTGACCGTGTTGCAGGAGTATCTCGTGCTCGGCTTGATGGGCAAGAGATGAGTTCGATCACCGATGTGGGCGGCATCCTCGTCGGCCAGTACCAGCGCCTGGACGACGACGTCACGCTCGGCGCGGGCTGGGCCAGCGGCACCACCGTCGTGCTTGCGCCGCCGGGCACGGTCGGCGCGGTCGATGGTCGCGGCGGTGCACCCGGCACCAGGGAGACCGATCTGCTCGACCCGATGAACTCGGTCTGCCATGCGGACGCGATCGTGCTCAGCGGTGGCAGCGCATTCGGGCTCGCGGCTGCCGACGGCGTGATGACCTTCCTCGAGGAGCAGGGCCGCGGTGTGGCGATGGAAGGCGGCGTGGTGCCGATCGTGCCCGCCGCGGTGGTCTTCGATCTGCCCGTCGGCGGGTGGCAGAACCGGCCCACCGCCGAGTTCGGTTACACCGCCGCGCAGAGCGCGGGTACCGTCAATCACGCTCGACTCCGGCGTCACGGTCGGCGCGATCGTGGTGGTCAACGCCGCGGGAGACGTGGTCGACACCGATACCGGGTTGCCGTGGCTGGCGTATCAGATCGAGGAGTTCGGCCTGGTGCCGCCGCCCGCCGACCAGATTGCCGCGTACGCCGCCCGGCGCGCCGAGTTCAGCCCGCTCAACACCACGATCGCGGTGGTGGCCACCGACGCGGCGCTGAGCCCCGCAGGCTGCCGCCGGGTCGCGGTGGCCGCGCACAGTGGTCTGTCCCGCACCATCCGCCCCTGTCACACCCCGCTGGACGGCGATACGGTGTTCGTGCTGGCCACCGGCGCTATCGAGGTGCCGCCGGACCCGCTGACACCAGCGTCGATGTCACCGGAGACGCCGCTGATCACCGCGGTCGGGGCCGCGGCGGCGGACTGCCTGGCCAGTGCGGTGCTGGTGGGCGTGTTGGCCGCCGAGTCGGTCGCCGGAATACCGTCGTACCGGGACATGTTGCCCGGAGCGTTCGGATGAGGCCCGGCGCAGAAAGGAACTGACGTGTTGGTGATCCGCGCCGACCTGGTCGACGCCATGGTCGCGCATGCCCGCGCCGACCATCCGGACGAGGCGTGCGGGGTGATCGCGGGCCCGGAGGGGTCGGACCTGCCCGAGCGGTTCATCCCGATGGTCAACGCCGAGCGGTCGCCGACCTTCTACCGGTTCGACTCCGGTGAGCAACTCAAGGTGTGGCGGGCTTTGGAAGATGCAGGCCAGGCTCCGATTGTCATCTACCACTCGCACACCGCGACCGAGGCGTACCCGAGCCGCACCGACATCTCGTATGCGTCCGAACCCGATGCGCACTACGTACTGGTGTCGACGCGCGATCCCGATCAACACGAGTTGCGCAGCTACCGCATCCTCGACGGTGTCGTCACCGAGGAACCCGTCAAAATCGTCGAGCAGTACTAGAAAGGCTTAGTCATGGCTGTTGAGGTTTCCATCCCGACCATCCTGCGCACCCACACCGGTGGCGAGAAACGGGTCTCCGCGTCAGGAGCCACGCTGCAGGACGTGATCAGCGACCTGGAGGCCAATTACTCCGGCATCTCCGAGCGCCTCGTCGATAACGGCAAGCTGCACCGCTTCGTCAACATCTACGTCAACGACGAGGATGTGCGGTTCTCCGGCGGACTGGACACCGCGATCAGCGACGGCGATTCGGTGACGATCCTGCCCGCCGTCGCAGGCGGCTAGATTGACGCGTTACGACTCGCTGCTGCAGGCGCTCGGCAACACACCTCTGGTTGCGCTGCATCGGCTTTCGCCAAAGTGGAATGACGAGCCGCATGTCCGGCTGTGGGCCAAACTCGAGGACCGCAACCCGACCGGGTCCATCAAGGACCGGCCCGCGCTGCGGATGATCGAGGACGCCGAACGCAAGGGTCTGCTGCAACCCGGCGCGACGATCCTGGAGCCGACCAGCGGCAACACCGGCATCTCGCTGGCGATGGCCGCGCTGCTCAAGGGCTACCGGATGATCTGCGTGATGCCCGAGAACACCTCGATCGAGCGTAGGCAACTGCTCGAGTTGTACGGCGCGAAGATCATCTGCTCGCCGGCCGAAGGGGGCTCGAACACCGCCGTCGCGCACGCCAAAGAGCTTGCGGCGCAGAATCCTTCGTGGGTGATGCTGTACCAGTACGGCAACGAGTCCAACACGCTGGCCCACTACGAGGGCACCGGACCCGAGTTGCTCGCCGACCTGCCCGAAATCACGCACTTCGTCGCGGGCCTCGGCACCACCGGCACGTTGATGGGAACCGGACGGTATCTGCGGGAGCAGGTGCCCGATGTGCAGATCGTCGCCGCCGAACCCCGCTACGGGGAAGGCGTTTACGCGTTGCGCAACATCGACGAGGGCTTCATCCCCGAGCTGTACGACCCGGACGTGCTCACCACCCGCTACTCGGTCGGGTCCTATGACGCGATCAAGCGCACCCGCGAGCTGGTGCAGGTGGAAGGCATCTTCGCCGGCATCTCCACCGGCGCCGTGCTGCACGCCGCGCTGGGCATGGCGGCCAAGGCGGTCAAGGCGGGGGAGCGGGCCGATATCGCGTTCGTCGTTGCGGACGCCGGATGGAAGTACCTGTCGACCGGCGCATACGCCGGTAGCCTGGACGATGCAGAAGATGCATTGGAAGGGCAGCTATGGGCATGACGGGCCCCGGGTATCCCACCACCCAAGAGCCGAAGAAGCGGCCTGCGTGGGTGGTCGGCGGGGTCACCATCGTCACGTTCGTGGCCATCCTGTGGATCGTCGAGCTGATCGATTCGCTGTCGAACCACCGCCTCGACGACAACGGCATCCGGCCGCTGGAGACCGACGGTCTGCTGGGCATCCTGTTCGCGCCGCTGCTGCATGCGAACTGGGATCATCTGATCGCCAACACCGTTCCGGCGCTTATTCTCGGCTTCCTGATGACGTTGGCCGGAATGTCGCGGTTCATCTTCGCGACCGTGATCATCTGGCTGCTCGGCGGGTTCGGCACATGGCTGATCGGCAACATCGGCGCGCACTGCCCGTACGTCGGCGTGCGCTGCGAGGCCAACCACATCGGGGCCTCCGGCCTGATCTTCGGCTGGCTGGCGTTTCTGATCGTGTTCGGCTTCTTCACCCGCAAGATCTGGGAGATCGTCGTCGGCGTCATCGTGCTGTTCGTCTACGGCAGCGTGCTGCTCGGCGTGCTGCCGGGCACCCCGGGGGTGTCGTGGCAGGGCCACCTGTGCGGTGCGGTCGCGGGGGTGATCGCGGCGTATCTGCTCTCCGGCCCGGAACGCAAGGGTCGCGAGCAACGGAAACGCAAAGCGGCGAACCCATACCTGACGACGTGAACTCCGCAATGGCGCCCGTCGGGATCTTCGATTCCGGCGTCGGCGGACTGACGGTGGCCCGGGCGATCATCGACCAACTGCCCGACGAGGACATCATCTACGTCGGCGATACCGGCAACGGCCCGTACGGCCCGCTGACCATCCCCGAGATCCGCGCCCATGCGCTGGCGATCGGCGACGACCTCGTCTCGCGCGGAGTCAAGGCGTTGGTGATCGCATGCAACACCGCGTCGTCGGCGATGCTGCGCGACGCGCGCGAGCGCTACGCGCCCGTGCCCGTCGTCGAGGTGATCCTGCCCGCGGTCCGCCGCGCGGTGGCCGCGACCAGAAACGGCCGCATCGGCGTGATCGGCACCGCGGCCACCATCGCGTCGGGCGCCTATCAGGACGCGTTCGCCGCGGCCCGCGACACCGAGGTGATCGGCGTGGCATGCCCGCGGTTCGTCGACTTCGTCGAGCGCGGCGTGACCAGCGGCCGCCAGGTGCTCGGCCTGGCGGAGGGCTATCTGGAACCGCTGCAGCGCGCCGAGGTCGACACCCTGGTGCTTGGCTGCACGCACTACCCGATGCTGTCCGGGTTGATCCAGTTGGCGATGGGCGATCAGGTCACGTTGGTGTCAAGTGCCGAGGAGACAGCTAAGGACTTGCTGAGAGTGCTCACCGAACTGGATTTGCTGCGGTCACATGACGCCCCGCAGGCGCGTCGACTCTTCGAATCGACGGGCGATCCGGAGGCCTTCACCACACTCGCGGCCCGATTCCTCGGCCCCGGTCTGGACGGTGTTCGGCCTGTTCAACGTCACGTTGCGGCGCAAAGGTGATTTGTGTCGTGCAAACGGGCGATGTTTTCGTCAACCGGACTACGGGCATGGCAAGCTAGTGAGTGTGCGAATCACCGTACTCGGTTGCTCCGGCAGTGTTGTCGGGCCGGATTCGCCAGCATCGGGTTACCTTCTGACCGCCCCTGATACCCCGCCCATGGTCATCGACTTCGGTGGCGGCGTGCTGGGCGCTCTGCAGCGGCACGCCGACCCCAATTCCGTGCACGTGCTGCTGTCGCATCTGCATGCCGACCACTGTCTGGACTTGCCCGGCCTGTTCGTGTGGCGTCGTTACCACCCCACCCCCGCCGCCCAGCGCGGGCTGATGTACGGCCCCGCCAACACGTGGGCGCGGCTGGGCGCGGCGTCGTCGCCCGAGGGCGGGGAGATCGACGATTTCTCCGACATCTTCGACATCCGGCACTGGGTGGACAACCAGGCTGTGGAGATCGGCGCGCTTTCGGTCGTGCCGAAATTGGTGTGCCATCCGACCGAGTCCTACGGGCTGCGGATCACCGATCCGACCGGCGCGACGTTGGTGTACAGCGGTGACACCGGCTACTGCGATCAGCTGATCGATCTGGCCCGCGACGCCGACGTGTTCTTGTGCGAGGCGTCGTGGACCCATACGCACGAGCGGCCACCGAAGCTGCATCTGTCCGGCACCGAGGCAGGCCGGGCCGCCGCGCAGGCGGGTGTGCGGGAACTGCTGTTGACGCACATTCCGCCGTGGACGTCGCGCGAAGACGTCATCAGCGAGGCCAAGGCGGAGTTCGACGGCCCGGTGCACGCGGTGGTCTGCAACGAGACGTTTGACATCGCGCGGTCCTGAGCGCGGTCAGACCCACCAGTTAGGGTTGGCTCGTGTCCAGACGAGAAGACGGCCGCCTCGACGACGAGCTTCGCCCGGTCCGCATCACCCGCGGTTTCACCTCCCACCCCGCCGGTTCGGTGCTGGTGGAGTTCGGCGAGACCAGGGTGATGTGCACGGCCAGCGTGACCGAAGGCGTGCCGCGCTGGCGTAAGGGCTCTGGGCTCGGCTGGCTGACTGCCGAGTACGCGATGCTGCCGGCCGCCACCCACGAGCGCTCCGACCGTGAGTCGGTCAAGGGCCGCATCGGCGGGCGCACGCAGGAGATCAGCAGGCTGGTCGGCCGGTCACTGCGCGCATGCATCGATCTGGCGGCGCTGGGGGAGAACACCATCGCGCTCGACTGCGATGTGCTGCAGGCCGACGGTGGCACCCGCACGGCGGCGATCACCGGCGCGTATGTGGCGCTGGCAGACGCGGTCACGTATCTGGGCGCAGCGGGCAAGTTGTCCGATCCGCGGCCGCTGTCGTGTGCGATCGCAGCGGTCAGCGTCGGGGTCGTCGACGGCCGCGTCCGCGTCGACCTGCCGTACTCGGAGGACTCGCGCGCCGAGGTGGACATGAACGTCGTCGCGACGGACACCGGCACGCTCGTCGAAATCCAGGGCACCGGCGAGGGGGCGACGTTCCCGCGCTCGACGCTGGACAAGATGCTCGATGCGGCGATGGGCGCGTGTGAGCAGTTGTTCGCGGTGCAGCGCGAGGCGCTCGCACTGCCGTATCCCGGCACGTTGCCCGAGTCGACGGAGCCGGCGAAGAAGGCCTTCGGCAGCTAGCCGGAACGGGCGGGAACGGCTCCAAGAATTTTCCAAGGCGTCTCACAGAAAGTGTTGCGCAAGCCCTTGGAAAGGAGACGCCGTGTCTCGGAATTTCGTCGCCGCGATGGCATCCGCGGCTCTTGTGTCAGGCGGTTTGACCGCCGCGGCCGTTGGACTGGCGGCGGGTACCGCACAGGCCGCGCCGATGTGTTCGCCGTCGAACGCGAACGTCGCACCGTGCGCCCCGCCGGAGGGTCCCCCGGCCTGTAACGCGTTCGGCGACTGCGGGCAGCTGTGGTGCCCCGGTTCCGGGATGAACGCAGTACCAGGCTGGGACACCAACGTCTGCCACACCTTCCATTTCGACCCGAACGCCCCGTTGACCAAACCGATCATGATCTCGGGCAACCCTCCCGGCCCGCCCGCGCCTCCGCCGCCGCCGTGCATCCTGTTCATCAACTGCTTGCCGGGGTTGACGCATCCCTGACCGGAGCGTTCGTCTCTAATGTGGAGATCAGTGACGAGCTGTACCTGACCCCGCTGAGGAGCACTTGGTGACCGAGCTACTGGTGGCCAGTCGAAACCCCAAGAAGCTCGCTGAGTTGAGGCGTGTGCTCNGCCGTGCATCCTGTTCATCAACTGCTTGCCGGGGTTGACGCATCCCTGACCGGAGCGTTCGTCTCTAATGTGGAGATCAGTGACGAGCTGTACCTGACCCCGCTGAGGAGCACTTGGTGACCGAGCTACTGGTGGCCAGTCGAAACCCCAAGAAGCTCGCTGAGTTGAGGCGTGTGCTCGACACCGCAGGGGTCGCGTTGAAACTGTTGTCGCTCGACGATGTCGCGCCGTTCGACGAAGCACCGGAGACCGGGGCGACGTTCGAGGAGAACGCGTTGGCCAAGGCGCGCGACGCGTTCCGCGCGTCCGGTCTGCCGTCGGTTGCCGACGATTCGGGCTTGGAAGTCGATGCGCTGAACGGGATGCCCGGCGTGCTGTCCGCACGATGGTCGGGGCGGCACGGTGACGACGCGGCGAACACCGAACTGTTGTTGGCGCAACTGCGCGACGTACCCGAGGAGCGACGCGGGGCGGCGTTCGTGTCGGCCTGTGCGCTGGTGTCCGAGTCGCGTGAGGTCGTCGTGCGCGGGTGGTGGCCGGGAACCATCGTCCACGAGCCGCGCGGCAATGGCGGATTCGGATACGACCCGGTGTTCCTGCCGCAGGGCTGGTATCGCACCGCCGCCGAACTCAGCCCAGAGCAGAAGGATTCAGTCTCGCACCGCGGTCGTGCGTTGTCGGCGCTGCTCCCTGCGCTGCGCGAGTTGGCGTCCGGTTGATCGTGCGCCGGTGCAGCGCCCAGGCCGCCGGAATCGTCAGGGCAAGCGTCACCGCGATCAGTCCCGGCAGTGAGCCGGTGAACAGTGGCCAACGCAGCACAACGCTCATCGTCAAGGCCATGATCGGCACGTGCAGCAGGAAGATCTCATAGGAGATCTCGCCGAGCCAGACCAGCGGCCGACTGCTCAGCAACCGGTCGTAGGCGCCCTTGGCGCCGAGTGCGATCGGCGCCACCGTGAGCGTCGCGATGGCCGCATACATCAGTGACTTGGTGACCGCGCCGGAGGTGGTCGCGACGGTGAGATAGAGAACGATCGCGATGCCGAGCGGGATGGGTGCAGAGCATCTGGCACCGGTGGCCTCGAGAACGGCCAGCGCCATGCCGCCGGCGAACCACGCGATGTGGGCAGGCAGCCACATCCCCGCCGAGTTCGGCAGCACGTCGGTGGTGGAGACGACGACGAGCCACAGCGGTGAGATCGCGGCGAGCGCGGTGAGGGCGAGCAGCGTCCGTCGCGGTCTGAATGCGCCCCGCAGCACCAGATAGGCGAGGACGGGCAGCGCGGCATAGAAGGACACCTCGACGGCAAGGCTCCACATCTGGGACAGGCCCGTGTGCAGCAGTGTGATCAGGTAGTCGTTCGTATAGATCTGCGTGAAGGTCAGGTAGCGCAGCAGCCCGTACCACGTCTGCCCGGGGTTGGGCCCTGGGGTGAAGACGGTGTAGAGGGCGAAGACCGCCAATACCGTCACGACGTACGCCGGCAGGATACGACGGACCCGGTGCCAGGTGTACCGGCGCAAGTCGGGTGGCGCTGAGCGGCGGGCGGCGGCGCGCACCCATGGGCGGAACAGCAGGAAGCCGGTGAGGACGAAGAAGATCGCGACACCGATCTCCAGGCGGGCGTAGATGTGGCCGAGGTAGCCGTGACTGAGCTTGCCGGTGGCGAAGGCGGCGTGGGTGCCCACGACGAGCACGGCCGCGACGGCACGCAGGCCCGTCAGGGCGGAAACACGTGATGGGGAAGTGGCCGCTGTCACACCGCTCGCCGGGGTGCGGCTACAGCACACCCCAGGGCTTGCTGACACTGCATCGAGTGTACCGAGCTCAGAAACCGAACTGGGTCTTGATGTTTCGCGTCTGGATGTTCTCGACGATGATGCCGACGAGCGGGATGGTGCCTGCCAGCAGCACGCCGACGGTCTTGGCGATCGGCCAACGCACCTTGACCGCCAGGTTCGCCGTGGCGATGAGGTAGATGAAGTACACCCAGCCGTGTACGACGCCGATCCAGGTCGGCGGATTGTCGACCTTGACCACGTACCGGACGACGATCTCGTAGCACAACGCGATCAGCCAGACGCCTGTCGTCCAGGCCATCACGCGATAGGCCAGCAGCGACTTGCGGATCGTCTCGACGGGCGTGGTCGGGGCTTCGGTCATGGCGTCTTGTGTTCCTTGTCTTTGTCGGCCAGCTCGGCAAGGTAGGCGTTGTATTCGCGGAGTGTGAGGTCGTCGTCGGAAGCCGTTGCAGCTTTGGGTCGTTCGGGCAACAGGCCGTTGGGGATCTCGGTCACGGTGTCGTGCCGTCGAGGCTCAGGCGGGGCGTCCTCGTAGCGGACGAACTTGTAGTAAGCGTAGAAGCAGAACCCGGCGAACAGCGGCCATTGCAGGGCGTAGCCGAGGTTCTGGAATGTGCCCGACGTCGACTCGAAGCGGGTCCACTGCCACCAGGCCAGGGCGAGGCAACTGGCGGCGGCGACGATCACCAACGCGATAAGCGCTGGTCTCCTACGCCGTGTAGTGGACACCGTTCAACGGTACCGCGCGGTCCTTGGGCCCGACGAATTCGTCTAGGCGCGCGGTTGCGGCTTTGCGGTAGACGGAAACGATCTTCTTACTCGACCGTGTCCACGGGATGCCCAGGGCGTCGAGTGCGCCCGTGAACAAGCCGAGGATGTCTTCGGACATGCTCGAGAAGTGGTAGCGCACGCTCATCACGCCACGGTCGTCGGCGACGACGCGACAGCCGTCGCTGTGGATCAGGCCGAGGACGAATTCCTCAGTCGCTTGATCGACGAGCGCCTGCTGCCACGGTTCGAGGATGATGCGCCGACTGTGCTTCTTGCCGGGACCATGTTGAGGGAACAAGCACGGCCAATGCTTCGAATACGCAGATACGTCTACGCATCCGATTCGGTGAACCAAACCTGTGCGTTGTCCTGCCATCAGAATCTCGATGGCTTGACGGCACCGGTTCATGACTGCCGGGTCTGAAATCGTGGGCGTCGGCGCAGGCGCCATCACTAGTGCGCGATCGAATCACTGGTCGTCGCCGCCAGTCGCGGACTGTCGTCCGCGGTATGCCGAGTTGGCGGGCGATCTCGCAGTCGTTGATGCCCGCGGCGATCAGACGTTGCCCTGCTTCGAACTCCTCTGCGGATCGCATGGCCTCAAGCTATGCAGCGCCACTGACAATTTGTGATGCGTTTGGGCGGTACGATCGGCACTCACGCGCGAGTGGCGGAACGGCAGACGCGATGGCTTTAGGTGCCATTGTCCTATGGACGTGGGGGTTCGAATCCCCCCTCGCGCACAAAACTTCAGCCGCGACGGGTCACGCCGTGCGGATCGGAAACCCGTTGCGCTCGGCCAGCGACCGCAGTTGCTTCAGCGCGAACCGCCGCCCCCGACCCTGATGCGGTATCAGCACGCCGGCCCACACTCCCTGCGCTCCCGGGGTCTCGCAGGCCTCCTGAGCGCACCGCCACCGCCGTGGGCACACGCGGCACAACTCCTTGGCACCTTCGTCGGCGACGGTCGTCCACCGATCTGGATCGCGTGTACACACAAGGTCCTGCACCCAGCTCGCCTTTCTTTCGCGGCCGACAATATGCCTGTATTGTAGGAGCGATACAGACATATTGTCGAACTCGCTGAATCCCTGCGCATATCACATAGGTGTATGAATGAAGGCCGTGCTGCCCGAGCGTAATCACGTCACCGCCGACGAAACCTCATCCATCGAGCGGATCCGAAACGCGGCGTTGAAGAGCTTCGCCTCCTACGGCACCTCGGCGACATCCCTGCGCACCGTCGCGGAAGCCGCCGGTGTTTCCGTCGGTCTGGTCCAGCACCACTTCACCAACAAGGCCGGGCTCATTCAGGCCGTCGACGACCACGTGATGGCCGTTGTCGTCGCGACGATCTCGCAACCGATCCCACCACCGCCCGCCGACTCCGTCGCCGAGATGAGCACCCGCGTCACCAAGATTTTGTCGGAGCATCCCGACATCGCCGACTACGTGGGCCGAGCGCTGTTGGACGGCAGCCCGTTGGGAACCGCGGTGTTCGACACCTTGACCGCCTTCGGCATCGCCAGGTGGAACCAGCGCAGCGAACGCGGCGAAACACGTCCCGAAATCGACGTGACGTGGGGCGCGCTGAACTCGCTCGTGCTCGCCCTCGGCAGTCTGATCCTGCGAAAGCACGTCGAGCGTCAACTACCCGAACCGCTCACCACCCCGAACCAACTAAGACGGTGGGAGCGGTCGGTCAATATGTTGTTGCGCGACGGGCTTTTTCGGCCCGCCGGCTGACGGCTAGCTGTCGACCTTGATCTCGCCCATCTCGCCCCAACCCGTCGCGCCGATCTCGGAGCTGATGATCAGCGGTGTCGATGACAGCAGGGCGGGCGCCTCGGCGACGAACTTCTTGAAGTGCTCGCTGGTGACGTGCTCCTTGCCCGCATCCCCGTCGCGGAAGCCCTCCACCAGAACGTATTCCGACGGATCCGCAACGCTGCGCGACCAGTCGAAGAACAGGTTGCCGGGTTCGTTGCGGGTGGCCTCGGTGAATTCGGCAACCTCGTCCATGAAGCTGTCGACGTACTGCGTCTTCGGTCGCCACTTGACCACGATGAAAATCATGCTGACTGCTCCTTAGGGGGTGAGGATGGCTCGACCGCGCACGTTGCCGTTGTCGAGATCAGTTATCGCGGACTGGAAATCGTCGAGAGCGTACTTCTGGGTGTGCAGGTTGACGGCTCCACTCGCCGCGAGCGCCATCAAATCGCACAGGTCGTTGTACGACCCGACCAGGTTGCCGATGAAGTTGATCTCGGTGGAGATGATGTCGATCGTCGGCACGTTGATGTTCTCGCCGTAGCCGACGACGTGATAATCGCCGGCCCGCCGCAACATCGCCACACCTTCTGCCGTCGCGCCGCCTTCTCCGACGAAGTCGATGACTGCCTCCGCGCCATGGCCGCCGGTGAGCGACAGCACCTGCTCCACCTGACTGCCGTCGGCCACCACACCGTGGTCCGCCCCGATCGCTTGGGCGAGTTTGAGGGCTTCCGCATTGCGGTCCACCACGATCAATTCGGCCGGCGAAAGCGCCTTGAGCACCTGAATCCCGATGTGGCCCAATCCGCCTGCACCGATGATGACGCACTTGTCGCGCGGCGTCAGCCGCCTCGCGGCCTTGGCCGCCGCGTGATACGCCGTCAAACCCGCATCGGCGAGTGCCGCGACGTCCGACGGTTCGAGCGAGTCGTCGATCTTCACGACGCTGCGCGCCGAGGTCTTCAGGTAGTCGGCGTAGCCGCCGTTGGTGTCGATCCCGGGAAAGGCGTTGGATTCGCAATGCACGTCGTCACCCGACCGGCACGCCCGGCACAGCCCGCAGGTGATCAGCGGGTGCACGATGACTTTGTCGCCTTCGCGGACGTTGGTCACCGCCGAGCCGACCGCATGCACCCATCCGGCGTTCTCGTGGCCGATCGTGTACGGCAGTTGCACCTGTGATTTTTCCGCCCACTGGCCTTCGAGGATGTGCAGGTCGGTGCGGCACACGCCGGCGCCGCCGATCTTGACGATGACGTCGAACGGTCCGGTGGGCGCCGGGAGGGGAACTTCGGTCATCTGCAGGTTCTGGTGATAGCCGACAACCTGCACGGCCCGCATGGTCTCGCTCATCGCAATGCTCCTTCTTTCGGGACGAGTTCGTCTGGATACCGGGTGCGCAACAGTGCGCGGCAGAAGTGCGCGTTGCCCTCGATGGAGATGCGCGTTGAGCGCGCGCGCCGCAACGCCATCGGGACATCGTCCGCGGAGTAGGGGTGGCCGTCATGATCCACCACCACGAAAGCATCTAAAGCTGTGGGTAACCCGAGTGCGTGACGGCGACGCACTAACGCCGCGGTGTTGGCGTCGTCGGGTAGATCACCCAGCCGAACATCACCCAACGGCAGTTCGCGCCATTTCGGCTCCGCCCGCAGCAGCGCCGTCACGCATCGCTCCATCGCCGCCGTGTGGGCCTTGCGCCGGAAGGTCTCCCGCAATTCGTCGAGGCTGTTCTCTGCCTCGGAACCGAAGGTGCCGCGGTAGCCTGCGTCTGCGGCCAACCCCGCATTGATGATGTCCGAATCGTGGTGGTCGTCCAGCTCGACCACCACCTGACGGGTCCAATCCAATTTGGCCAGAACATCTTTCGCGTCCGAAGCCATCAGGTAGGCGAAGTTGGGTGAGCAGAACGACGTCGGCAGCCGCAGGTGCACCTTCACGTTCCCGCTCGGCGACACCGTCAGCGAGCGAACGAAACCCAGCGACGTGATCGGTTCGTCGAGTTCGGGATCCATCACCGCTGCCAAAGCGGTGTAGGCGATTTCGTGTCTGCCCATATCAGGCCCCCACGAGGTTGTCGGCCCCGCGCGGGCCGACGGCGGGCTCATCGGCCGGTGCCAATTGCAGCTCGGCGGGCACGTCGATGCCGTACATCTTCGCGGCGTTGAGCCCGAGGATCTTCTTCTTCTGGTCGGTGGTGATGGGTGCGTACTCGCCGAGGTCTTCGGGGATCTGGAAGTCGACGAACGCCTCGATCAGCCAGCGCGGCGTCCACAGTGCGTAGTCCGACGAGAACTGGATGCGGTCTTCGCCCACCCAGTACAGCAGCTCCCCGATGATCTGCGCGAAGTACCTCGGCCGGGTGTGGATGAACGGCATCGCCACCGCGAGCCCCGCGTGCACGTTCGGCTCCTGTGTCGCGATCCAGCAGAAGTCCTCGAGGCGGGGCAGCCCGCAGTGTTCGACGACGAAATTCAGGTCGGTGAAGTCGGAGGCCACATGATCGACGTCGGCGACGTCGAACGCGTCCCGATCCAGCGGCCGGATGGTGGGTCCCTTGTGGACGTGAATGTTGCGGATGCCGAGCTCGCGGCAGGCTTCGAAATAGCGGTATGCCCACGGGTCGTCGAGTCGCCAGCCGCGTGAGTCGCCATGCCATTCGGCGGTGTAGAGCTTGACGCCTTTCAGGCCGAACTTCGCCGCCTCTTCGCGCAGGCGGTCGAGTCCCGCTTCACCGTTGCGCGGGTCGAAGTTGTGGTTGTAGGTCAGCTTGTCGGGGTGCTTGGCAGCCAGTTCCGATGCCTCGTCGGTCTGCCCGAATCCCTTGTAGTAGAACTCGCCGAGGTAGGCGGGCTGGAAGATCGCGTGGTCGACGTAGCCATCGGTGAACAGGTCTTTCATCAGCCGCTCGCCGCCCTGGTAGAGGTACTCCTCGTAGCTCCACACCTCGGACTCCGGCGACAGGTTGCGGTGGTAGTCGTAGAAGCAGTCGATGAACTGCTTGCCGTGGACGTTGCGCTGGTTCTCCGGACGCGCATCCCACAGGGCGATGTGGGCGTCGACGATGAAATAGCTCGTGTCGTCTTTGCGGTACATGAGCGGGTCCCCCTCCGAGAGGCAGGTAAACGGCGGGGTGTGACGGCTGTCACATCCTGGCCCCGACTGTATGGCCATCGAGCGGCCTGGCCGAGGCCCCGTGCGTCTCAATCTGAGACGCCGCCCGGCTCATTCGATCCCCGCGAACTTGGCAGGCTTTGTAACGTGGACCACAGTGAGGTAGGTAGGTGTCTGAGGACTTCTTAGACCGCGTTCGACTGCATGAAGTGGCGCACCGCGAGGCGAGCGGTCTGTCGCAACGACTGCTGGCATCGTGGCAGCGCAGCGAGGATTACGGCGTACCGCTCGAAGAGATCGAACCCGTCTTCACCGGCACGGAGAACCTCGGTTCACTGTTCTTCCAGTGCGGCAACGAGGTGCTGGCCGACCTGCACAGCACGCTCGCCAATGAACCGGTCAGCATGATGCTGACCGACAGCGACGGGGTGGTGTTGTCGCGACTGTCCGGTGATCACAGCTTGCTCAAGGCGCTCGACGACGTTCACCTGGCGCCGGGGTTCGGCTACGCCGAACGCGACGTCGGCACCAACGGCCTCGGCTTGGCGCTTGCCGACCGCGTGCCCACCCTCGTGCGCGCCGACCAGCACTATGCGTTGAGCCTGTGCACGTTCACGTGCGCCGCGGTTCCGGTGTTCGACCCCACGTCGGGTCGGCTCGAAGGCAGCGTCAACCTCACGACGTGGTCGCAGTCGTCCAACGACCTGTTGCTCGCGCTGGCCCGCTCCGCGGCCAGCAACACCACCGCGCTGATGCTCGCCCGAGGCGTGGGGCGGCACGCGCGACGGACCCCCCGCGGGCAGGTCTTCCGCGTCGAGGTGCCCCGGCCAGTACCGGGATCCGGTAGCTTGCAACCACTTTCGGACGCCTGGAACAGCGCTGTGGCCCGAGCCGAAGAGGCGATGCTCGCCGGCTCGATTGTGGCCGCGGTCGGTGAGCCCGGCTCGGGGCGGGCGACGCTGCTTGCGCAGGCGGCCCGGCACACCTATCCGCGTGACCGCATCCTGTCCGCGAGCGCGCCCGGCCCGTCGGATATCCAGACCTGGCTGGGGTTGTGGGCACCGGAACTCGGCAAGGCCCACACCGCGGTGATCGTCCGCGACGTCGACATGCTGCCGACCTGGGTCGCCGAGCGCCTGCGCAGTCTGGTGCTGCGAGCCCACGGGTCGACATCGGTTCCGTTCGCCCTCACGGCGGAGAGATTCGAGGACATCCCTGCGGCATTGGCCGGCCTGGTGGACAGGGTGGCCCCGGTGCCCCCGCTGCGCGACCGGCCTGATGACGTGGTGCCGTTGGCGCGGCACATCGCCATGCGTGTTCGGGGTCGCGAGATCGACATCAGCGCGACGGCGGCGCGGGCGCTGACGAATTACGACTGGCCCGGGAACGCCGACGAGCTGACGCGCGTGGTCTCACACGTGGCGGCCCACGCCGACGTGATCGACGTCAAACACCTGCCGCCGCAGATCTTGGCGGGTAGGACACGCCACCTGTCACGTATCGAGGCGTTCGAGCGAGGCGAGATCATCCGTGTGCTCAACGACGACAAGCTGACGATGGCTGAGGCGGCCGCCGAACTCGGCATGAGCCGGGCGACGCTGTACCGCAAGATCGCGGGGTACGACATCCACGTGCCGCGCGAGTCCCACTGATCAGCCGACGGCGACTTCCTGCTGTTCCCCGTCGTCGGCCTGGGCGCGGAAGCACGCGATGCTCGCGGCGAAACTGATCAGCGCGACGGCACCCGACAACGCGGTCAGCGCACCGTGTCCGGCCCAGCTGGCCAGGCACACCGCGACGGCGATCACCGCGATGAAGTTCAAGAACAGTCCCGTGGTCGCGATCGCTTCGCCCATTCCGTCGTCGCTCATGGCGAAGAGATTGCCCCCGACGACCTCTGTTGAAACCCGAGCCTCTTCCGGTATGTGCTCGGCGTCTCCCCGCAGAACTGGTTGAACGCCCGGGTGAAGGAACTCAGACTGTCAAAGCCCACCGCCGACGACGTCTCCTGAACTGATTGCCCCCGCCCCGCCAGCAAGGCCATGGCGCGCAGCATCCGGGCATGCAAAAGGTATGTCCGCCAAGGTAATCCGAGCGTGTCCTGGAACAGCCGTCGCAATGTGCGCTCCGACACCGACACCGCGCGGCCCACCTCGACGGCCGTCACCGACGCCAGGTGTTCCTTCGTGTACGCCATCGCCGCGGCCACGATCGGGTTGTCCGACGTCGGCAGGCTGAGCGGCGCTTCATGATCCAGCGCCTCGGTGACCAGATTGGCCAGGGTGCGGAAGAACGCGTCGGAGATCGCGTCACCCTCGGGCCGGTCGATCGGCCAGCGCAGCGCGTAGATCATCATTTCGCGGATCAACGGCGACACCGCAAGGATGCGGGCGCGATCGCCGCCGTCGGTGACGAGCTCGCGGTCGAACATCACCGCCACGGTTCTGACGTCGGGATTCATCGTGGCCTGGTGCTCTAGGCCGGCGGGAATCCACGCCGCCTGTTGCGGCGGCAGCAGGTAGTGCGCCGACGCCGTCTCGACCTCAACCACTCCGCCGATCGCGTACTCGATCTGGTGGACCTCGTGGCTATGCCACCCGGTGATCAGCGCGTCGCCCTCGTAGAGGTAGCTGCCGCCCAGCGCGCGCCCCCCTCGCCGCAGCTCGATCACGCGCTTGGCCGATTGAGATAAAACTCTGTCCGAAAGCGCAGAGACGGTCACACCGCTAGACGGTACTAGTTGGGTATGGATACCTCCGAGCTGATCCTCGTCAGCATCGACGACCACGTGGTCGAGCCGCCCGACATGTTCCTGCGCCATGTGCCTGCCAAGTACAAGGACGAGGCGCCGATCGTCGTCACTGATGACAAGGGCGTCGACCAATGGATGTATCAGGGCCGACCGCAGGGTGTCAGCGGCCTCAACGCGGTGGTGTCCTGGCCTGCCGAGGAGTGGGGCCGCGACCCCGCAGGCTTCGCCGAGATGCGCCCCGGCGTGTACGACGTCCACGAACGCGTCCGCGATATGAACCGCAACGGCATCCTCGCCTCGATGTGCTTCCCGACCTTCACCGGGTTCTCCGCGCGGCATCTCAACATGCACCGCGAACAGGTCACGTTGGTGATGGTGTCGGCCTACAACGACTGGCACATCGACGAATGGGCGGGCAGCTATCCCGACCGCTTCATCCCGATCGCGGTGCTGCCGACGTGGAACCCCGAGGCGATGGTCGCCGAAATCCGTCGCGTCGCGGCCAAGGGCTGCCGCGCCGTCACGATGCCGGAACTGCCTCATCTGGAAGGCCTTCCGAGTTATCACGACGACGAGTACTGGGGTCCGGTGTTCCGGGCGCTTTCGGAAGAGAACGTGGTGATGTGCCTGCACATCGGCACTGGCTTCGGGGCGATCAGCATGGCGCCCAACGCGCCGATCGACAACATGATCATCCTGGCGACCCAGGTGTCGGCGATGTGTGCCCAAGATCTGCTGTGGGGCCCGGCAATGCGCAGCTATCCCGATCTGAAGTTCGCGTTCTCCGAGGGCGGCATCGGCTGGATTCCGTTCTATCTGGACCGCAGCGACAGGCACTACACCAACCAGAAGTGGCTGCGCCGCGACTTCGGCGACAAACTGCCCAGCGACGTGTTCCGCGAGCACTCGCTGGCCTGCTACGTCACTGACAAGACCTCGCTGCGACTGCGCCACGAAATCGGCATCGACAACATCGCGTGGGAGTGCGACTACCCGCACTCCGACTGCTTCTGGCCCGACGCCCCCGAGCAGGTGCTGGCCGAGCTGAACGCCGCAGGCGCCGACGATTCCGATATCGACAAGATCACCTGGCAGAACGCGTGCCGGTTCTTCAGCTGGGATCCGTTCGCCCGCACATCGCGGGAGCAGGCGACCGTGGGAGCGCTGCGCGCCAAGGGAGCCGACGTCGACGTGTCGATCAGGCCCCGCAGGGAGTGGGCACGGCTATACGCCGAAAAGCGGCTCGCCGAGGCCTGAGAATCCGCATCTGCGGATTGATCCACGCAGAAAAACCGCATTTGCGGATAAGATGCCGCGGTGGCATCGATTCGAGTCCGTGAGGCTGCCGAACTGCTCGGCGTCAGCGACGACACCGTCCGGCGTTGGATCGACGACGGCAGCCTGCCCGCAGGCCAGGACGACGCGGGCCGCAAGGTCATCGCGGGCGAGGTGCTGGCCGCTTTCGCCAGCGCGAACGCCGCTGCGGCGCCGAAGGATCCGCTGAGCATCGCGAGCTCGGCGCGTAACCGGTTCGCCGGGCTGGTGACCAAGGTGGTGACCGACAAGGTGATGGCGCAGGTCGAAATGCAGTGTGGGCCTTTCACCGTCGTCTCCTTGATGAGCGCGGATGCGGTACGTGACCTCGGGCTGGAGCCCGGCAGTGTCGCCGTCGCCGTTGTGAAGGCCACCACCGTGATCGTCGAAACTCCTGGCGGACAGTCGTGAGACGGCTCGTGGCCGCCGCGCTGGCGCTGGTGCTGCTCAGCGGATGCGGCTCCAAGGAAGAGTCGGCCGCCAACACGAAGATCATCGTCTTCGCCGCCGCGTCGCTGAAGCAGACGTTCACCGACATCGGCAACCAGTTCAACACCGAAAACCCTGGCGTCTCAGTGGAATTCTCCTTCGCCGGCTCCTCGGACCTGGTGACCCAGTTGACCCAGGGCGCGCAGGCCGACGTATTCGCGTCGGCCGACACCAAGAACATGGACAAGGCGGCGCAAGCCGGCCTGCTGGCGGGTGACCCGGTCAACTTCGCGTCCAATACGCTCACCATCGCCGTCGCACCCGGCAACCCGAAGAAGATCGCATCGTTCAAAGACCTGACGCGGCAAGGGCTCAACGTGGTCACCTGCGCCCCGCAGGTGCCGTGCGGATCGGCCACCCAGAAGGTCGAGCAGGCAACCGGCGTGAAACTCAACCCCGTCAGCGAGGAATCCGCCGTCACCGATGTGCTCAACAAGGTGGAGACCGGCCAGGCCGACGCGGGACTGGTCTACGTCACCGACGCGATCGGTGCGGGCAACAAGGTGAACTCCGTGCCGTTCCCCGAATCGGCAAGCGCAGTCAACACCTACCCGATCGCGGTGCTCAAGGAGTCCAAGAACCAGGAGTTGGCCCGCAAGTTCGTCGACCTCGTGAAAGGCGAGTCGGGCCAAAAGGTGCTCAACGCAGCGGGATTCGCGAAGCCCTAGATCATGTCCTGCTCGGTGAGCCAGCGCATGATCGGCCATCCGACGAACACCGGTAGCCAGCACGTCAGCACCCGGTAGAGCAGCACCGACGGCACCGCGATTGCGGTCGGTACACCGAACGCGGCGAGCCCACCGATCAACGCCGCCTCCACCGCGCCGACGCCGCCAGGCGTCGGGGCCGCCGACGCCAAGGTTCCGCCGACCATCGTCACGACCGTCACCGTGACGAACGACGTGTCGCCGCCGAACGCCTCGATACTTGCCCACAGCGCCAAGGCCATACCGAGAGTCGTTGCCGCACAACCAAGAACGATGATCGCCAGACGCTTGGGTTCGCGGGCCAACTCGGCGAGGTCGCCCAGCACTTCCTTCAGGCGCGGACGAACCGCCGTCGCAAGCCACCGGCGAAGGATCGGGACGAACAGGAACGCGCCGACCAGTCCGAGCAGTACCCCGCCGATCAGGTACAGCAGCGTGGCGGACGGGACGAAGTGCGTCAGGTCCGCGGACGCTCCCGCGGCGGCGCTGAAGAAGATCAGCAACGCCACATGCGTGATGACCTGCACGGTTTGTTGCAGCGCGACGGCCGCCGTCGCGCGCAGTGCACCGAGGCCGCCCTTCTGCAGGAAACGCGTCGACAGTGCCAGGCCGCCGACACCGGCGGGCGTGGTCGTCGCCGCAAACGTGTTGGCCACCTGCATGATCGTCAGATTCTTGAAGCTGACCAGTCCGTCCGCGCAGGCCCACAACGCCGCTGCCGCACCGATATACGTCAGCGCCGACACCGCGAGCCCCATCAGCGCCCACCACCAGTTCGCTGTCCGCAGCTCTGAAAAGAATGCCGGCACAGTGCTGATGAACGGGTAGGCGACGTAGACCAGCGCGACGAGCAGCACCAGTTGGACCACCTGCTTGCGGGTGAACCGCGTGATCGTCTCGGTCTTGATCTGATCGGCGCCGGTGCGCCGCTTCACTTCATCGCGCGCTGAGGACATCACCGCGCCGACGTCGGCCACCGACTTGCGGATCCGTGACGGCATGGCGGACTTGGTCAGTCGCCGTGATGCCTTCAGCACCACATCCTTACCGAGGACATCGACGGCTGCGCCGACCGCCGCCTCGGCGCCGTACAGGTGCGTCGTCGTCACCAACAGTTGGGCGATGTCGGCCTGCAGTTGCTCGTCGGTGGCGCCGTATTCGGCGCTGCCGAAACCGCCCAAACGCGCAGTGCCGTCGACGATCGTGATCTCCCCGGCGCGCAGATCGCCGTGCGAGATATGGCAGTCATGCAGCACGCCCAGCGCCTCCCACACCCGGTCGACACAGCCCTCTTCGGTGCAGTCCGTGATCGGCGTGCCTGCCGGCGGCGTATGCGCATAAAGGGTCCACCCGCGGTCGAGCGGGGTCATCGCCATGGTGGAGGAGTTGGCGACTCCCAGATCGCCGATCGCGATCGCCATCAACGCTCGATGCTCGACGGCGCGCTGCATGGACGCCTGCAGCGGTGACGTCTCACTATTGCGTAGCCGCAGCCAGCGCCAGAATTGGCGCATGAAGCCGCCGCTGCGCTGATTCGGGCCGTACATCTCGACAACCGCGACTGTCTCGGGTTCGGTGGATCTGGCCGACAGCACCAACGGCCCCGTCCCCGCCGGCCGCACCACCGTCAATGTCGAGGTGAGAAAGCCACGTCGGGCAAGGGCGCGCACGGCACCGTCGAGCGGGACCTCGAGGGCGGGCGTGCCGACCGCCAGCACCACCAGTGCGCCGACGAACCAGCCGACGGCCAGCCCGAGCAGTGACCGCGCGGGCACCACCGCGCTGACGACGAGATGGATCGGAACGAAGGCCAGCAGCAGCGCCCACCACCACCGCCGCCACCGAGCGGGCAGCCACGGACCCGAGACGGTCAGCACCGCGGCCAGCATGGCGATCCAGCGTGGATCGTCGAGGAACTGCGAGAGCAGCGTGTCCAGCCGGTCGGACAGGTCGAAATGCCATCGCGGCGCGGAGATGCCGTTGCCGGTGATCGACAGCGAGAAGAAGGCCAGGAACGCCGCGGCGGCGTATGCGCCGAGCAGTTTCCACTGCCGCGCGAGGATCAACCCGACCAGGATCGCGAACGGCAGCGCCAGGATCGCCATCCCGTAGATCAGGTACACCAGGTTTGACTGGGTGGGTGTCAACACCCCGACGATCTCGGAGATCGACCGCTCAAGGGCGTCCCATTCGTTGCGGGTGATCAGCGAACTCGTGATCACCGCGGCCAGGAATGCGCCCGCGAGGACCAGGCGCAGGATGTCGTTGGTGCGCCGGGTCAGTGGTTGCAGCAAGCTGCCGGAAACGGTGATGTCCCGCCCGTCGACTCGCATGTCGGTGAATCATCGCACGCGGGGCTGATGGCGGGCGTTAGCTTGACGCCAGCGGTGCCGATATGTGCGTGAGTTGTGACCGGCCTCTGAGCATTTCTGCGCCTTGCATCCGCCAGCACCCCCGCTCGGCGGCGTCGGCCCGGTCGAGCGCGGCGCTCGAACACAGTACCCGGGTGTCGAAGTCCTTGGCGCGGTCGGCCAACCGCGCCGCCTCGTTGACGGCGTCGCCGACGACGGTGTATTCGTAACGGTTTTCCGCGCCGATATTGCCCGCGAAGACGGGCCCGGCGGACACTCCGATTCCGAAGTCGACCCTCAGTCGGCGCAATTCGTCACCGAGCGCGCGGGCGGTGGCCAATGCGGCGGTGGCGGGGTCGTCGATCCGCAGTGGAGCGCCGAACACGGCCAGCGCCGCATCGCCCTGAAACTTGTTGATCAGCCCGTCGCGTTTGTCGACTTCTGCGACCACGATTCGAAAAAAGTCGTTGAGCACCGCGGCCACCTCATGCGGTTCATGTGCCGCCGCCAACTGCGTTGAACCCACCAGATCGATGAACAGGATTGCCGTATCGCGTTCGTCGCCGGTCACCGATTCGTGTTCTTCGACGGCACGCCGGACCACCTCCTCACCGACATGCCTGCCGAACAGGTCCCGCAACCGGTCGCGCTCGCGTAAGCCGGCGACCATACGGTTGAATCCGCTTTGCAACTGCCCGATTTCGGACCGCTCGTATACGTCGATCCGCTGATCCAGGTGACCGCGTTCGACTTCTGCCATCGCGTTGACCACTTCGTGTATCGGATCCGAGATCGACGACGAAACCAGGATCATCGCGCGCATCCCCAACACCACCGCGACGAGCGCCAGCACCAGCACCGGAACCTCGATGGGCGCATCCGGCTGGATGATCCAGCCGTTGGCCCGCAGCATCACCAGCACCACGATGCCGGCGCCGGGCAGAGCGCTACACATGATCCACATCAGGATCATTCGCGCCCGCACACCAGGCGCTCGTTCGGCGTGCTCGAGATCGACTGTGGTGGCAATCATCAGGGCACGCAATGCCCGTTGGGTGAACAGAAAACCCGTGCACACCGTGGCGGTCGCTCCGAACATGATCGCCGAAACGATCAGAGTCAGCGCGCGCGGGCCGTCGTCGACGTTCAACGGAATCATGACGGCGGCGGAGATCACCCACGGCGTCAGCAGAATCGCGGATTGGCGCCTGGTGATGTTGGGAGTCTTGTGCATGGTGCCAACGCGGTTGAGCGCACGCACGACGAGTGCGACGCTGCTTGTTGCGACGGAGATCGTCCCGACAACGACTAGAGCGAGGGTCGCGATCAGATTCCCGGCATTGAGCACCGATTGGGCCGCCATGACCGTTTCCCGGCTGACCGAGACGACGACCGCGACGACCTCTGCGGCCGAAAGCAGATAGGCGAACGCAAGGCCTGCCGAATATCGAACGACCAGGCTGCGCGGCCTCATCGGCCCATAGTGTCAGTCGCTGGCAGGCAGCGGCTTGGCTTCCTTCAGATTCAGTGCGGTGGTGCCGATGCTGAGCGTGCCCGCGCCCGCCTTGGTCACCAGTACCTCGGCGCCGTTCTCGTCGACGTAGCGCTTGCCCATCACATTGCCGCCCGAGAACGCCGGATCGATGGTGGCGTCCGCAGACTTTTCGGCGTCCAGTGGCACCATCGGAACGCCGCCTGCCCGCAAGTCGTCGAGGCTGTCGGCGCTGCGCACGACGATCACCTGGGTGTCACAGACCTGGCTCTGCAGCCGGGTGCCGTTCTTGATCATGTTCGGCTCCTTTGAAATTCGTCGACGAGTTCCCGCCGCAGCACCTTGCCCGTCGCATTCGTCGGCAACTCGTCACGGAACACCACGCGATCCGGGGTGCGTGATCCGCGCAGCTGTGCGCGCACGTGTGCGCGCAGTTCGTCGGGATCGGGTTGCGCGCCGTCGGCAGGGACCACGACCGCGACGATGATCTGACCCCATTCCGGGTCTTCGGGGCCCACGACCACACAGTCGCGCACCGAGGGATGCTCGACCAACACGTCCTCGATTTCGGCGGGAGCGATGTTCTCACCACCGCGGATGATGGTGTCGTCGGACCGGCCGCCGATGAAGAGGTAGCCACCTTCGTCAAGCATCGCAACGTCTTTGGTGGGGAACCAGCCGTCGGCGTCGAGCACCGACCCGATGTCGGTGTAACGGCCAGAGACCTGCTCGCCGCGCACGAACAACTCGCCCGTCTCGCCGGGTCCGAGGACGGTGCCGTCACCGCCGCGGATCTGCACCTCGATGCTCGGCACCGGTTGACCCACAGAACCCAGTCGCCGGGCCACCGCCTCATCCTCGGCGGCCAACGCTTCCCGGTGGTCGTCCGGGGTGAGCACCGCGATCGTCGAACTGGTTTCCGTGAGGCCGTACGCGTTGACGAAACCGACGTTCGGCAACAAGTCAAGCGCCTTGCGTACCAACGGAAGTGCGACCTTGGAACCACCGTAGGCCAAGGTGCGCAGGGTGGGCAGATCGACGGGCCGCGCCTCCAGTGCCGACACGATGCGGTCCAGCATGGTCGGCACCACGGTCGCCGATGTGACACCCTCGTCGCGGACCAACCGGACCCACTCGGCGGCGTCGAACTGCGGCAGGTACACCATCTTTCGGCCGGCGTACAGGTTCGACAGCGCCGCGCTGACACCGGCGATGTGATACGGCGGCACGCAGATCAGTGCGGCGTCGCCGGGTTCGGCCGAGTCGAACTCGACGGTTCCGGTGATGTAGCTGGTGAGGTTGTTGTGCGTCAGCTCAACGGCTTTGGGGCGCGACGTGGTGCCCGACGTGAACAACACCACGCCGACGGCGTCGGGGTCGGCGAACTCCGCAGCGGGCTCGGCGGTCCGTGCGGCCGCGGCGAATTCGTCGGAGGTGATCACCTGCTTACCCGCTCCGGCCACGACATCGCGGTACTCGGCGTCGACGATCACCAGTGGGGTGGGCAGGCGGTCGATCAGCTGCCGCAGGCCGTCCTCGCTGAGCCGGTAGTTCAGCGGCGTGACCGCCACGCCCGCGCGCGCGGACGCGAACAGCAGCAGCGGCAGCATCGCGCCACCGGTTCCGACGTAAGTCACGTGCTGCGCACCGGACGCGGCGATCACGCCGGCGCCTCCGTCAGCGAGCTCGCTCAGTTCGGTTGTGGTCAGCCGGATCTCGCCGGCCACCAGCGCGGTGCGGTCCGGATTCGACGACGCCGCCATCTCCAGCAGCAACGAGATACTCATGACTTGTCGACGAAGATATCAAGGATCGGGTTGTCGCCACCGCCGTAGCGGGCAAGGTCGGTGACACCGGCCTCGGCCAGCACGGCGGAGTCGATGAAACATCTGCCGTTCACCTCGGCGGGCGGCCTGGACAGGATTTCGGCCGCCGCGTCACCCATGATCTCCGGGCTGCGGGACGAGGGCATCAGCGTGCCGTCGGCCAGATTGGCCACCGCCGACGTCGCGATGTAGGTCTGTGGCCACAGGCAGGCGAAGCCGATGCCCGAGTCGGCGTATTCGGCGGCCCAGCCCAGCGACAACAGCGTCATGCCGTACTTCGAGAGCGTGTACGAGGGGTGGGCGCCCAGCCAGTGTGGCTTCATGTTCAACGGCGGTGCCAGCGTCACCACATGCGGGTTGGCCGAGTTCCGAAGGTGCGGCAGCGCCGCCTTCGTCAGCAGGAACGTCCCCCGCACGTTGATGTCCATCATCAGGTCGAACTTCTTGGCGGACAGTTCCTCGGTCGGTTCGGTCGCGATCGCGCTTGCGTTGTTGATCACGACGTCGACGCCGCCGAAATGCTCCACCGCGGTGTCGACCGCGCGCTGCACGTCTTCTTCCTTGCGCACGTCACCGACCACTGCGACGCCCTTGCCGCCCGCCGCCTCGACGTCGGCGACCGCGGTGTGGACGGTGCCGGGAAGTTTGGGGTGCGGTTCGGCCGTCTTGGCCAGCAGCACCACGTTGGCGCCCCGTTTGGCGGCGGCCAGCGCGATCGCCAACCCGATGCCGCGACTGCCGCCCGAGACGACGAGCGTGCGGTCAGTGAACGTGGACATGGGCCTCCTCGCGGTGAGTTACCCGGATGCTACCCGATTGGAATTGGCATTCTCATTCTAGGCAAGTCTCATAATCGCTGTGTACCGGCCCTTCGGCGGCGGGAACGCGCGCACCGCGCACTTTGCTCCGTGCGGGTTTCCGCCGGGCGTTATTGGCATTCTCATTTTCTGCAAGTACGTTATCCAGTGATGAGCGAGCCTGTACAGACGCCCTCCGGCCTGCCTCTCGAGCCGGTCTACGGTCCGGCCGACCGGGCCTCCGATCCGCCTGCGCCCGGCACCTATCCATTCACCCGCGGAAACTTCGCGACCGGGTACCGCGGTAAGACGTGGACGTTTCGCCAGTACTCGGGTTTCGGCACCGCCGAGGAATCCAACCGCCGCTATCGCTATCTGCTGGACCAGGGCGGCACCGGCCTCTCGGTGGCCCTCGATCTGCCGACCCAGTGCGGGTACGATTCCGACGACCCCGAGTACGGGGAGGAAGTCGGCCGGGTCGGCGTTGCGGTCGACACGCTCGCCGACGCCGAGATCCTGTTCGACGGCATCCCGTTGGAGGCGATCAGCACCAGCTTCACGATCAACGGCACGGCCGCGATCCTGCTGGCCTTGTATGTGGCCGCCGCGGAGAAGAAGGGCGTGCCGCGGGAGAAGCTCACCGGCACCATCCAGAACGACATCCTCAAGGAGTACGCCTCGCGCGGCACCTGGATCTGGCCGCCGGAGCCGTCGCTACGGCTGATCGCCGACACCATCGAATTCTGTGCGGCCGAGGTGCCGAAGTTCAACGCGATCTCGGTCGCAGGCGCGCATTTTCGCGACGCCGGTGCCAACGCGGTCCAGGAGATGGCGTTCACGCTTGCCGACGGTGTCACGTACTGCGACACCGTGGTCGAGCGCGGCAGGATGACCATCGACCAGTTCGCCCCGCAGATCTCGTTCTTCTTCTACACGCATGGCGACTTCTTCGAGGAGATCGCCAAATACCGGGCAGGCCGTCGGCGGTGGGCGACCATCGTCCGCGAGCGCTACGGTGCGACGACGGACAAGGCGTCGATGTTCCGGTTCGGCTGCGTGGCGGGCGGTGCGTCGCTGTATGCGCCGCAGGCCCAGAACAATCTGGTGCGGGTGGCGTACGAGGCGATGGCAGCGGTGCTCGGCGGCGTGCAATCGATGTTCACCGCGGCGTGGGACGAACCGTTCGCTTTGCCCAGCGAGGAGTCGGCGACGCTCGCGTTGCGCACGCAGCAGATCCTGGCCTACGAGACCGGGGTGACGAAAGTGGCTGACCCGCTGGGCGGTTCGTACTTCGTCGAGGCGCTGACCGACGCCACCGAGGAGAAGATCATCGAGATCATGGGTGATCTCGAAGCCCACGGCGGCATGGTGCGCGCCATCGAGGACGGCTATCTACAGGGCCTGATCGCGGACGAGGCGTTCAAGATCCACCAGGAGGTCGAGTCGGGTAAGCGCCCGGTCGTCGGTGTGAACAAGTTCGTCTCCGACGAGCCGCCACCCGAGATCGCCACCTATGAACTGGATGCCGAGGGCCGCGACCTTCAGCTCAAGCGGCTGACCAAGGTCAAGGCCGAGCGGGATTCCGATGCGGTGGCGGCCAGTCTTGCGGCGCTGTCGCGCGCGGCGGAAGGCGACGACAACCTGATGCACAAGCTGATCGACTGTGCGAATGCGTATTGCACTGTGGGGGAGATGGTTTCCACCCTCAAAGCGGTGTGGGGCGAGTTTCAGCAACCGGTGGTGTTCTGATGGCAGAATCCGCTCCCGCCCAAGCCCGCCCGGCGCGCGTGCTGGTCGCCAAGCCGGGCCTCGACGGTCACGACCGCGGGGCCAAGATCGTCGCCCGCACACTGCGCGATGCGGGGTTCGAAGTGATCTACACCGGTATCCGGCAACGTATCGAGGACATCGTCTCCATCGCGCTGCAGGAAGACGTTGCGCTGGTGGGTCTTTCGATCCTGTCCGGTGCGCACGTGGCGCTGACGACGCGTACCGTCGAGGCATTGCGGGCGGCCGACGCGGGGGACATCGCCGTCGTGGTGGGCGGCACGATCCCGCAGGGGGACGTCCAGAAACTGTTGGACGCCGGTGCGGCGGCGGTGTTCCCGACCGGCACACCGCTGGACACGCTGGTCGCAGAGGTGCGCAAGCTGACCGCGGAGAGGGTGGCTGAATAATATGCGGCTTGGCGTGATGATCGGGGCTGAGCGCGGTGACATGACCCGCAAGCTCAAGAAGCTGCTCGACGACATCGAGTGGGCGGAAGCCGCGGGGCTGGACACCGCATGGATGCCGCAGGTGCCCAACGACTTCGACTGTCTCACCATGGTTTCATTGATGGGCGCGCGCACCTCCCGGATCGAACTGGGCACCGCGGTGGTGCCGCTGCAGGCGCAGCACCCGATCGCGCTGGCACGGCAGGCGCTGTCCGTGCATGCGGGTACCGGCGGGCGACTTGCGCTCGGCGTCGGGCCGTCGCACCACTGGATCGTCCGTGACATGCTCGGCATCCCGTATGAGAAGCCGGCGGCATACACCCGCGACTATCTCGAGGTGCTCAACAAGGCGCTGGCAGGTCCAGGTGACGTCGACGTGGAGAACGACTCGTTCGCCGTCCACAACCCGACTGTGCTTGGCGCACAGACGCCGATGCCGGTGCTGGTCGCCGCATTGGGCCCGGTGATGCTGCAGATCGCAGGTGAACTCGCCGACGGCACGGTGTTGTGGATGGCCGACGAACGGGCGATCGGCGATCACATTGCGCCGCGGATCACCAAGGCGGCCGACAACGCGGGACGTCCGGCGCCGCGGATCATCGCAGGCATCCCGGTGTGCCTGTGCGCCAACTCCGAGATCGACGCGGCCAAGGAACGCGCGAATCGCATTCTCGCCGAGGCCGAGACGTCGCCGAACTATCAGAAGCTGCTCGATCGGGGCGACGCCCGCGACGTCGGCGACCTGACCGCCGCCGGTGACGAGGAGGCAATCCTCGCGCGATTCCGGAGCTTCGCCGACGCCGGCGTCACCGACCTCTCGGTTCGGCTGTTGCCGATCGGCGAGAATCGCGATGAACTGATCGCCTCGAAATACCGGACGCGCGAGGTGATCTCACAGCTGGCCAACGAAGTGCGATGAGCGCTTGCGCGAAGAGCCGAGAGAACAGATGAACCAAGGCCCGCTCTCCGGTATCCGGATCCTCGAGGTCGGCGTGATGCTGGCAGGCCCCTACGCGACGATGCTGCTCGCCGATCTCGGCGCCGAGGTCATCAAGATCGAACCGCCTGGCGGCGAGATCTCCCGGCAGGTCAGCGACAGCTATTTCGCCAGCCTGAACCGCAACAAGCAGAGCGTGTGCCTGGATCTTCGTTCTGACGCTGGCCGGCAGCGGCTCGGTGAGCTCGTCGCGGATTCGCATGCGCTGCTGGTCAATATGAAGCCGTCGGCCATCAAGCGGCTCGGCCTGACGTACGACGCGCTGCGCAAGTACAACGAGCGGATCGTCTGCGTTGCGATCACGGGGTTCGGCCTCAACGGCGGCGACGACCCGGCGTTCGACTACGTCATCCAGGCCGCCACCGGTGTGGCAGCGATGACCGGGCATCCCGACGACCCGCCGACGTTGCCTGGGTATTCGTCGGCCGACAACTCGACGGCATTGGCGGCGGCGCTGGGCCTGCTTGCGCAGATCGTGTCGGGCCGCGGCGGGCAGGTGGACGTGTCACTGCGCGACGTGATGTTGTCCCAGTTGAACTATCGCGCGTCGGCGTATCTCAACGACGGCGCGGCACCGCAGCGCTACCCGTTCGGCGCGCATTCGTATTATGTTCCGGCGCAGCTGTTTCCGACGGCGAACGGCTATCTCGCCTTGTTCATCACCCACGACGCGTTCTGGAAAGCGTTCGCCGAAGAGGCCAAGATCGACGGCTTCCCGACGATGGCCGAACGCGCCGCCCGCCGCGACGAGGTGCTCGCCGTCGTCACGGCCGCGCTGGCCACCGACACCGCGGTGAGTTGGCAAGCCCGGCTGCAGCCCTTGGGAATTCCGGTGGCGGCCGTGCGCACCCTGCCGGAGGCGTTGGAGGCGACGCCGGAGGCGCTCGTCACCGCGGGCGAGTTCAAGCTGGTCGGCAGCCCGATCCACATCGAAGGATACGAGCCCGAATACCGCCCTGCGCCAAGCCTCGACGAGCACGGCGCTGCGTCGGTTTAATCGTCGTAGGTGACGCTTATCGAATCGGTATCCGGAACCGCCTGGCACGTCAGCACGTACCCGTCGTCGATCTCGTCCTGCTCGAGGGCGTCGTTGACGCGCATCGTGGCGCTGCCCTCGGTGAGCTTGCCCATGCAGGTGCCACAGTTGCCTGCTTCACAGGAGAATGGCGGGGACAGCCCGGCGCGCCGGGCGCTCTCCAGAAGTGTCTCGTTCGCCACCCGGGGCACCGACACCTTCTTACGATCGAGAACGATCGTCACCTGGCCGCCTGCATCGGGCGGCGGCATCGGTTCTGCCGTCATCAGCCTCTCCTGGCATATGGGTTCTGATATTCCGAGAATATCATTCTCGATAAGTGATACGCTATTCTCAGCGTGTACCACTGGCCCCGGGTAAGGACAGCGTGTGAGTGAGGCGACCGCGCTCGCATTCGAGGAACGGCAGTACACGCTGCGCGAACTCGATGCCCTCGCCAACGGACTGGCCACCGTGCTGGAACACCGCGGCGTGCGGGCGGGCGACCGGGTGGCGCTGATGTCGTCGAATCGACCGGAGTTCGTGATCGCGGTATGGGCGATCTGGCGGCTCGGGGCGGCGGCGGTGTTGTTGAGTCCGGCGTGGAAGCGCGCCGAGGTCGACAATGCGCTGGCGCTGACGGGGCCGTCGCACGCGGTGGGCGACCATCCGGTGCTCGCCGAGGCGATGCCGATGCTGTCACTCGACGAGGCGATCGCACCGGGGCAGCGCGCGTTCGAAGCGCCGAACCCGTCGAGTGATGCGCTGTTCGTGTTCAGCTCAGGGACGACCGGTCTGCCGAAGGCGGTGCGTCACACCCACGGATCTTTCGCCGTCGCGGTGCGCCACTGGCGCGACGCGCTGCATCTGACCGCGGCCGACCGCATCCAGATCATGACGCCGCCGTCACACATCCTCGGGCTGCTGAACATCATGATGGCGCTGGATACCGGCACGTGGTTGCGGCTGCACCGGCGCTTCGACATCGACCTGATGCTGCGCCATATCGAAGAGGACCGGATCACCATCGAGATGGCCGTAGCGCCAATCGCTTTGGCCCTCGCCGCGCATCCCGATCTGGAACGTCACGATCTGTCGTCGCTGCGCTACATCATGTGGTGCGCGACGCCCGTGACGCGGAGCGTCGCAGAGGCGATCACCGACAGAGCAGCGGTCAACTGGGTGACCGCCTACGGCACCACCGAGTTGCCGGTCATCGCGTGCAATGAAATCGAGGGCGCGCGCCTGGACACGGTCGGCAGGCCGGTTCCGGGGGTGCGCGTACGGATCGTGTCTCTCGACGACGGTGCACCGCTGTCGCCGGGGGCGGTCGGCGAGATACAGGCGCGCTCGGATTCCGTGATGGCCGGTTATCTGCCCAGTGACGCGACGGCACAGGCGTTTTCGGACGGTTGGTACCGCACCGGCGATGTCGGCTACCTGGACGCCGACGGCTGGCTGCGGATCACCGATCGCGCCAAGGAGATGATCAAGGTGCGGGGATTCCAGGTGGCACCCGCCGAGATCGAGGCCGTTCTGCACGGGCACGAGGCGGTCGACGACTGCGCGGTGTTCGGTATACCCGATGCGGCCAACGGCGAGGCCATCGTCGCCGCCGTCAAGGTGCACAGGCCGGTCGAGGCGGAGCAGCTGATCGGCCTCGTGGCCGAGCGGCTCGCCTCTTACAAGCGGCCCAGCCGCGTGGTGTTCGTCGATGAGGTTCCGCGTCTGCCATCGGGAAAGGTGTTGCGTCGAGTGTTGAAGGAGCGGCTGTGGACGTCCGTCTGACTGCTGAACAGCAGCAGCTTCGGGAGGCGGCGGCCAAATTGGCTGACGATCTGGGCCCGGGATCGGTTGCCGATCTGGAGGATTCGAACCGGATCGCCAGACTGGAGAAGGCCGTCGCAGGGACAGGTTTTCGGACGCTTCGGTCTGACGGCGCGTCGGGGGTGGAAGTCGCCATCGTCGCCGAGGAGTTCGCGCGGGGGCTGGTCGACGTGCCGTTCGTGGGACCGGTACTCGCCGACGAACTGCAGCGGCTCGGTGTGCAGCCGTCGATCCCGGCCGCGACACCGCAGACCGTCGATTTGACGGGAAGCTTTGTCGGAGCGGTGGAGTCGCCGGCCGAGTTGAGCGAGTTGTCGGAGGACGACGCCGGGCGTTGGCGTGCGCTGGCGCTCGCGGTCACCTGCGCCGAGTTGGTGGGCGCCGCGCGCGGCGCGCACGCGCTGGCGGTCGACTATGCCAAGGTCCGCGAACAGTACGGCGCGACCATCGGGTCGTATCAGGCCGTCGGCCACCTGCTTGCCGAGAGCCTGGCGCTGATCGAGGGCTCGGTCAGCGTGCTGCGCCACGCGGCGTGGGCGGTCGACGAACTGCCGGCCGCCGAGGCGATCGAGGCCGCGAAAGTGGCCAAGATCTACTGCGCCCGTGCGGCATTGACGGTGTGCGAGACGTCGATCCAGGTACACGGCGGCATCGGCAACACGTGGGAATGCCTCGCGCACGTGTACCTGCGCCGGGTACTGGCCGCCACCGAATTGTGGCCGGTGAAGCTGGAGGAGTTGACCATTGGATTTTCGTGACTCACCGGACGAAGCAGCGTTCCGCGACAGACTGCGTGGCTGGCTGGCCGACCAGAAGGGCAAGTTCCCGACCTCAGGTGACGAGTACTGGGCCAAGCAGGGCGACTGGCATCGCGCGCTGTACGAGGCCGGGTTCTTCGGCACGTCGTGGCCGAAAGAGTATGGCGGCCAAGACCTGCCGCCAGTCTACGACGTGATCGTCGACGAGGAGATCGCGAAAGCGGGCGCACCGGCCCGGCCGAGCCTGGGCTACCTGGTCGTCGGCCTCGGTCATCACGGCAGCAAGGAACTGCAGGACAGGTTCCTGCCCGGCATGATCAACGGCTCGGAGCGGTGGTGCCAGGGCTTCAGCGAGCCGGGCGCGGGTTCCGATCTGGCGTCGCTGACCACCACGGCCACCCGCGAGGGTGACGAGTATGTCATCCACGGGCACAAGATCTGGACCAGCTACTCGGATGTGGCCGATTGGTGTCTGCTGCTGGCGCGCACCGACAAGGACGTACCCAAACACCGGGGCATCTCGGCGTTCATCATCTCCATGCATCAGCCGGGCATGGAGCAGCGGCCACTGAAGATGATCAGCGGTGTGACCAAGGAATTCGGGCAGGTGCTCTTCGACGGTGCGCGGGTGCCCGCCGACAACATGGTTGGCGCACCCGGTGAGGGCTGGAAGCTGGCGATGACCGTCGTCAGCCACGAGCGTGAGCCGTCGACGCTGGGCTTCTCGGCGCGTTACGGAAAACTGGTGCGACAGTTGGCCTCCCGTGCCGAGGGCGACCCGCCGGAGGAGTTGTCCTGGGCGTGGGTGCAGACGGAGATGCTGCGGTTGCATGTGCGCAGGAGGCTGTCGGAACAACTCGACGGCATCACGCACGGCCCGCAGGGCTCACTCGACAAGCTCCTGATGACGTGGGTCGAGCAGTCCGTCGGCCACGCCGCGCTGAAGACGGTCGGCACCAGCGACGACGAGCTGTTCGGCGCGTACATGTACAGCCGCGCCCAGAGCGTGATGGGCGGCACCAGTCAGATCCAGAAGAACATCATCGCATCGCGCATTCTCGGATTGGGAGTGTGATGAGCGCTCGCGCGACGAACGGAGAGCCCTGAATGTATGACATGCCAGAGGAAATCGACGTCACTGCCGACGGCGCCCTGCGCATCATCACGCTGAACCGGCCCGATGCGCTCAACGCCGTCAACGACGCCCTGCACGTCGGGTTGGCGAAGCTCTGGGATGCCCTCAACGAGGACGCCGACGCGCGGGCGGCGGTGATCACCGGCGCGGGCCGGGCGTTCTCAGCGGGTGGTGACTTCAACTATCTCAACGAGCTTCGCAACGATGAAGCGTTGCGGCAGAAGACGATCAAACACGGCAGGGACATCGTCATCGGCATGGTGCGGTGTCGCATCCCGGTGATCGCCGCCGTGAACGGCCCGGCCGTCGGGCTCGGTTGCAGCCTGGCGGCGTTATCGGACGTCGTCTACATCGCCGAGACGGCGCACTTCGCCGACCCGCATGTGCAGATCGGTCTGGTGGCCGCTGACGGTGGCCCGCTGGTGTGGGGCTCGCAGATCAGCCTGCTGCAGGCCAAGGAGTTCGCGTTGACCGGCGTGCGGATCAAGGCGCAGCGCGCCGTCGAACTTGGACTGGCCAACCACGTGGTCGAGGATCCGCTGGCCGAGGCGATCGCGTGCGCCAAGAAGTTACTCGAGTTGCCGCAGCAGGCGGTGGAGGCCACCAAGCGGCTGATGAATCTGCAGTTGGAGAAGTCGGTGATGGCGTCGCTGGACTACGCCAACCTCGCGGAGTACGTGTCGTTCGGCACCGCGGACTTCAACAAGATCGTCGACGGCCTGATCGCCAAGGGCAAGTAACTGTCCTCTCCTTTCCCGCGAGCGACCGTGTTTGTACACCGACACGCCGCGGATTGTTGGCATTTTGCGGTCGCTCGCGCCTAGGTGGCGGCGCTGCGCGTGGCGCGCTCCTTCATCGACGCGATCACGCCCCCGTCGTTGAGGATGTCGGTGCCGGTGAGGTAGCCGGCCTTGTCGCCGGCGCAGAAGGCCAGCAGTTCGGCCATCTCCTCCGCGGTGCCCCACCGTGGGACCGCGGCGTCGGCGACCATCGCACCCGCACCGGCCTGCTCCTCGAGCCTGCCCATCTCGGTGTCGATGGACCCCGGTGACACCGAGACGATGCGCAGGCCGCGGCCGTTGAACCGTTCGGCCTGCGAGGTGCTGTACCACCGCACGAAGCTCTTGCTCACGGCGTAGGCGATGCCCGAGCGCATCTCCTCGGGCACGACGCCGCACGCCGTCGCCATGTGATGCATGAAGGCGGCCTCGTCCTGCACGGCCAGCGAAAAGTGGCCCGTCGGAATCATTTCCTCCGGCAGCATGTGGGCCGCCATCGATGCCACGTTGACGATCGCGGCACCCTCGCCCGCAGACGCGAAGAACGCCTCGTTGACATTGACCGTGCCGATCGCATTGGTCCGCATCACGTAATCGGCGTCGCCCATGCTGGGGCTCACCCCGGCGGTGTGGATGACCGAGGCGATCTGCCCGACGCCGGCTGCGGTCTCGAACAGACGGGCAACCGCCTGCCGGTCGGTGACATCGCAGTTGACGACGATGGGTGAAATCCCAAGGCCGGTAAGGGCGGCGGCCGCATCGTCGAGCCTGTTCTGCCGGACGTCGCAAAGAATCGGCGTGTGGGTTCGGCCGACTATCTTGGCCGTGGCCAGACCCATTCCGCCTGCGCCACCGGTGATCACCGACACCTGATTCATTCGTGCGCCTTTCTCATGCGACGAGTTCTTCCGACCGCTGCACGGTACCGGTTATGCCGCTGGAATCCTGTTGCGCCAGCAGCACAGCGGCATTCGCCATCGCCTCGGGTGGCTCGACCATCTCCGGCGGAATCTCCATGCCACCGCCGCCTGCCTGCCAGCCCTCGGTCAGCACCACGCGCGACGGGCTCAGGCAGTTCACCGCGATGTTGTCGGGCCGAAGGTCCGCGGCCAAACCGAGATACAACCGCTCGACGCCGGCCTTGGACACCCAGTAGGCGTTGGCGCCGTGCTCGATCATGCCGACGCCGGTGGTCGTGATCGCGATCAGCGACCCGCCGCCGCGCGCCTTCACATGCGGGATCACGGCCTTCGTCACCAGGAACACCCCGGTCAGGTTCACGTTCATACACAGCTGCCAACGCTTCAGCGGTGTGGACTCGATCGGGCCCAGCCACAGCACGCCCGCGTTGGCGACCAGCACGTCGATGCCGCCGAACTCCGAAACCGTCTGCACGACAGCGGCTTCGACGGATTCCTCGCTGGTGACGTCGCACTGCACGGGTAACGCTTTGCCGCCACTGGAGGTGATCCGCTCGGCCACGGCGTGAATGGTGCCGGGCACTTTGCCTTCTTGTTCGGTGCGGGCCGCGACCGCCACCGCGGCGCCCTCGCGTGCCAGCGCCTCGGCAACCGTCGCGCCGATGCCGCGACTGGCACCGGCGACGAACGCGACTCGGCCTTCCAGCACCCGGCGCGCCATCACTTCGGCGGGAACCGCAGCGCCCCGTCGAGACGAATGATTTCGCCGTTGAGATAGTCGTTTTCGATGATGCTTTGCGCCAGTTGCGCGTACTCCGTCGACCGGCCCATGCGCTTGGGGAACGGAATCTGCGGGGCCCAGTACTGCTCGAGTTGGTCGGCGGCCTTACCGTACGCCGGTGTGTTGATGGTTCCCGGCGCGATGGTGACGACGCGAATTCCCCACGGGGACAGGTCACGTGCCGCGACCAGGGTCATACCCAGTACACCGCCCTTGGCGGCGGAGTAGGGGAGCTGGCCGATCTGACCTTCATAGCCGGCGATCGACGCGGTGTTGACGATGACCCCGCGGCCACCTTCTTCCAGCGGCTCCGATTTCGCGATCTCGGCGGCCGTCAACCGCATCACGTTGAACACCGCCGTCAGATAGAACGCGATCGTCTTCTCGAAGGCCTCCATGCTCAGTGGCGAACCGTCCTTGCCGACCAACCGCCCGCCGCCCGCCGGGCCGCCATGGGTGTCGACGGCGATGCGCAGCGGCGCCAGCGCCGCCGCTTCCGCGATGGCCGCGTTGACCGATTCCTCCGAGGTGGCGTCGGTGCGTACATACCGCACGCCGAGTTCGCTCTCGAGTTCCTTGCCCTTGTCGTCGGCCAGGTCGGCGACAACCACCTTGGCCCCCGCACCGTGCAGGCGGCGCACGGTCGCCTCACCCAGGCCACCCGCCCCACCGACGACGATCGCCGAGCTACCTGCGATTTGCATGTGGTTCCCCTTCTTGCAACTGGCACTCTCGGACTGAGAGAATAGCATTCTCATCAGAACGGAGACACCCATGCCTGACGCCGTCATCGTGTCCGCACTACGCACCCCCATCGGCACCGCGGTGAAGGGGACGCTGCGCGACACCGACGCCTACCGGTTGGCAGAACACGTCGTCGGCGCGGCGGTATCCGAGGTCGGCAGCGCGCCGATCGACGATGTGATCCTCGGCGAGGGCCTGTACGGCGGAGGCGTGGTGGCCCGCCACGCGGCCATCACTGCCGGCCTGTCGTCGGTGCCGGGTCTTGCCGTCAACCGGCACTGCGCCGCGGGCCAGGCCGCCGTGCAAGCCGCCGCGGCCAGCATCCGGGCCGGCATGGACCAATTGATCCTCGCGGGTGGCGTGAACTCCGCGTCGACCTCACCGCGGTTCACGCGGCAGCGGGGTGACGAGAAGGTCGACTGGTTCCCGCCGACCCATCCCAACCGGCCCGACGCCCCCAACATGGACATGTCGATCACCGTCGGGTGGAACGCCGCCGTCAAGGCAGGCGTATCGCGCGAAGAGATGGACGAATGGGCTTTGGGCTCGCACCGCAAGGCGATCCAGGCCATCGACGAAGGCCGGTTCAAACACGAGATCGTGCCGATCGAAACCCCGCACGGCCTGTTCGAGGTCGACGAGCATCCCCGGCGTGACACCAGCATCGAGAAGTTGGCCGCGCTCAAACCGTTGCATCCCGAGATCGACGGGTTCTCCATCACCGCGGGCAATGCGTGCGGCGGCAACGACGGCGCGGCGATTCTCGGTATCGCCACTGATCGCCTCGGGCTGCCCGCGCTGGCCACGATCAAGGGGTGGGCGTCGGTCGGTGTCGATCCGGCGTCGACGGGTCTCGCGCCGGTCGAGGCGATCCCGAAAGCACTTGGCCGGGCTCGCCTTTCACTCGCCGACGTCGACCTTTTCGAGATCAACGAAGCATTCGCGTCCATGTGCGTGGCGACCATCAAGCTGCTCGACCTCGATCCGGACAAGGTGAACCCCAGCGGCAGCGGCTGTTCGCTCGGCCATCCGGTCGCGGCGACCGGCGCGCGGATGCTCGTCACGCTCGTCCATGAACTGCGCAGGCGCGGCGGCGGAATCGGGGTCGCGGCGATGTGCGCAGGCGGCGGTATGGGCTCGGCCACCATCATCGAGGTGCCGGCTCCTTAAACTGACACCGGTGACCATCGACGAGCTCATCGAGGCGGCGCGCGGCGGATCGGCCAGGGCGGCCGGTCGGCTGCTCAGCCTGGTCGAAAGTGAACGCCGCACCGAGGTGCTCGACGCGCTCGGGCCGACGCCGCGGCCCCGCATCGTCGGCGTGACGGGTCCACCGGGCGCCGGTAAGTCGACGACGGTCGGGGCGTTGGTCGGCGCCTACCGCGGCCGGGACATGCGGGTGGCGGTGCTCGCGGTCGACCCGTCGTCCCCGTACAGCGGGGGAGCGCTGCTGGGCGATCGCATCCGAATGGCCGCTCACATCAACGACTCCGGCGTCCTCATCCGCTCTGTCGCCACCCGCGGCCACCTCGGCGGGCTTGCCGCGGCGGTGCCCGCCGCGATACGACTACTGGCCGCGCTGGCCTACGACCTGATCGTGCTGGAGACCGTCGGCGTCGGGCAGTCGGAGATCGAGATCGCGGCCGTTGCCGATCCGACCGTCGTCATCTTGAATCCCGGTGCGGGCGACGCGGTTCAGGCCGCGAAGGCGGGCCTGCTCGAAGTGGCCGACATCGTGGTGGTGAACAAGGCCGACCGGGACGGCGCCGACCAGACGGTCCGCGACCTGCGCGCTGAGACCACGGCGCCGATCCTCAAACTCATTGCCGCACAAGGTGAGGGGGTGCCCGAACTGGTCGAGGCGATCGAGGAACACCACCGCGCCGACAGCCTCCAGCGACGGATCGCGCGGGCGCGGGCGCAGATCCTGTCGTTGGCGCAGACCCAGTTGCGAACTCATCCAGATTTGGACCGGCTCGCAGAACTCGTGGCCGAGGGCAGCGACGATCCGTATACCGTTGCGGAGCAACTGATCAATCCGAAGCCGGCAGATTGAGCATCCGGCGCGTCATCTCCTTCAAATGCGCACGCAGCGTGTCGCCGTCGACGTCGGCGAGCAGTGGGTGCATCACCGCCACGCTGATCGCACTCGACAGCATCGCCGCATGCAGGCGTGCCTGTACCCCGGCCTCGGTGCCGAGCAGCGCGGCGTAGAGGCGTTCGATGAACCGTTGAAACGGCTCGTATTCGGCTTGCAGTCGGATGATGACCGGATCGAACAGCGGAACGCTGAACTCGCCGCGACGTTCGATGGCCTGCTCGATCATCCTGTCCAGCAACACTTCCCGCGCCCGCAAGGGGTGCCCCTGCGCTTCGGCGGCTTCGACCGCGTCCTCGAGCTTGCTCATCTCCCGTTCGGTGATCGCGATGACGATCTCTTCCTTCGTCTTGAACTGCCGGTAGACGGCGGCCTTGGTCACGCCCATCTCGTCGGCGATCATCTGCAGCGATGTCCCGCTGACGCCGTGCTCGGAGATCAGTTTCAACGCCGCGTCAAGCACACGGGTTTGAGCTGCCGTGCGCGTGATGGCACTGAACCTGCTCTCTTGTGTCGACGTCACAGCGACGAGGGTAGCCCAGGATTGACCGCCAGGTTGCCGATCGGCTACCGTCCAAGTTGCCGATCGGCAACCGAGCTAGCTGAAGAGGTTCGACGATGAGACGCCCTGACGGCGAGTTGCTTCTGTTCTGGACGTTGCCCGCGATCGCGATCATCTGGGTAGCCGCGTTCTTCCTGTTTCCCGGCTTCCTGCACCCCATGTCACCGACGCTGTCGGCGGACGCGGTGGCCGAGTTCTACCGGGACGAGACCGCGCGGATCCGGTACAGCATGATCTTGTTCAACTGGTTCGGCGTCGGCCTGATCCCCACCGTCATCCTGTTGGCGATGCAGGTGCGGCGGATGGCGCACCGCACGCCGATCCCGTCCTACAGCTTGATCGCCTGCGCCGGCGGCCCGCCGTGTCTGTTCTTGATCGCCAACATGTTCTGGCTCCTCGGCGCGTTCCGGCCGGAGCGCGCCCCGGAGTTGACCCAGTTGCTCAACGACCTCGCATGGGTGACGTTCACCGTGTTGGTTCCGTACCTGATCGCGCAGTGCCTGCTGCTCGCGTTGGCCATCTACTGGGATCGCCAGGAGCAACCTGTTTTCAAGATGTGGGTGGCGCACTTCAATCTGTTGATCGCGGTCGCGCTGGGACCTGCCGCATTCACCGCGCTGGCCGTCACGGGGCCGTTGGCGTGGGACGGCCTGCTGTCCTTCTGGGTGAAGAACATCGCGATCGCCGCGTGGATCGTGGTGATGGGAGTCGTTCTCGGACAGCAGATTCTGCGTCGACGCGTCGAGGAGCCGGTCGCCGCATGAGTGCACCGCTGAGCCGGTTGTGGTGGAACTTCCGCCACCATCCCAAGCGAGAGCTGTGGTTCGCGTGGTGGGTGATGGTGGTCTTCTATCAGCTCTACGGGGTGCTGTTCTTCCTTGTCACGCGTGTTCAGCCACCACCGAGCCCGGCCTGGAGCACCCCGATGGTCGTGCAGTGGTTCGATGCGCGCCACCACGGAATCCTCGCCGGATTCGGTGTGGTGTTCCTCATCTCGGGCATGTGCGCGCCGATGAACGCGCTGCTGGCCTACTCGATGCGGCGGATGTCGGTCAGCAAGGTGTTCGGATACTCGTATCTGATCATGTACTCGCTCAGTGCGATACCCGGCATGCTGGTGATGGCCATCGCGATGACTGTCGGCGCCCTGCGACCCGATCGCGACCCCGAACTCATCGGATGGCTGTTCGACTTCGCTTTCCTGTCGTTCAGCGGCACCATGGGCGTGTTCATGATCGGCTCCGTGGTCTGGTTGGTCGCCATCCTGATCGACAGGAACGGGGTGTTTCCGAAGTGGTTCGGCTATCTGGGGCTGTGCAACGCGCTGACCGAGGTCGTCGTCGCGCCGGCGTGGATCTTCCAACGCGGTGTCTTCGCCTGGAACGGAGCGATCGCGTGGTGGATCAACATGGTGGTGTTCGTCGCCTACACCGCGTGCTTCATCGTGCTGCTGCGCAGGATGATCGAACGCGAGGACTTCGGTACCGGACCGTTGCCTGACCTACCCGCCAAAACCGAGGGCAGTCAGGCGGATTCGGTGGGGGCACTGCAATGACGAACCTGCAGGAAGACTCCTCGACCGACCAGGTCGACCGCGAGCAGGGCCGGTTCGTGCCGGGCCAGCCGGACATGTGGGTGTTCGTCCTGTTCGAATCGCTGCTGTTCACCGGATATTTCTCGGTCTACCTCATCGGTCGCATCCAGAACCGCGACCTGTACCTGCAGTCCCAGGCCGCGCTCGACCTGCGCTTCGGGATCTTCAACACCGTTGTGCTGCTGCTGAGTTCGTGGGCGATCGCCAGGTGTGTCCAAGCGTCTCGCGAGGGCGCGTATCGCGGTGCGCTCCGAGACGCGTTCCTGACGATCGGTCTGGGTGTGGCGTTTTTGGTGTCCAAGGTGGTGGAGTGGACCAGGGAGATCCGGCTGGGCCACACGTTCACAGAGAACGAGTTCTTCGAGCACTTCTTCTTCCTGACGTCCATCCACCTCATCCATCTGCTGATCGGCTTCATCGTGATGGGCGTCGCCGTGTACCAGTTGTGGAGCCCTGCGCGGCGCTCGCAGCAACTGGTGGAGACATGCGCAACCTATTGGCACACCGTCGATTTCCTGTGGGTGCTGATCTTCGCGTTGATCTACGTGGTGAGGTGACCGATGAGCGGAACATTCAACAAGAGGCTGGCCGTCGTCTGGCTGGTGCTCACCGTGATGACGCTGGCGTACGTGTGGTTGGACCGCTCGGCCGACGACGACGGGATGCTGAAGGCCAGCACCGTCGTCACGGTCAGCGCGATCGTCATCGCTTTGGTGAAGGTGCGCATCATCTTCCGCGAGTTCATGGAAGTCCGGCATGCCCCGGTGTTGCTGCGCCGCCTCACCGACGGCTGGGTGGTGCTGATGGCGGTGTGTCTGTTGGGCAGCTACTTCATCGGCTCGGCGGTGGTCGGTTGATTCCGGCGAGCAGACGCAAACTCGCACATCTTGAGTGAAAAACATGCGAGTTTGTGTCTGCTCGCCGCGCGTCAACTGGCGATCTCAGCCCGCGACAGGTGGTGATCGATGCGTTCCGCGAGTCGCCATGGTCGTCGCCGTATGTCGTCGACGACTATCGGGATGAGAGTCCAACCGGCCTCTTGAATACTCGCGAGCCGTGTTTTGTCTCTGACCATTTCCGACCGGCCCGCATGCCAGGCGATACTCTCGTATTCTGCGGCGACACGGTAGTCGGGCCACGCGTAATCGACACGCCACACTTCACCGTCGAGTCCAAGGATCTCGTACTGGAGCTCAGGCAACGGCAGCCCATAGTCGATCATGATCAGTCGACCCTCGCTCTCCATGCCTGACTCCGCGCGACCGTCGGCATATGGCAACAGTTCTCGGACGCGAACGATGCCGCGGCGGCCCTTCTGCTCTCGCACAGCGCTTTCCAGCTCGATAAGGCTGCAGGCCGAAGCGTGCAGGGCTGCATCCAGCGTCGCGAGTGCACGTGGTCGGCTCAACTGGCGAGCCACCTCGACTGCAGTCCAAGCCGGGGCCGTCGCCAACCGGCCGGCAATCCGCCGCAGCGGTGCGCCCACCCGTTGGTGCACCATCAGGCCGACAGTGGGCCGCATTCGAACGCCCGGGTCAAGGACATGAACCGCGTGGGTGTTCTCGAGGTCGAAGCCGTACAGCGCGGCGGCCGTGCCCATGCACGGGACTGCACTCTGCCCCATGTGTAGATCCAGTGCCGCCAACCGGCCGATGAGGCCTGGCTCCGAAGCGGAATAGATTCCTCTCCACACGCGAACCAGATCGCCGTTTCGAACTCGAACATCTAGTTGTTGCCGAGTCATAACCGTCAGCAATTGTGCTGTTGTGGCGAATCCGCCACACTCCTTCATCAATCTCAGGGCAGCGCTACGCATCTCATGATCGTCAGTGCCGACGTCGGCAGGGGACACCGCAGACGCTCAATGTGGGGATGAAACGCTGCCTGTGGATAAGTTTCACTGCACTGAGCAGACGCGAACTCGCACAAAACTCGCAACAAAATGTGCGAGTTTGCGTCTGCTCGCGCCTGGAACAGTGCGCGGAGAATTAGGCCCGATTGGCCGCCGCCAGGCCCGCGCGGTAGCCGAACACCATCGCCGGGCCCAACGTGCCACCGGCGCCGCCGTAGGCCTTGCCGGTAGCGCCCGCCATCGCGTTGCCCGCGGCGAACAGACCCGGGATGGCCGAGCCGTTCACGTGCAACACCCGGCCGTCGCGATCGGTGCGCGGGCCGCCCTTGGTGCCCATCGCGCCGATCGACACCGGCACCGCATAGTAGGGCGCCGTGTCGATGGGGCCAAGCGTCTTGCCTGCCGGGGTGGCCGCCTTGTCGTCGCCCCAGTAGCCGTCGTAAGCACTTGAGCCGCGGCCGAAGTCGGGATCGGTCTCGTGTGCGACGTTGTCGTTCCACGCCGCCAGTGTGCGCGCGAGACCGTCGGGGTCGATGCCGGTCTTGGCGCCGAGTTCGGCGAGGCCGGCACTCGGTGAGAACCAGTCGGGGGCTTGCGCGCCGGGCAGCACGCCGAGGAAGCCATACCGCTTGAGATGCAGCGAATCGAACACGATCCACGCCGGGTCGTTGGCGTACCCGTTGCGGGGGTCGAGGTACTGGAACGGGCCCGCCATCGAGTTGTATTCACCCGCTTCGTTGAGGAACCGCTTTCCCGCCCTGTTGACGATGATGCTTCGCGGCCGGGTCCGCTCGAGGCGCACGCTGCGACTGCGCGGATGCCCCTGGAATGTGTCGTCCGGCAACTGCACGATGGGCACCCACCACGCTTCGCCCATGTTCGCGAGGTCGGCACCGTGTGCCATCGCCATGCGCAACCCGTCGCCGGTGTTGTTCGGCGGCGACACCGCGCCGCGCATCGGGCCGCGCAGATAGGCCTCGACCAGTTGCTTGTCCCACTCGAACCCGCCGGTGGCGAGCACCACGCCGCGGCGGGCCCGCACGCGAATATCGTTGCCGTCCCGCTGGATTCGTACGCCCGTGATGCCGGCGCCGTCGGCGAACAACTCGACGGCGCGGGCATTGGTCTTCGGTGCCACGCCGACGTCGAGCAGGCCCTTGAGCAGCCCGGCGACCAGCGCCGTGCCGGCCACGCAGTAGTCACCGGACTCGCTGTCCACCGCCGCATGGATACGGGCCCTGGTCTCCGCGTCGATGCCGACGTTGCTGAAATCCGCTGGGAACGAAGTGATCCGGTCGCGCCAGTCGCCCAACCGCGCCAGATCGAACGGCTTGGCGTTCAGCGATCGACCGCCGCCTGGCCGACCGCCGGGTAGCTCCGGCTTGTAATCGGGGAAGCCCTCGGCGATCTCGAACTGCAACTCGCTGTGTGCCTCGACGTAATCCAGCATATCGGCGCCGGTTTGCACGAACGTCTGCATCAGCTCGTCGTCCATATAGCCGAGCGACTGCGCACGCAGGTACGCCGTCGCGTCCTCGACCGGCAACTCACCGTCGGCCGAACGCGAATGCGCCGGAATCCACACGATGCCACCGGAAACCGCCGTCGTACCGCCGACGGTAGCCGCCTTCTCGAACACCTCGACCGACGCCCCGCTGCTCGCCGCGGTCAGCGCAGCCGTCAATCCCGCGCCACCGCTGCCCAACACGACCACGTCGACGTCGGCGTCCCAGTCGTTCACGTCGGACTCCCTTCGTTACGCATGCTGAACGTGAGCTTGTGTTCGAAAAATCTCCGAGATTTCACACATGAGCTCACGTTCGACGACCCCTTCAGCTGAGAATTGCGGATAGTTCGTCGGCGGCCTTGAGGACGGCGTCTCTGCCGTCGATGACGACATCCTCACGATGCGAGATCAGGTTGATGCACGTCGGCGGTGAGGGCGGCTTACGCCGCACCGGCACGGCGAGCCCGTACGTGTTCGGCTCGACCTCACCGTGGGTGATCACCCAACCTTGTTGACGGGCAAGAGGAACCAGATCCCGTTCGCCAGGCCGCGGCGGCATGCTGGCGAGCAGCGCGATCCCCGCCGCGCCGCGTTCCAGCGGATATCGACTGCCCTCGTGGAACGACAGTTGATAGAAGACGTTGCTCGGCACGATCACCGCGATCGCCACCTGCTGATCACCCTCGGCGACCAGTAACGACACCGTCGTGCCGAGTTCGTCGGCCAGTTTGCGCAGCGTCGGCACACTCAACTGCCGGACATTGTTGTCGAACGACGCCCCCAGCACGGCCAGTCCGGTGCCCGACCGGTACCGGCCGTCTTCGCCCTTGGCCACCATGCGGAACTGCGCGAGCGTGTTGAGCAACCGGTACGCGATCGTGCGGTGAACGCCGATGTCGTCGGCGACCTGCTGAACCGTCAAACCAGTTCGCGCGGCGGCGACCAGTTGCAGCGCGGCCAACCCTCTGGCCAGGGTCTGCGAGCCGGGCGCACCGTTGGGCGCTTGGCCCTCGGAGACCATGGCGGCCCCTTCCTTGACAGATTAAGTCCGCGAGAGTGATGCTCTGACTATAGTGCACATGATTGTGCGATAAATGAGCAGAGTGCTTACAAAATACGAGAATCACATTCTCGGAGTCAAGAGAGGGTGACGAGTGGCGGAGCACGAGAGCGTGTGGAGTGACCTGCAGGGCGTCCCCTTCTCGCAGGGGTTCCTCGACGCGGGCGGAGTGCGCACCCGCTACCTGCACGCCGGTGACCCGGCGAACCCCGCACTGGTGTTCCTGCACGGGTCGGGCGGGCACGCCGAGGCGTATGTGCGCAATCTGGAGGCCCACGCCGAGCACTTCTCCACCTGGTCGATCGACATGCTGGGCCACGGCTACACCGACAAGCCCGGTCACCCGCTGGAGGTGAGCCACTACGTCGACCACTTGATGGCGTTCCTCTACGCGATCGGCGCCGAGCGTGCGCACATCAGCGGCGAGTCGCTCGGCGGCTGGGTCGCCGCGCGCGCCGCCGTCGACCACCCGGACCGGATCCACCGACTGGTGCTCAATACCGCGGGCGGGTCACAAGCCGACCCCGAGGTGATGAAGCGGATCATCACCTTGTCGATGGCCGCCGCCGAGGACCCCACGTGGGAGACCGTGCAGGCCCGCATCAAGTGGCTGATGGCCGACAAGTCCAAGGGTTACGACGACATCGTCGCGAGCAGGCAACGCATCTATCGACAGCCGGGATTCGCCGCGGCGATGAAAGACATCATGGCGCTGCAGGATCCGGAGATCCGGGCGCGGAATCTGCTCGGCCCCGCCGAGTACGGGTCGATCACCGCGCCGACCCTGGTGGTGTGGACCAGTGACGATCCGACGGCCGACGTCGAGGAGGGTCGTCGCATCGCGTCGATGATCCCCGGCGCCCGGTTCGAGGTCATGCCGGGCTGTGGGCACTGGCCCCAGTACGAGGATCCCAAGACGTTCAACGCACTGCATCTCGACTTCCTGCAGGGGCGCTGACGATGAGCAACCGGGCGGACGTCGTCATCGTCGGGGCCGGGCCCGTCGGCCTTACCCTGGCCAACATCCTTGGCCTGCAGGGTGTTCGGACTCTGGTGGTCGACGAACGGCCGTCGTTGATCGACTACCCCCGCGGCGTCGGACTCGACGACGAAGCCATTCGCACCTTCCAGTCGATCGGTCTGGTCGACCGCATCCTGCCGCACACCGTGCCCAACCAGATCCTGCGGTTCTTCGACGCCAAACGCCGACTGTTGGCGGAGATGGCGCCACCTGATGCGCGGTTCGGATGGCCGAAGCGCAACGGCTTCGTGCAACCGATGGTGGACGCCGAACTGCTCTCCGGCCTGGACCGGTTTGACCACGTCGAGGTGTGGTGGAACAGGCGGATGGAGTCCTGCAGCGAAAACACCGACGGCGTGACCGTCGGATTCGCGGACGGCAGTGAGCCCGTACGCGCACGGTACGTCGTCGGATGCGACGGCGGCCGAAGCGTCACCCGGCATCTGATGGGGGTGTCGTTCGACGGCACCACATCGTCGACGCGCTGGCTGGTCATCGACTGCGCCAATGATCCGCTCGGTCATCCCAACAGTGAAGTGGGTGCCGACCCCGCGCGGCCATACGTCTCGATCTCGATCGCGCACGGAATTCGCCGCTTCGAGTTCATGATTCACGCCGACGAGTCCGACGCGATGGCCGAGGATCCGGCCTTCGTCAGGCGCATGCTTTCGCAACTGGTACCGCATCCGGAGCGCGTCGACATCATCCGGCACCGCGTCTACACCCACCATTCCCGCATCGCCGGGGCGTTCCGCAAGGGCAGGCTGATGCTGGCAGGCGACGCCGCGCACCTGATGCCGGTGTGGCAGGGGCAGGGCTACAACAGCGGCATCCGCGATGCCGCCAACCTGGGCTGGAAGCTGGCGGCGGTGGTCAACGGCCACGCCGGCGACGGGCTGCTCGACACCTATGACGTCGAACGCCGCAAGCACGCGCGCGCGATGATCGACCTGTCCACCCTTGTGGGGCGGGTCATTTCGCCGACGAATCGGCGGGTGGCCGCGCTGCGTGACCGTGTCATCCACGCGGCTTCGGTGGTGCCAACGCTCAAGCGGTACATCCTCGAGATGCGGTTCAAGCCGATGCCGCGCTACCAGGAGGGCGCGGTGTTCCACACGGGCGGGGAGACCTCGCCGACGGGGACGCTGTTCATCCAGCCGCGGGTGGACACCCGCGACGCGCAGAACGTCCTGCTCGACGACGTGCTCAGTCCCGGGTTCGCCGTGTTGTGCTGGAGCAACAATCCGCGCGCATTCCTTGGCGACGACGTGTTCGACCGGTGGAAAGCGTTGGGAGCCACATTCGTTGCCGCCCGGCCGATGACGCAACTGCACTGGACCGGACACGACGATCCCGACGTCGTGATCGTCGGGGACCGCACCGGTGCGCTGAAGTCATGGTTCGACACCTACACCGACTCCGTGTTGTTCCTGCGGCCCGACCGCTGCATCGCGGCAGCGTGCATCGCCCAACGCGCGGCCGATGTGTCCGAGTCGCTTTTCAAGGTTCTCTGTCTGACCCCGGGAGGAGGTAACGGTGCCACTCGCCCTCTGCTGTATGTCGCACAGCCCACTGCTGAATCTTCCGGGACCGTCGCAGGATCTCCTTGACGACATCGAATCCGCGCTCGCCAGGGCGCGTGACTTCGTCGCCGCCTACGACCCCGAACTCGTCGTCATCTTCTCCCCGGACCACTACAACGGGTTCTTCTACCGGACGATGCCGCCGTTCTGCATCGGCACCGCGGCCCAGGGCGTCGGCGACTACGGCACCCACGCCGGCCCGCTCGACGTGCCTGCGGACATCGCGACCGAATGCGCCAGGGCTGTGCTGGAATCCGGTGTCGACGTGGCGATCTCGGCCAGCATGGACGTCGACCACGGCACGGTGCAGCCGTTGCAGAAGCTGTTCGGCGACGCGACCGCACGGCCGGTGATCCCGATCTTCATCAACTCGGTCGCAACGCCGCTGGGCCCGCTGCGCCGGGTGCGTGCGCTGGGTGCCGCCGTCGGCACATACGCGGCGACGCTCGGCAAGCGTGTATTGCTCGTCGGATCCGGTGGGCTGTCCCATGATCCGCCGGTGCCGACGCTGGCCACCGCGCCGCCCGCGGCACTGGACCGGATCGTGCACGGCCAGCCGATGACAGCCGAGCAGCGGCAAGCCCGCCAGGTCGCGGTCATGGAGGCCGCGCGTGAGTTCGCGGGCGGCCATGGGCCCCTTCAGCCGCTCAACCCGGACTGGGACCACGCGTTCCTCGAATTGCTGGACACCAACCGGCTTGCCGACGTCGACGCCTGGTCGAACAGCTGGATCGAAAAGGAGGCCGGCCACTCGGCCCACGAAATCCGCACCTGGGTGGCGGCATTCGGCGCCCTTTCCGCTCACGGCCGGTACGCGACGAAGGACCGCTTCTACCGGGCGGCTCCCGAATTGATCGCGGGGTTCGCGATCCGAACGGCGGTGCTGGATGTCTGAACTGTTCGATCACACCGTCGACGTGCTGGTGGTCGGGTCCGGCGGGGGCGGCATGACGGCCGCGCTCGCCGCCGACGCCTCGGGTCTGGACACCCTCGTCGTCGAGAAGTCGCCGCAGTTCGGCGGTTCCACGGCGCTGTCCGGTGGCGGCATCTGGGTACCGGGTGCCCCGAGCCAACGCAAGGCGGGCTACGTACCCGACCCCGACGGGGTCTTCGAGTACCTCAAGCAGATCACCGGCGGCTTGGTCAGTGACGCGCGGTTGCGGCAGTACGTCGACAGCGCGCCTGCGATGATGGAGTTCCTCGAGAACCTCAGTCCGTGGTTCGAGTTCGTCTGGAAACCGGGCTACGCCGACTATTACCCCGAGTTGCCCGGCGGCTCGCAACTCGGCAGCACCATCAACGTGCCTGCGATCGACCTGCGTAAGCTCGGCGACGAGGAGCAGCATCTGCTGCAGCCGCTGGCGCTGGCGCCCAAGGGAATCTGGTTCGCCCCCAAAGATCTTCGGCTGTTCTATCAGGTTCGGCAGAACTGGCGCGGCAAGGCTGTGCTGCTGAAGCTGATCTGGCGGATGTTCCGGGCCCGGGTGTTCGGCGATCGGATGGCGGCCATCGGCCAGTCGTTGGCCGTCCGACTGCGCCTTGCGCTCAAACAACAGGACATTCCGCTGTGGCTGAACGCGCCGATGACCGAACTGATCACCGATGTCGACGGCACCGTGATCGGTGCGGTGGTCGAACGGGACGGCGGAGCGCTTCGGATCCGCGCGCGCCGCGGCGTGATCCTGGCCAGCGGCGGATTCGACCACGACATGGCCTGGCGGCGTCAGCACTTGCCGGTGCTCGAAAAGGACTGGAGCTTCGGCAATCCCGCCGCAATGGGCGACGGCATCCGGGCAGGGGAGAAGGTGGGCGGTTCGACGGACCTGCTCGACGAGGCGTGGTGGTTCCCGGCCATCTGCTGGCCCGACGGCCGTCTGCAGTTCATGCTCAACGAGCGGATGATGCCGTCACAGTTCGTCGTCAACGGGGACGGGAAGCGATTCATCAACGAGGCAGCGCCCTATATGGATTTCGCGCACGCGATGATCGACGGCCAACGCTCCGGTGTTTCGCACATCCCGTGCTGGCTGATCACCGACATCCGGTCGTTTCACCGCTACGTCGTCGCAGGCCACCTGCCGATCCCGAAGATTCCGTTCGCACCGGTGCCCACCGGGTGGAAGGTGCCCAACGCGTGGCTGGAATCCGGTGTGGTCAAGGAAGCCAACAGCTTCGAGGAACTCGCGGCGAAGATCGGGGTGCCCGCGGACAACCTGCGTGCCACCGCTGACCGGTTCAACCAGTTGGCGCACAAGGGTCACGACGATGACTTCAACCGCGGCGACAGCGCCTACGACAACTACTACGGCGACCCGACGCTGCCCAACCCGAATCTGTTCCCGGTGGGCAAGCCGCCGTACTACGCGTTCCAGATCATCCTCGGCGACCTGGGCACATCGGGCGGGCTGCGCACCGACGAATTCGCGCGGGTCCTGCGCGAGGACGACAGCATCGTCAAAGGCCTGTACGCCGTGGGCAACGCGTCGGCGGCCGTGATGGGACGCAGCTACGCGGGGGCGGGCGCAACCATCGGGCCTGCCATGACATTCGGCTACGTGGCCGCCAACCACATCGCACGCACAACCGAGAGCAATCACCAAGACCGCTCGATCTTCCAAGGAGGAAGCAAGTGAAGGTTTCTTTGTTCTACGAGTTTCCGCTGCCTCGGCCGTGGGCGCCCGACGACGAGCACAAGCTCTTCCAGGACGGACTCGACGAGGTGGAAGCCGCAGACAAGGCGGGCTTCTCGACGGTGTGGCTGACCGAGCACCACTTCCTCGAAGAGTACTGTCACTCCACCGCGCCCGAGATCTTCCTCGCTGCGGCGAGCCAGCGCACCAAGGACATTCGGCTCGGCTTCGGCATCATGCATCTTCCGCCCGCCGTCAACCACCCAGCCCGCGTCGCCGAGCGCGTGTCGACACTCGACCTGCTCTCCAACGGCCGCGTGGAGTTCGGCACCGGCGAGTCCTCCTCGGTCGGCGAGTTGGGCGGCTTCGGCATCGACCCCGCCGACAAGCGCAAGATGTGGGAAGAGGCGCTGGAAGTCTCGATCCGCTGCATGATCGAAGAGCCGTTCACCGGCTTCAAGGGCGAGCACGTCGAGATGCCCCCGCGCAACGTGGTTCCCAAGCCGCTGCAGAAACCGCATCCGCCCGTGTGGGTTGCCTGCACCCGACCGGCGTCGGTGTCGATGGCCGCGCAGAAGGGCCTCGGCGCACTGAGTTTCGCCTACACCGGTCCCGGCCCGCTGGCCGAGCGGGTGAACGGCTACTACAAGGAGTTCGAAGAGAGCGCGGTGCCTGTCACGCCGCAGATGAACCCGAACATCCTCGCGATCGGCGGCGACCTGTCGATGATGGTGGCCCCCACCGACGAGCAGGCCATCGAACGACTCGGCAAGGGTGGCGGCTTCTTCGCGTTCGGCATCATGCACTACTACATGACCGGCATGCACACCCCGGGCCGGACCGGCGTGTGGCAGCGGCACCTCGAAGAGATCGAGAAGGATCCGAGCATCGTCTACGGCCCGGATCGTGGCCCGATCGGCAGCCCGGCGACCGTGCGCGAGTTTCTGCGCGGCTACGAGGAAAGCGGTGTCGACGAACTGATTCTGCTGCTCACTCCGCGCCGTCACGAGGAGACGATGGAGTCGATCGAACTGATGGGCAAAGAGGTGCTGCCCGAGTTCATCGAGCGCCACGAGAAGTCGGCCGCCGAGAAGGCCAAGCGCATGGAGCCGATCCTAGAGAAGGCCGAGGCCCGCAGGCCGGGGTCCAACGCGCCGGAATTCGACGAGACATACTCGTTCGGCGGCCTGCCGACCGGCCGCGAGAACTACACCGCGAATGAGGTGTCGCTGGCGATGGACGAGATGAACGCGGGCATCGAAGCCGCTGCGGCGAAGTTGAAGTTGGGGGAGGGGTGGGACAGCAGGAATCCTTCTGCGGACAAGAAGTGAGCATCGACGAACTCTGGCGTTACGACGGCCGCCGCGCCGTCGTCACCGGGTGTGCGTCGGGCATCGGTGAGCACGTCGCACGTCAGCTCACCGAACTGGGCGCCGAGGTCGTCGGGCTGGACGTGAAGCATCCCGCGTTGCAGCTCAAGGAGTTCCACGAGGTCGACCTCGGCGATGCGGCGTCGATCGACCGGGCAGCAGCAGCCATCGACGGGCCGATCGATGCGTTGTTCAACATCGCGGGCGTGTCGTCGGGGATCAAGGACCCGCTGCGGGTGGTGACCATCAACTTCCTCGGCACGCGGCACTTCATCCAGGCGATGGTGCCCAAGATGCCGCCGGGGTCGGCGATCGCGAATGTGTCGTCGTTGGCGGCCTCGGCTTTTCGCGAGAACGCGGTCGACACGATCGGCCTGCTCGACACCGCGTCCATGGCTGACGGGATCGAGTGGTGCCGGCGCAACCCCGGGCCGGTCGCCGAGGGCGGCGGCTATCGGCTGTCGAAGGAGGCCTTGATCCTCTACGGCATGGCCAACGTCTCGGCGCTGGGCGCCAAGGGAATCCGGATCAACTGCACCGGCCCAGGGGTCACCGATACGCCGATCCTCGATCAACTGCGCTCGGCGTACGGGCAGGAGTTTCTCGACTCCTTTCAGACGCCGCTCGGTCGTGTCGCAGGCCCGGACGAGCAAGCCAGTGTGCTGGTGTTCCTCAACAGCGACGCCGCGCGCTACATCAGTGGTCAAGTGATCTGGGTGGACGGGGGTTCGGTGGCGGAAAGGGTGTTCGGTGACGTGACGGACGAGCGAAAAGCAAAGCATGGCCAGCCTGAATGACTTTCGTCGCGTCGCCGACGACGTCCGCAACTGGGGACGGTGGGGCGACGCCGACGAACTCGGCACGCTGAACTTCATCACCGCCGAGAAGGTTCAACAGGCGGCCGCGCTGGTCAACAGCGGCAAGGTCATCTCGCTCGGCGGCGACTTCGGTTCGGGCGGCCCGCAGGGCGCCTTCCAGTTCCGGCAGAACCCCACGCACGTGATGACCGTCGACGGCGGCGACGCGAACACGCTGGCCGAATTCGGGCCACAGTGGCTGCGCAATTCGGTGGCGCACCAAGTCAGCGAGTTCTTCGTGGACAACCCATTCCGGTTCAACGACGACATGATCGTGATGCCGTTGCAGGCCGCCACGCAGTGGGACGCGCTGTCCCACGTCTACTACGAGGACAAGCTCTACAACGGTTTCCCTGCGGACTCGGTGACCAGCTTCGGTGCCTACCACTGCGGCATCGACAAGGTCGACGGTAAGGGCATCATCTCGCGCGGTGTGCTGCTCGACGCGGTCCGTCACCGCGGCGCAGACGTGTTCCTCGAACCCGGAAACTCGGTCACCCCAGCCGAACTCGACGACATCGCCAAGGCGCAGGGCGTGACCATCGGCCGAGGTGACATCGTGGTGGTGCACACCGGCTGGTGGACCCGGTTCTGCGCCACCGGTGACGGCGCCGAACCGGGCTCGGGCCTGCATTGGACCTGCGCGTCCTGGCTGCACGACAACGAGGTGGCCGCGGTCGCCGCCGACAACCTGATGGTGGAGGACCCCGACCCGGCCAACGGTGTCGAGGGCACCTTCCTCCCGATGCACATGCTGTGTCTGCGCGACATGGGGCTGATGCTCGGCGAGTACTGGAACCTCACCGAATTGGCGGCCGACTGCGCCGCCGACGGCGTGTACGAATTCCAATTGATCGCACCGCCGTTGCGTGTCGTCGGCGCCGTCGGCTCCCCGGTGAACCCCATCGCAATCAAGTAGGTAGGACATGACTACAAGCACAACCACAGGCGGCGCGCCGCTGGTCGTCGGTCTCGGCGGGACCCTGCGGGCCAACTCGTCCACCGAGCGCGCGTTGCGGTACTGCCTGGACGCCGTCGAACGACAGGGCGGGCGGACGACGTTCTTCGCCGGACCCGACCTCGATCTGCCGATGTACGCGCCGCATGAACTGAAGCGCACGCCGAAGGCGCTCGAACTTGTCAGCGCACTGCGCGATGCCGACGCGGTCGTCGTCGGATCACCCGGCTACCACGGCGCGGTGTCCGGACTGGTGAAGAACGCGCTGGACTACATCGAGGATCTGCGCGACGATCCGCGGGTCTACCTGGACAACACCCCGTGGGGCTGCATCAGTTGCGCTTACGGATGGCAGGCGGCGGTCGGAACGCTCGGCCAATTGCGCAGCATCGGCCACGCCCTGCGCGCATGGCCGACGCCGCTCGGCGTCGCGATCAATTCGGCCGACCAGATATGGGACGACGCGGGCCGGCTCGCCGACACCGGTGTGCAGGGCCAACTCGACATGCTTGCCACTCAACTGCTGGCGTTCGCCCGCGCCGCCTGGGAAACGGCGTGACCGACTACTCCCGCAAGACCATCCTCGTGGATGGATTGGTCACGGCGTATCTCGAAGCGGGACAGGGTGATCCGGTCGTGCTGCTGCACGGCGGCGAGTTCGGTGTCAGCGCGGAGATCGGGTGGGAACGCAACATCGCCACGCTCGCCGCACACCACCGCGTGTTCGCGTTGGACATGCTCGGGTTCGGCGGTTCGGCGAAGGTGATCGACTTCAACGACGGCCGAGGCATGCGGATCAGGCACATCGCCCGATTCTGTGATGCGGTCGGCATCGAGTCGGCACATTTCGTCGGCAACTCGATGGGCGCGGTGAACCTGTTCGTCGACGCCACCTCGGACACCCCGCAGTTGCCCGCGCGAACTCTAGTGATGATCTGCGGTGGCGGCGAGATCCAGCGCAACGAGCACTCCGCCGCGCTCTACGACTACGACGCAACGCTTTCCGGGATGCGACGCATCGTCGAGGCGCTGTTCTACGACCCCGCATACCCCGCCGACGACGCCTACGTCCGGCGGCGCTACGAGTCGAGCATCGCACCAGGCGCATGGGAAGCGCTCGCGGCCGCACGCTTCCGCCGCCCTGGACTGGAGCCGCCTGCATTGCCGTCGAGTGACCGGCCGTATCAACGCATCGCGGTACCCACGCTGGTGGTGGAAGGCGAGTGCGACAAACTCCTTGCGCCGGGGTGGGCGGCGGAGATCGCAGCCAAGATCCCGGGCGGCCGGTCCTGTGTAGTGCCAAAAGCCGGTCACTGCCCTCAGATTGAGCAACCATCGGTGGTGAACCACGTGCTGGTGGACTTCCTGAACGAGGTGCAACGAAAGGTGCCTGCGTCATGGGGATGAAGTACTTCCGCCGAGATCGACGTTTCGGCGCGTTTCTCTCGAACTTTTCCTGCGATACGTCCGTTTCGGCGTAAGGGGACGATGCGATGGTCAACGAGCTGAGCGGCAAGGTCGCCGTCGTGACCGGCGGTGCGTCGGGCCTCGGTGAAGGACTGGTGCGACGGTTCGCCGCGGAAGGCGCCAAGGTCGTCATCGGCGACGTCGCCGTCGACAGTGGTAAGGCGCTGGCGGCGGAGTTGGGCGACAACGCCACGTTCGTCGAGGCCGACGTCGCCGACTTCGACCAGGTCGGGGGACTGGTGTCGACGGCGGTCGAGAGTTACGGCGGCCTGCACGTCATGGTCAACAACGCCGGCGTATCCGGCACCATGCACCGAAGCTTCATGGACGACGACCTCGCCGACTTCCACAAGGTGATGGCGATCAACGTCGGCGCCGTGATGGCGGGCACTCGCGACGCCGCACGACACATGTCGGAACACGGCGGCGGGTCGATCATCAACATCACCTCGATCGGTGGCATCCAGGCAGGCGGCGGCGTGATGACCTACCGCGCATCGAAAGCCGCGGTCATCCAGTTCACCAAGTCGGCCGCAATCGAATTGGCGCACTACGAGATTCGGGTCAACGCCATCGCGCCCGGCAACATCCGCACCGCGATCGTGCGCAAGTCGGCGGCGGGGGAGGACCGCGAGAAGCTGGCGGAATTCGAGGAGAAGATCCGCGCCCAGATGCGCGCCGACCGCCCACTCAAACGCGAGGGCACCGCCGGGGACGTCGCCGAAGCCGCCCTCTACTTCGCCACGGACCGGTCGCGGTACGTCACCGGCACGGTGTTGCCGGTGGACGGCGGCACCGTCGCGGGCAAGGTGATCCGGCGCAAGTGACATGTTTAAATCAGTCGCTTGACTTAAGACGGGCGACGGGCTTGACTAGGCAGGTGACCACTGCCAGGACCGTGCGCGCCGATCGGGCCAGCTCCACCCAAGAAGCGATACTGAAGGCCGCGGAGCGCCTGTACGCCGAACACGGCGTCTACGCAGTGTCGAACCGGCAGGTCAGCGAGGCGGCGGGACAGGGAAACAACGCCGCGGTCGGCTACCACTTCGGGACGAAGACCGACCTGGTGCGGGCCATCGAGCAGAAGCACCGCGCGTCGATCGAGGGACTGCTCGACGCGATGGTCGCCGAGACCGGTGACTCGACGGAGTTACGCGACTGGATCGCATGTCTGGTGCAGTCGTTCACCGAACATCTGGCCCGACTCGGCAACCCGACGTGGTACGCGCGGTTCGCCGCTCAGGTGATGGCCGACCCCGCGTATCACAAGATCGTGACCAAGGACGCGCTGGCCTCGCCGTCGCTGGCGCGGGTCGTCGACGGCATCACCCGGTGTCTGCCGAACCTGCCGATGGCCGTGGTCGCCGAGCGCAACATCATGGCCCGCAACCTGATGATGCACACCTGCGCCGACTTCGAGCGCGCGTTCGCCGAAGGCGCCGAGGTCCCCCGGATGAGTTGGAACGCTGTTGGATCCGGCCTGATCGACGCGATCGTCGGGCTGTGGTGCGCACCCGTCTCGGAGCACGACTGACATGAAAGTGACTGTCGACCAAGACAAATGCGTCTCGTCGGGCCAATGTGTGCTGAACGCGAGTGAGGTGTTCGAGCAGCGTGACGACGACGGCGTCGTGATCCTCGTGACCGCCAACCCGCCTGACGACCAGGCCGAGAACGCCCGTAGGGCCGCGGCGGCCTGCCCCGCCATGGCCATCGACATCGAGGACTGACATGTCGGAAACCCTGACCCAATTGGACATTCCCGAATACCCGATGGACCGCGACGCGCGCTGCCCGTTCGCACCGCCGCCGCAGGTACTCGAGATGGGTGTGGAGAAACCGCTGTCGCGGGTGCGCATCTGGGACGGCAGCACGCCGTGGCTGGTCACCGGACACGAGGTCGCGCGGGCGCTGTTCGCCGACTCGCGGGTCAGTGTCGACGACCGCCGCGAGGGCTTCCCGCACTGGAACGAGCACATGCTCTCGACGGTGTACAAGCGGCCGCGTTCGGTGTTCACCTCCGACGCCGAGGAGCACACCCGGTTTCGGCGGATGCTGTCAAAGCCGTTCACCTTCAAACGGGTCGAGGGTCTGCGGCCCGCCATCCAGGAGGTCACCGACGAGTGCATCGACGCCATCCTGGCCGGACCGCAACCCGCCGATATCGTCACCAAGCTGGCGCTGCCGGTGCCAACCCGGGTGATCAGCGAAATGCTTGGCGTGCCATACGAAGACCACGAGTTCTTTCAGCATCACGCCAACGTCGGACTGGCCAGGTACGCCACCGCGGAGGACGGCCAGAAGGGCGCGATGAGCCTGGCCGGTTACCTGATCGATCTGGTCAAGAAGAAGATGGAAAACCCGTCCGAGGACGCCGTGTCGGACCTGGCCGAGCGGGTCAACGCGGGTGAGATCGACGTCAAGGAAGCCGCACAACTGGGCACCGGCCTGCTGATCGCAGGGCACGAGACCACCGCCAACATGATCGGTATCGGGGTGCTGGCGCTGCTGGAGAATCCCGAACAGGCTGCGTTGCTTCGTGATTCCAACGATCCGAAGTTCATCGCCAACGCCGTCGAAGAGCTGATGCGCTACCTGTCGATCATCCAGAACGGGCAGCGCCGGGTCGCCATCGAGGACATCGAGATCGGTGGCGAGACCATCCGCGCCGGCGAGGGCATCATCTTGGACCTCGCTCCGGCGAACTGGGATGCCAGCGCCTATGCCGAGCCGGACAAGCTCGACCTCACCCGCGACGCGGGTCAGCAGTTGGGCTTCGGCTACGGCCGCCATCAGTGCGTGGGCCAGCAACTCGCCCGGGCCGAGCTTCAGATCGTCTTTCACACGCTGCTGCGGCGCATTCCGACGCTGCGTCTTGCCATCCCGTTCGACGAGGTGCCGTTCAAACACGACCGCCTCGCGTACGGCGTCTACGAACTTCCCGTTACCTGGTGATTGGAGCGTCGACCATGCCAACTCAAACAGCCACCCTCTATCCCGCCGAGGGCTGGGGCGCGCCCAAGAACCGCAGGGGACACGCCCTGGAGGCCGGCCTCACTGGAATTCCCGAGGGCACCGAGATCTTCTCGGCCGACAACCACATCTCGGTCGCCGACGACATCTTCTTCGAGCGATTCCCCGACGACCTGAAGGGCCAAGCGCCACGTATCTGGTACGAGGACGGCGCCTACATGGTCGGCATGAAAGGCAAGTCGTGGGTCGGCGGCGACTTCGGTCGCGTACTGATGCAGTACGACGACCTCGCGGGCGCCGCATCCAACAACATCGAGGCGCGCATCCAGGAACTCGCCGAGGACGGCATCGACAAGGAGCTGGCGTTCCCGAACGCCGTGCTGGCGCTGTTCCACTACCCGGACAAGGCACTGCGCGAACGCGTGTTCCGCATCTACAACGAGTACATGGCCGATCTGCAGGAGCGGTCGAACGGCCACTTCTACGGCGTCGGGCTGATCAACTGGTGGGACCCGAAGGGCACCAGAAGCACGCTCGAGGAGCTGAAGGCGTTGGGGCTCAAGACGTTCCTGCTGCCGCTGAATCCCGGTAAGGACGACGAAGGCAACGTCTACGACTACGGCGGCGCGGCGATGGATGCGGTCTGGGACGAGATCGAGGCGGCGGGGCTGCCGGTGACCCACCACATCGGCGAGACCCCGCCGAAGACCCCGTGTGAGAACAACAGCGTCGTCGTCGGCATGATGATCAACGTCGACTCGTTCCGCGAGCAGTTCGCCAAGTACGTGTTCTCCGGCATCCTGGACCGCCACCCGAGCCTGAAGATCGGCTGGTTCGAAGGCGGAATCGCCTGGGTGCCAACGGCGCTGCAGGACGCCGAACACATGCTGGCCTCCTACCGGCACATGTTCAACCACGAACTCGCCCACGATGTCCAGTACTACTGGGACAACCACATGGCGGCGTCGTTCATGGTCGACCCGCTCGGTTTGCAGTTGATCGACCGGATCGGTGTCGACAACGTGTTCTGGTCGTCGGACTATCCGCACAACGAAAGCACCTTCGGCTACTCGGAAAAGTCGCTGGCGGCCGTCGTCGACGCCGTGGGCCAGCAGAACGCGGTCAAGATCGTCAGCACGAACATCAAGAAGTTCCTGGGACTCGACGGATGACCGCATCCTTGACCGCGGTCACCTCCGCGCTGGATATCCCGGACTGGCCCGACCGCAACCGGATGTACCGCGAGAGCGGCGCCCGGCTGCGGGCAGCCATGGCGGACAACGGGGTTGACGCGCTGATACTGCTCGGCAACGGCAACGTGGTGTATGCCACCGGCGCAAGCTGGCCGCTGCTGGATGCGGGACTGTCCCACGTCGTACGCCCCGTCGCGATAGTGCTGGCCGACGACGAGCATCCGCACCTGTTCATGCCGCAGCGGGGTGGTGACGCATCGGAGACGGAGGTGCCATCCGATCACCTGCATCCGCCGCTGTACCTCGAATTTGAGGAGGGGGTGCAGCATTTCGGCCGGGTATTGGCCGAGCTCATCCCGGCGGGAGCGACGGTCGGCGTCGATGAACTGACCGGCGCGATGCGCCGGGCGGCGGACCGGTTGTTCCCTGGTGGCCCACCGGTGGACGCCGCGCCTGTCGTGGGTGCGGCCAAGCTGGTGAAGACGGCCGACCAGATCTCCTGTATCCGGCGGGCGTGCCGCATCACCGACGAAGCAGCCGTCGACGTGCAGAAGGCCCTCACCCCCGGTGTCCGCCAGATCGACCTGTCGGCCGAATTCGTCCGCCGCGCTTTTGAACTCGGCGCCACCGCCAGCATGCTGGAGCCGATCTGGCAGGTCATGCCTGCCACCAAGGCCGAGGGCACCTGGACCACACACGGCGACCTGGCGCTTCCGCTGTTGAGCACGGAGCGCGAACTGGCCAAGGGCGACGTCCTGTGGACGGACGTCAGCATCACCTACACGGGATTCTGCTCGGACTTCGGCAGGACCTGGCTGGTCGGGGAAACACCGTCCGAACGTCAGCAGGACCAGTTCCGGAAGTGGCGCAGCATCCTCGAAGCGGTGCTGAAGGTGACCAAGGCGGGTGCGACGTCGGGCGACCTGGCGCGTGCCGCGATCGCTGCCAACGGCGGTCAGAAGCCGTGGCTGCCCCACTTCTATCTCGGCCACGGCATCGGCACCAATGCAGCCGAAATGCCGATGATCGGAACGGATCTCGGCCAGGAATTCGACGACAACTTCGTCTTCCCGGCCGGCATGGTGCTGGTGCTCGAGCCGGTGGTCTGGGAGGACGGCACCGGCGGCTATCGAAGCGAGGAGATTGTGGTGATCACCGAGGACGGCTACGTGCCGTTGACCAACTACCCATATGCTCCCTATGGCGACTGAGATCGTGCCCGACGAGCGGGCATTGCGAATCGGTCGGCGCGAACGTGCCTTCGCCCAGATGGAAGCGCACGACCTCGATGTGCTCGTGCTCGGCAGACAGGCTAACGTCCGGTATTTCTCGGGCGCGCCGCAGTTGTGGGTCGCAGGCACCCGGCCGTTCGGGCCGATCTGTACCGTCGTGCGTTCGCGTAGAGACATCCACTTGAACAGCACATGGGACGAGGGCATGCCCGACGACATCCCGCACGACCACCTCTACGGGTTGGCGTGGAACCCGATGACGCTGATCGAGGTGCTCAAAACCATCCCCGGCGCGTCGACAGCACGTCGGGTCGGAACCGACGCGCTCACACCGTCATTCGCCAACCTGCTTCCGCTGGCGTTCCCGAACGCCGAGTTCGTCGACGGCGAACTGGCCATGCGCACCGCGCGGCGGATCAAGACACCGCAAGAGGTGATCGCGCTGCGCGGGGCGCTGCAGGTCGCTGAGGAATCCCTTGCCGCCGCGGTCGGCGCGCTTGCGGTGGGCGCCACCGAAAAGGACTTGACGGCGATTCTGCTTGAGGCGCAGGCCGCAGGCGGGGTGAGTACACCCGCCACCCAGGACGGCGCGTGGATCACGTCGCGGCGCGCCGGTGGGCCGATCGAAAGCGGCGATCTGGTGGCCCTCTCGGCGGGCGTCCTGCGCGACGGCTATGTCGGCGAGGTGGGTCGGACGTGGCCGGTCGGCGAGGTCGATCCGTCGGCGCTGTACGACCGGTGGAATACGCTGTGGGACAAGCTCGCAGCGGCATGTCAACCGGGCCGGCACGCGGTGGACCTGCTCACGGCGTATGACGACGCCGGTGAGCCGCTGCCGCCGATGCCAGTGGCCCATGGCTTGGGGCTGGGATTCGACCCACCCGTCGTGGTACCGCAACTGCAGGCCACCGCGGCGCAGGAAATTCTGGAGCCGGGAATGGTGCTGTCGGTCACCGGTTACGTGTCGCAGGACGGGCTGGGTGCGGTGTTCGGGCGCGAGGCGGTGCTCATCACGCCGGACGGCCCGGAGCTGTTGACGTCGAGCCCGTCGTGGAGCAGTCGCGCCGGCGCGGCAATCAGCTGAAGGAGTTCTGATGGCAGACAGCAAAAGTCGGCCCAAGCCCGAAGAGATCATTCTCTACGAGAAGGATCCGAAGACGAAGATCGCCACGATCACCTTCAACCGTCCGGAGTTCCTCAATGCGCCCACCTCGGCGGCCAGGCTGCGGTACGCGGATCTGCTTCGCGCGGCGACCGTCGACAACGACGTCAAGGTCGTGGTGATACGAGGCGTCGGAGACAACCTCGGCAGCGGCGCCGATCTGCCGGAATTCATGGAGGGTTACGACGATACCGATCTCCGGCTGGCCGAACTACGGCTCGAGGACGAGGGCGTCGGGGAGGTCAGTTACCCGCCTGCGGGCACGTTCCGCAGCGGGGCAACCATCAGCGCGTGGTATGCGAATGTGCAGGCGGGCAACCGGCCGCTGCAGGAACTCAAGAAGATCAGCATCGTCGAAGCCAAGGGCTACTGCTACGGCTGGCACTTCTACCAGTGCGCCGACGCGGATCTGGTGATCTCGTCCGAGGATGCCCTTTTCGGTCATCCGTCGTTCCGCTATTACGGCTGGGGCCCGCGGATGTGGACGTGGGTGCAGATGATGGGGCTGCGGAAATTCCAGGAGATGGTGTTCACCGGACGGCCGTTCACCGCCGCCGAGATGTACGACTGCAATTTTCTCAACAAGGTGGTGCCGCGGGATCAGCTCGAGGCGGAGGTCGACAAGTACGCCCGGGCCTGCGCGCGGAACCGGCCTGTTGACACCGTCTTTCAGCAGAAGATGTTCTTCGAGATATACAAGCAGCATCAGGGCGAGTACATGGGCAGCTTGTTGTCCGCGTTCTTCGAGTCGATGGGCAGCGGCGTCGCGAACGACGACACCGACGACCTCGACATGATGGATGCCATCGACAGCGGACTGGCCGACGCCGTCAACGACAACGACGGCAAGTTCCCGCCGGAATTCCGGTTGAGCAAGTCGAACCGCAAGAAGAAGAGCTAGTGACGGCGCTCGACGGTTTCATCGTCGTCGACCTCTCCAGCGGCATCGCCGGCGCGTACTGCACCAAGCTGCTGGCCGACGGCGGTGCGGAGATCGTCAAAGTGGAGTCTCCGCAGGGTGACCCGCTGCGCCGTTGGTCGGCCTCGGGAGCCGACATTCGATCGGGTGACGACGGTGCGCTGTTCAGCTTCCTGGCCTGTTCGAAGCGCAGCGTCGTCGCGGACGTCGACACCGACCTGGACTTCGTCAACGGGTTGCTCGCCGACGCTGACGCGGTGGTGTGGTCGCGGGGTTCGGCAGTCGCTGAAGCGTTGCCTCCCGCTGAGATCCACCGGGCGCATCCGCACCTGACCGTCACGTCCATCACGCCGTTCGGTCTGGACGGGCCGTGGGCGGACCGGCCCGCCACCGAGTTCACCCTGCAGGCGTGGTCCGGCGGCATCGTGGGACTCGGGCGCGGGTCGGCCGACCGCGCACCGGTTTTCGTCGGCGGTCAGGTCGGCGAATACCTCGCGGGCGCGCATGCCAGCGCAGCGACGTTGGCATCGAGGAGGCGCGGCGCCGCCGAGTTGATAGACCTGTCGATGCTCGAGACCCAGATCCTCGGCCTCACTTATTACCCGGTGAGCTACTTCGAGATGCTCGGCAGGCCGTGGCGTGACGCCCGCAGGCTCACGGTGCCCGGTATCGCGCGGGCCAAGGACGGGCTGATCGACATCGGCTGTGGAACCGCGCAGCAGTGGTTCGACCTGTGCGCGATGACCGGCCACCAGGACTGGATCGACGAGGAGTCGCCGCTGTCGATCACCGAACAGGCCAACGAGAAGGCCGACGAACTGTATGGCTGGGTCGAGGGCCAGACCGTCGACGAGATCCGCGATCTCGCGACCGCGTTCCGGATCCCCAACGCGCCGGTCGCCAACGGTGCCAATGTCGAATCCCTCGACCATTTCGTCGAGCGCAAGTCGTTCGTGCGCAATCCGCGCGATGGGTTCACCCAACCCGCGCCGCCGTATCGCACCACGCCGGACGTGCTGCGAGCGCCGCAACCGGCGCCCCGCCTCGGCGAGCACACCGACCACTACCGCCGAAACGGACAAATGGGTCGAAGAAAGGCCCGAAATCACACCCAAATGTCCGTTTCGGCGTTGCCGTTCGAGGGGTTGCGCGTCGTCGACATGACGACGTTCTGGGCCGGGCCCTCGTGCACGCACATGCTCGCCATGCTCGGCGCCGAGGTGATCCATGTCGAGTCGACGCGGCGCCCGGACGGCACCCGGTTGATCGCGGGCATCCCAATCACCGAGGACCAGTGGTGGGAGAAGTCGCCGATCTTCTCCGGGCTCAACACCAACAAGAAGGGGTTGACGCTCGACCTGCAGAGCGCAGCGGGCCGCGAACTGCTGATGCGGCTGATCGAAACCTGCGACGTCATCGTCGAGAACTTCACCCCCCGCGTGCTTGACCAGATGGGGCTGGATTTCGCTGCCGTGCAGGCGGTCCGGCCCGACGCGATCATGCTGCGGATGCCCGGCTTCGGCCTCGACGGCCCGTGGCGGGACAACTCGGCGTTCGCCTACGTCATCGAGGCGGCATCCGGAATCAGTTGGCTGACCGGCTATCGTGACCGCAATCCGTACGAACCGTATTCCGTGGGCGACCCCAACGCGGGCGTGCACGCGCTCAACGCGTTGCTGATCGCATTCGAGCACCGCCGCCGGACCGGTCACGGTGTGCACATCGAGGCGGCGATGGTGGACGCCGCGCTCAACGTCGCCGCCGAGCAGGTGATCGAGCACTCGGCATACCGCGCGCTGCTGCAGCGCGACGGGAATCGCGGTCCGACGGCCGCGCCGCAAAATCTTTACCGCACCAACGAGATCGACGAGTTCGGCAGGCGCGACTGTTGGGTCGCCGTCGCGGTCACCACCGATGCGCAATGGGCGGGATTGTCTGCAGCACTTGGTGATCCGGACTGGGCGACGGATCCCGCGCTGGCGACGGTAGACGGCAGGCGACGACACCACGACCTGATCGACGAGGAGCTGAATGCATGGTGTGACACCCGCACCGGCGACGAGATCGTCGACGCGCTGTGGGACTGCGGCGTTCCGGTCGCCAAGGTCATGCAACCGCACCGGCAATCGGAGCTGCCGCAGTTGGCCGCGCGCGGTTTCTTCGAGGACGTGGCGCACCCGGTGAACGAGGCAACACCGCACAGCACGTTGCCGTTCCGGTCGACCCGCGGGCCCGAGCGCGTCCATGTCCGGCCCGCGCCACTGCTCGGGCAGCACAACCGAGAGGTGCTGTCGGAACTGGGACTCAGCGACCAGGAAATCGACGATCTCGAAGCCACGGGCGTGATCGGCACAGCGCCGGCAATGGGCGGCGCGAAGGTCTGAGCGCAAAAGCGGCAAACTATCATGGGCGCATGGCTGCAAGTGGAAAGCGTCCGGCCCGCCGGCGAACGTCCCCACTGGATCCCGCGATCGCCGACACGGACGAGGTCTCGGTTTCCACCGTCGACGAAACCGACCGCCAGATCATCCGCTTGCTGTGCGCAAACGGACGGGCCAGCAATGTCGACATCGCCAAAACCATCGGTGTCACCGAAACCACCGTCCGCAAACGCATCGCCCGGCTGTTGTCCACCGGTGCCATCGAAGTCGTCGCGATCCCGAGCCCGAGCCTGGCCGGACTGAACTTGTCTGCGATCATCGGGATCTCCACCGAACTGCACAGTCTGCGCACCGTGTGCCGAAACCTCGCGGCGCTGCCCGAGGTCCGCTACTGCGGATACTCAACCGGCCGTTTCGATCTCATCATCGAGGCCTTCTTCGCCGATCAGGCGCACGTGCTCAGCTTCACCACCGATGTGCTCGGCGCGATGGAGGGTATCACCGCGGTGGAGACGTCGCTGATCCTCAAGATCGAGAAATTCTCGTTCGAGTGGTAGTCCGCTATTCCGTGGCAGGCTGCTCGATCCGGTAGACGTTGATCTTCGTCAGTTGCTCGTACTGCGAAGGATTGTGGATGCGCAACCAGTAGGTACGCAGCACGCCGACGAGAACCAGCGCGGGAAGACTCAATAGCAGCACGGTGTTGATCCAGCCGGTCTGCCCGGACAGCAGCGCGAAGTTCTTGGCCACCAGATACGAGGCGATCAGCAGACCCACAAGGCTGAGCAGCGGCGCGACCAACGTGCTCCACCGCGACAGTCCATGGTCGGTGTGCCGAATGTTGAAGTACACCAGGATCGAAGCCGAACACAGGGTCTGCAACACGATCACTGCGAGCACACCGCCGGAGACCACCGGCAGGAAGACGTTGAGATAGGCATCCTTGGCGCCCGCGATGATGAAAGCGCCGATCACCAACAACGCGAAAACCGTCTGCACGACGTTCGCACGGTGCGGCGAGCGGTGGATCGGATGCACGCGCGCGGTGGACTCAGGCAGCAGGCGTTCACGGCCCAGCGTGTGCAGATAGCGAATTGCGGTGTTGTGAAATGCCAATGCTGACGCGAACGCGCTGGTGACCAACAGAATCTCGGTGACCACGACGGCTGGGTGCCCGACGTAGCTCTCCATGGCGGTGAAGACGAGTCGGACGGGATCGGCGGTTGCTGCCGCTACGATCTGCGTCTTGCCGTACGCCGTGAAGATGATCCACGCCATGAATGTGTAGAAGATACCCAGGAACCCGACCGCAAGGTAGATCGCCCTTGGCACCGTCTTCTCGGGTTGCCGCGACTCCTCGGCGTAGATCGCCGTCGACTCGAATCCGATGAACGCTCCGAACACGATGGCGAACATGGCGCCCGTGCCGCCGCCCGCGAAGATGGCCGACGGCGCGAACGAACTGAAATCGATGCCTTCCGGGCCGCCCCGGAACAACACGCAGATGCCGAGGATCAGCAGGACACCGGCCTCGGTCATCAGTGCCACGCCGAGAACCTTGGCGCTGATCGAGATCTGGCGGTGGCCGAGAAACGCCACGATCGCCAGTGCCGCCAAAGACCAAACCCACCAGGGGATGTCGGCGCCGGTGACCCTGTCCAACGGTGTCGCGGCGAACGCCCCAACGACGGCGATCTCGCCGATGGCGATGGTCGAGTAGGAGACCATGGCCAGGACCGCGGCCCCGCCACCGGCCATCTTTCCGAAAGCCTGACCGATGTAGGCGTAGAACGCGCCGGCATTCGGTATGCGCAGCGCCATCTTGGTGAGCCCGACGGCGAAGAAGAGCAGCACCAAGCTGGCCACGAGTTGCGCTCCCGGCGCGCCGATTCCGCCGATGCTGAACGACAGCGGCGTGTATCCCGCGACGACCAGCAGGGGGCCGGCGGCGGCGATGACGAAGAACGCCAGTTCGAGCGGTCCCATGCCTTTCGGCCGGGCGGAGCTCTGGCCGGTTGCCGAATCCAGCTTGGGCTTCGGCGAGGTCTCGGTCATCGGGCACCGTCCGTGTCGTACTCGGCGCGGTAGGCGGCGAACGCTGACTCGAAGCAGTCGAGGTCCGGGATCAGCAGGCCGGCGCCGATCTGCCCGCCGGAGCTGCCCGCGAGTCCACCGTCGATCATCGGTGTTCGTCGTAGCCGCAGGACTTCCATCAGATCGATGCCCACCGGGGTGCCGCGGAATCCCAGCGCGGGGATCGCGAACTCCGGGTGCTCGGCGAGCGTGATGTCGTAGAGCGCAACGTTGTTCGCCATCATCTTCTCGAAGCTGCCGCCCTGGTAGGCCTGCAGCGCTGGCGCGGCGGCCTGTGCGAACGCGCCAAGTCCCGCCACTTCGGTGAAGCAACTCTCGCCGCCGATCCATTCGACGTCGTCCGGGCCGAATCCGTCGAAGAACTTGCCGTCGAGGCGCGGATGCACACCGGTGAACCATTGATCGCCCAACCCACTGACGCGGATCGCGAACGAGAGGCAGTTGATGTTCATTCCGGTGAGCAGTGTGCTGGCAGGGACGCCGTGCGCGGCATCCGCGATGGCCTTTGCTGCCGCCATCCCCATCCGCAGGAACGTGTAGTCGTTCTCCCGGAAGAAGTCGAGTACGTCGGATACCGCGGTCGCACTGCGCGTGTTGCCCATTTTGATGAAGGACGACGTCAGCTCACGCTCGAAAATCATTGTGCCGGCGGTGTTACGGCTGTGCAGCTCGTCACCGAGGCGCAGCGCCCGCGTCATGATCGGTTTCAAAGGAAGCGGCCCGTGCAGTTTCAGCGCTTCGGACAGCACCGGGGCCATGGTGTGCTCCAACCACCGCAGGCCGTCCCGGACCTCGTCGTTGTACGAACCGTAGTTCAGGCGGTGCCTGCTCTTGCCCTCGTAGAGATTGCAGAACGCGGTGCCGCCGTAGGTGTCGTCCCGGACCACCAGCACGGGCATGGAGGCGGTGTAGATACCCGCGACCGATCCGATGCAGTGATGCTGCTGGGTGCTGCGCACGACGATGCGGCCGCTGTCGAGTCCCTTCTCGGCCGCCTCGAGCGAATCGGCGAGTCCCTCGTACACCGCGGCATACAGAATCGACCGGCGTTGCCCGCCGGTGTACTGCGGCCACTCGAGCGGCGCTCCCGACGTCAGGATCGTCGCATCGGTCATCCCGGGAACGACGTCGCGGGCCGCGGCGACGTCGACGAGCACAGGTTCGGCCGACAACAGGCGTTCCAGCGCAGTGGCATTCGCCCGACTGCGCCGCAGTTCGGCGTTCTCGGTCAACGGCAGCGGCATCGTTTCTGTCGTCATCGCCGTCAGACCCGCTGCAGGTAGGTGCGGGTTTCCCAATCGGTGACCACCGACTGGTACTCGTGACACTCGCGACTCATGTAGTCGAAGAACGTTCGGTGAAAGTCCTTGCCGAACGTGCGTTGCGCCAGGTCGTCCGATTCGAATGCCGCCAGCGCGCGCTCGAATGTGTTCGGCAGAGCCATATCCCGCAGCTCGGCGGGGTCCAGCTTGTACGTGTCGACGTTCAGCGGTTCACCGGGATCGAGCTTGTTCTCGATGCCGTCGAGGCCCGCCGAGAGCGCCATCGCGATCCCCAGGTAGTAGTTCACCGCGGCGTCGGCGGTGCGCACCTCGAGGCAGTGCCGGTTCACCGGCAGCCGGCACATCAGCGTCCGGTTGTTGTTGCCCCACGCCCGATAGATTGGCGCCCAGGAGATTTCGTCCATGAAGCCCTTGCTGGTGAACCGCTTGTAGGAGTTCACCGTCGGGCAGGTGACCGCAGTGATGGCGTCACCGTGAGCGAGGACGCCCGCTGTGAATTGCCGCGCCAGGTCGCTGTAACCCCCGCCGTCGGCGGCCGCGAACACGTTGCGGCCCGAGGTGGCGTCGGCAAGGCTGATGTTGATGTGCGCAGCCGATCCGAAATCGTCCTGGAAGGGCTTGGGCATGAAGGTGGCGATGCAGCCCAGTTTGCGCGCGCACTGCTTGGCCATCAGACGGAAGATCACCATCCTGTCGGCCATCGTCAGCGCGTCGGCGTAGTTGAAATTGAACTCGTACTGACCGTCGCCGCCCTCATGGTCGAATGAGTACAGGCCCCACCCCAGATCGGCCATGTACTGGGCCATCGGGTCGAGGAAGTCCCGCGCCAGGATGGTCGCCTCGAGGTCGTAGCCGCGCGTCGGCTCGTTCAGCCGGTCGCTGGGAACCAGTGGCTCCCAACCGGTTTCCGTCTCCCTGATAACGTAGAACTCCGGCTCGATGCCAACGTTGGCGACGAAGCCCATATCGGCTGCCCGCTCGACCTGCTGGAGCAGCACGTTGCGGGAGTCCTGCGAATAGAGCTCGTTCTCCAACTTGAGGGTGGCCGGGGCGAGTGCGATCTGCGGATCCCACGGCAACACGACGAGCCGGTCGAGGTCGGGGAAGCCCTGACATTCGTCTTCATGTGGTCCGAGCTCGCCCATGCCCTCCAGCGCACCCACCGTGTAGAGCTCCGAACCGTTTGCCATCGACTCGAGCGACGTCACGGGGACGCACTTGCTCTTCGGGACGCCATGGATATCGACGTAGTAGCCGAACACGTATCGCACGCCTTGTGCTGCGAGTGTCGTGGCCAGGTCGGCGGCGGATGCCATGGGCAACGTCCCTTCGTAGGTCGATTTATGGCATCTAAACACCGTGGTAAGTCGAATACAAGCATTCACAGCGCAAAAATCGACGAAAATCGTTTCAACGATGTAAACGACGGTCCCCGATGCGCGCGCTGGTGTGCCACCCGCTGCGGGCCCTAAAACGGTGCAGCGCTTGGGATCTGGATCAGGTCAGTGCGACCAGCCGTCGGCGTTCTGATCGTCGAAGGTGCGGTCGATGCGTTCGAAGCGCCGCCGGATCGAGTCTCGCGCCGCGCGGTGCGGTAGCGCGTAGAGGCGGTTGGTCAGGATCGCGTCGGCCGTCAACCGCGCCACGTCGTCGACGGCGAGCACCGAGTCGTCGGTGGGATCGGAGGCGAGTTGCTGAACCGACTCGGCGGCCGAGGGCGTGGCCGGGCCGTAATCCGAACTGCGCACGCGTTCGGTGTTGGCCAGCAGGTTGGTCTCCACGATCATCGGGCACAGCACTGTCACCCCGATGCCGTTCGGCCGCACCTCGCGAGCCAGGGTTTCGGCGAGCGCGACGACGCCGTACTTCGCCACGCAGTACGGTCCCAGCCCGACGTTGGGAATCAACCCGGCGAACGACGACGTGAACACGATGTGACTGTCGCCGCCTTGGGCGATCAGCCGGGGCAGGAACGCCTCGACGCCGTGGATCGGGCCCCACAGGTCGACGTCGATGACGAACCGCCAGTCGTCGTGGCTGGTTTCGGCGATCGGGCCCGCGTACGCGATGCCGGCGTTGTTGAACACCACGTGCACTTCGCCGTAGACGCGGAACGCCTCGTCGGCGAGATTGGTCACGTCGTCGAGCTTGCGCACGTCGCAGACGACGCCGTGGGCGTCGACGCCGTCCCCGCGCAGCGTCGACACCGCACTGTCCAGTGCGCCCCGGTCGATGTCGGCGATCATCACCCGCGCGCCGCGACGGGCGAACTCTCGCGCCGTGGCGAAGCCGATGCCGTTCGCTCCACCGGTGATTACTGTTGCGCGCCCTTCGAAACTCTCCACGCCGCGAACACTACGGCTTGTCGGGGCCCGGCTCTCCCAACTTGCGGCGGATCGCGCCCCACGGATCGGCGTACTGCCCGGGTTGCTTCCAGTAGGCGCCGAGCCGCTGCAGGACCGCCCGAATGAGGGGGGCGAAGAACGGCAGCACGTACCGCGTCCATCCGGCATTCGCGCGCATCTCCGCGAGCATGTCCGGCCACGAATGATGCTGGAACTGCAGGGCTTCCTGCCCGCGCGTGGTGTCCATCCACTCGGTGACGAACCAGTCGTCGTCGTTGTCGGGGTTGCCCGGCCGACCCTTGGGCAGACCGCCCTTGATCCCGCGCGCTTCGGACAGCGCCGACCCGACGTCGCTGTACTGCATCTTGTGCGAGTCGTCACCGGCGATCAGCAGGATCTCGCCGACGACATCGGCGGTGGTCGCCGCGGCGAACGCGAACGCGACATCGCGCACGTCGACCATGTGCACATGGTTGTCTGCGGGCAGAGCGCTCTCGATGTACGCCGCGTCGGCGTCGAGCGGCATGGCGGACGGGTCGACCGACATCACGCCACCGAGTCGGAGCACGACCCAGTCGAGGCGCGATGACCGGACGATCTGCTCGGCCTCGATCTTGTGCGCACTGTAGAGATCTGACGCCTTCATGGGTTCATCCGCGCCCAATGGCGCCCTGAACCGATGGGGGTTGCGCGCGCCGAACACCGCATTGCTCGACGCCTGCACCCAGCGCGGGGGCGTCGGCTGCGCTTCGGCGATGCGGACGAGGGTGGCGGTCGCATCGACATTGACGCGTCGCGCGAGTTTCGGATTGCGGTAGATCGCAGGCGGAATGATCGCCGCCAGATGGATGATCGCCGCCGGGGCGACGTCTGCGATGAGGCGCTGCGCCTGCTGCGGGTCTGTCAGGTCGGCCCAACGGGCCTCGACGCCGGTGGGCAGCTTGGCGGCCGCTTTGCGGTTCGCGGGCGTATCGAGGTCGGCGCCGACCACGCGGCGGCCGTCTGCGGCCAGGCGCTTGACGGTTTCCGAGCCCACCAGTCCGAAGCCGCCCGTGACCAGCACTGTGTCAGGCAAATGCGCTCCTAGCTGCGGATATGGTATTCTCTTTTTGCGAGAGTAGCATACTCGGATTCTGGGGGAACGACTTGGGGAACAGGTCAGGCATGAGCAGCAGCCGGGGGAACCAGCCAGAGACCGCCAAGTGGGACCCGACGTTCACTCGGCAGATCGCCAGTCGACTGGGGCCTTTGGTCAAGCGGTACTTCCGGGCCGAGGTGCGTGGTCTGGAGTCGATCCCGAAGGCCGGTGGGGCGCTGCTGGTCTCGAACCACTCCGGCGGCATGTTCACGCCCGATGTACTGATCTTCGCGCCGGCGTTCTACGACGCGTTCGGATTCGACCGGCCGGTGTACACGCTGGCGCACTACGGCGTGTTCATCGCCAACATCGGGGACTGGTTGCGCCGTGCCGGAGTCATCGAAGCCAGTCGGGAGAACGCGGCCAAGGCATTGCGCGACGGCGCCCTGGTATTGGTGTTCCCCGGCGGTGATTACGACTCGTACCGGCCAACGTTCACGGAGAACGTGATCGACTTCGCCGGCCGCACGGGCTACGTCAGGACCGCCATCCAAACCGGGGTGCCGATCGTGCCGATGGTCTCGATCGGCGCGCAGGAGACCCAATTGTTCCTCGCCAGAGGCGATTCCATTGCCCGTCGGTTGGGTCTGACAAAGGCGCGCATGGCGATATTGCCGATCAGCTTCGGCTTCCCGTTCGGATTGTCGGCGATCTTCCCGCCGAACCTCCCGCTGCCGTCGAAGATCGTCACGCGGGTACTCGATCCCATCGACATCACCGCCGAGTTCGGTGACGACCCGGACATCGACGAGGTGGATTTGCACGTCCGCGCGGTGATGCAGCAGGCGCTCGACGAACTCGCCCGCGAGCGCCGGTTCCCGGTGCTGGGTTAGCCGCCTGCCTTCGCAGGGGCCATTGCGGTGTCGACGGTTCTCGCGTCGGCCAGTCCGCACGCGCGGCGGATCTCGCCGAACGCGTGGATCATCGCGTCCGTCGCCTCGTGCGTGTCGTTGAAGGTGCGGTCATCGGACAACACCGCGATGTCGAGTTGGTCGACGTAGCTCCAGAACGTCATGTTGAATGCACTGGCCGCGGAAAGCACTCCGACGGAATAGATTTCGCTGACCGGCGCGCCGCCGATGTGCCCGCGCTGTCGCGGCCCCGGCACGTTGGACACCGCGACGTTCATGATCTTGTTGCGCGACGCGCGTCTCGACTGCCATCGGAACAGGGCTGGAGTCAGCGGCGGCGGCAGATACTCCATCAGCCGGCCGTGCAGACGCGGTCCCAACAACTCGTTGTCTTCCTTCGCCCTGGTCGCCGCGAGGGCGGTCAACTTCACCCGCTGCAGCGGATCGTCGATGTGCACCGGCAGCGACACGGCAAGGCCGCTGATCTCGTTGCCGGTGATCCGGTCCGGGGACCGGTCGGTGCTGACGGGGACGGAGGCGAGGATGGGCTGATCCGCGCGTCCGTCGTAGCGCAGCAGCAACTCGCGCAGGCCGCCTGCCGCCATCGCCAACACGACGTCGTTGAAGGTGACGCCGAGGTGTTTGGCGGTCTCCTTGACGTCGGCCAACGACAGCGATGCTGTTGCGAATGTCCGTGCGGGGGAGACGATGTGGTTGAGGAACGTCGGCGGGGCCTTGAACATCTTGGCCATATCGGCATCGTCGTCGCGCTCGCGTGCTCTTCGACGGACCCGCGTCGCCCCCTGCGCCGCATCGCGCAGCAGCGCAGGTAATGCGGCGATGTTGCGGCAGTGGTCGAGTTGCGCTGCCCAGAGCAACCGGCGCCTGGTGGGCGGTTCGCAGACGGGATAGTCGTCGTGCTCGTCCTGCGACGGGCCTGCCAGGTCCATCAGCCTGGCCAGCAGGTTGGCCGATGCGACTCCATCGGCCAGTGTGTGGTGCACCTTGCCGATCAGTGCGAACCGGTCGTCGGTCATGCCTTCGGCGAAATGGAACTCCCACAGTGGTTTCGATCGGTCCAACGGGGTGCTGGCGATCTCACCGATCACCTTGTCGAGCTCTCTGCGCCCGCCGGGTGCGGGCACCGGGACGCGTCGCAGGTGGTAGTCGAGGTCGACCGGGCAGTCCTGCAGCCACATCGGGTGGTGCAGCTTCCACGGGATGTCGACGAGTCGGTAGCGCAGCGGGTCCAGCAGGTGCAGTCGCCGCGCGATGGTGCGGCGGAAGACGTCGAAAGTGAACTCGCCGTCGAACTCGGCGGCATGCACGACGGCCACCTTGAGCGTGTGCGTGTGCAGATTCGGCGTTTCGCTGTACAGCAGCATGGCGTCCATGCCGTTGAGTCGCTTCACGTTCCACCCCCCGCGGTCTATCGAAGCACCGCGACGGGCAAGATCGTGTCGCTTTCAGCGAGCTAGTCGCACGTTATTTGAGGCAGCTGCCCCCGTCGACCGGCAGGGTGACGCCGGTGATGTAGCGGGCTTCGTCGGATGCCAGGAACAGCACCGCGTTGGCGATGTCCTCGGGCTCGACCCAGCCGATCGGCAGCGTGTGCATCAGCTGGCCGACGACCTTCATGTCGTCGGGGCCCGGGTTCTCCAGGTCGGGGCGGAACAGTTTCATGGTGGGTTCGTTCATGAACAGCGGGGTGTTCACGTTGGTCGGGTGCACCGAGTTGACCCGGATGTTCTGCGCACCGAGTTCGACGGCGAAGGTGCGCATCAGGCCCACCACACCATGTTTGGCCGCGACGTAGTGGCCGGTGTGCGGGTAGGCCTTGAGCCCACCCACTGAGCTGGTCAAGATTATGGAGCCGCCGCGCCCGCCCTCGAGGATGTGTGGCACACCGGCTTTCACGGTCTTCCATACCCCGCCCAGGTTGATGTCGATCATGGCGGTCCAGTCGGTTTCGCTGGTCTTGTCCAGGGTTTGGCCGCCGTTGCCGATGCCCGCGTTGGCCACGATGATGTCGAGGCGGCCGAGTTGTTCGACGCCGGTGTCGACGGCGGCTTTGAGCGCGTCGTAGTCGCGGACGTCGACCTCGGCGGTATAGATACGCCGGTTGTGGCCCTTGACCAGATCGGCGGTCTCGGCCAGATCCTCCGGCGTGGAGGCGGCGATCAGGTCGACGGTGTCGATCTTCTTGCAGATGTCGACGGCGATGATGTCGGCGCCCTCCTGGGCCAACCGCACCGCATGCGCGCGGCCCTGCCCACGTGCCGCACCGGTGATGAAAGCGACCTTGCCCTCTACACGTCCTGCCATGTCTGTCGTCCCTTTACTGATGGTTGTTTTCTGTCGGTTGTCAAATGAAAGTGGGCATGGACTCCCAGCCGCGGACGGCGGTCGTCTGCGACGGACGAGCGTTCGGCCAGTCCACCTCCCAGGTCGGGAACCTCTTGAGAATCTCCTCGAGCGCGATACGGCCCTCGAGACGGGCCAGCGCATTGCCCATGCAGAAGTGAGTCCCAGCCCCGAATGTCATGTGCGAGTGCTGCTCTCGATGAATGTCGAACACGTCGCCGTCCGGCGGGAAGCGGCGGTGGTCACGGTTGGCGGCACCGACCAGCATCAGCATTGCGGATCCTTCCGGCACCGTCTGACCGTGGTACTCGACATCGCGGGTGACGTATCGCGCGATCTGGAGCGCGGGCGGTTCCCAGCGCAGGATCTCCTCGATCGCCTGTGGGATCAGCGCGGGATTCTCGGCCAGTTCGCGACGTTGGTCGGGGTGTTCGGCCAACGTCTTGCCTGCCCAGCCGATCAGCCGGGTGGTGGTTTCTGCGCCCGCCGTGGCGACGACGGTCAGGTACATCAGCAGTTCGTCGCGCCGTAGTCGCCGCAAAGTGCCGGTCTCGTCGGTGAATTCGGCATTGAGCAGATCGGTCATGATGTCGTCAGAGGGGTGCTCGGTGCGATAGTCGATGAACTCGGCGAACACCTCGCCGGTGGCCAGCAGTTCCACTTCCTTGTTCTGCAGGGTGGCTTCACCGTGGTCGGTGACCCGGCGCTGGTCTTCTTCCGGAATGCCGAGCAGCATCCCGATCACCCGCATGGGCATCTGCTCACCGAGGTCGTTGACGAAATCGAAACGGCCCGTGCCCATCAGCGGGTCCAGGCACCGGGCGGTGAACTCACGGATCTGTGGTTCCAGGGCTAGCACCTTGCGGGGGGTGAACATCCGCGACAGTAGGTTGCGGTGGATGTTGTGGATCGGCGGATCCTCGAAAATCAATGTGCCGGGCGGGATTTCCATGCCGGACTTGATGATCTCGAGCAACGCGCCGCGGCCGGAGATGAATGTCTCGTGGTCGATGAGCGCTTTGTTGACATCGTCGAAACGACTCAATGCGTAGAAGTCGTGCTTGTCGTTGTAGTACAGCGGCGCTTCTTCGCGGATGCGGGCGAACACCGGGTACGGGTTCATGTTGAGGTCGACGCTGTACGGGTCGTAATACAACTCGTCCGCTGTCGCGGTGTCCTGCACGTCGGAGTTCTCCGCACTGATCGTCACGGTGTTGCCTTTCGCTGCATCCCGGAGGCGTAAGACATATGTACTGCATTTGTCTCACAACTCTGGCACCGGGTCCCCGCGGGTGTCAACAACGGACTCCTTTTTCGCAACTTAAGCTCTCCGCTTAGAAGAATTCGCTTCTCAACAGGGTGATCGGGGGTTGTGTTGTGCCGCAACGGGTTCGCCTATTCGCCTGGGAAACGCAGGAGGGCTTCCTGGCCGTAGGAGGCGACCAGTGTGCCGTCCTCGGTCAGGATGTCGCCCCTGCCGAAGCTGCGCCCGTGCGCCAGCACCGGGCTGTGCTGCCGCAGCAGGAACCAGGAATCCGTGCGGAAGGGGCGATGAAACCACATGGTGTGGGACGTGACCGCGGAGGTGAACCATGTTCCGTTGCCGCGCTGGCTGACCCCGGCCATCGGCCGCAGGGCCGTGCCGATGAGAGTGAGGTCGGTGCTGTAGGCGGCCAGCGCCTGCGCCAGGTCCGTGTCAACGGCGGGCGTGCGCATCCACACTTCGAACTCCGGCGGACCGGTCGTTGTGGCGTTGAGGTCCACCGTCGTTCGGCTTTCCCACGGGATGAGGTCGAGCGCGATTCGATGCTCGGGGCCCAGGACTTCGGGTGCGTCGGCGACGGATTGGCGGGACGGGCCGTCCTCCACGACGTGCATGCAGACCGACGATGTCGCGACCACCCCGCGGCTCTGCCGGGCGGTGATGGTCACGGTGGCGAAAGAGCGGCCCTCGTGGTGCCGGGTGGCCTGATAGCGGACGGGTTCGTCGGCGGTGCCTTCGCGGGCGAACACCGCGTGCTGTGACTTGACGACCTTGTCCGGACATACCGTCGACGCGATCCGGATGAACTGTGCGAGCAGTTGCCCGCCGAAAATCCGGTGGTATTCCAGCTGCTGATTGCGGCCCTCGAACTCGGTGACCCCGTCGCCGCCGGTGACCGGGTCAAGATCAAGGCACGCGAGCAGATCGGGCCAGAGATCGGACACGCACGCCAGTGTAAGCCCGATTCTACGGCTATGAGAACGTAATTCTCGCGCTAGCTGGCGGCGAATCCGTGGGAGCAGAAGTCCCAGACTTCGTCCGCGGTGATCGGGTGGCCGGCGCCGTCCTCAGGCTCGCCGCTGTGCTGCGAGACGAACATCACGGTCTGCATCGTCATCGCGGCCATCCGCTTGGGATTGATGCCCTGGCGCAATTGGCCGGCCTCGGCCGCCGCTTCCATCAGCTCGGTGAGCAGCGCCAACAGCGGTGCGTGGGCGATGTTGACCTCGGACGGATGGGAGACAAGTAGCCGGGGTGCGAAGTCGGTGAACAGCGGCCGCTTTGCCGTCGGGTCGGGCCGCGAGGACTCGAACAGCAGCTGGACGGCGACTTTGAGGCGTTCGAGGGGGTCTTTCTGGCTCGATGTGGCGGCCCGGATCTGATCGGCGGAGCGACTCAGAGCGTCCTCGAACAACGCGAGCAGCAGTTCGTGCTTACCATCAAACTGCAGGTAGAAGCTGCGTAGGGACTGCCGCGAACGGTCGACGACCTCTTGGACGGTGAAGTCGGTGCTGCCCTTTTCGATGATGATCGCCTGGGCGGCGTCGAGGAACCGCTGAACGCGCTGTGCGGCCCGGAGCTTCGCTGTCTTGATCGATCGCTCGACCGCGCGTTGCTTCCAGGCGGGTTCTTCGCTGGGACTGGTCACCGGCGGCTCGGATCCAGGCCGATTGGGGAGAACATGCACTGACTGTACCGGAGAACGCCTTGCCATCGCGGTCCTCGACCCCCTCGCGGTTTACGTGCCAGAGATTGTAACTTTCTCATCATGAGAATAGTATTCTCATTTTGGAGATAACAGTAGCCTTTGGATTTTTCTTCCCGGGAGCGCCGTGTGCAATTGACCTTCGACGCTGACGTCGAGGCCTTCCGCGCGGAGTTCGCGGCCTTCCTGGACGAGCACCTTCCCTCCGAGGCCGAGGCGCTGGCGCGGTCGCGATCGAGCAGTCACGTGCCGCAGTGGGCGCGGCGCTGGCAACGGTTGATGTTCGACCACGGCTGGTTGTTGCCCGGCTATCCACCCGAGTTCGGCGGCCGAAACGCAACGTTGTTGCAGCAGTACGTGCACCAGGAAGAACTGGCACGTCGCCGCGTATATCTGACGTTCAATCCGCAGGGCGTCGGCATCATCTCCGCGTCGCTGATCTCCTTCGGCACGCCGGAACAACAACAACGGTGGGCGGTGCCCATCCTGCGCGCGGAGATGACGGCCTCGCTGGGGATGAGCGAACCCGGGGCGGGCTCCGATCTGGCGTCGCTGCGCACGCGGGCCGAGTCAGACGGCGACCACTTCGTCGTCAACGGGCAGAAGGTGTGGACGTCGGGTGCCCACGACGCGGATGTGCTGCTGACTTTTGTTCGCACCGATCCGAATGCCGCCAAGCACAAGGGGATCAGCGCACTGATGATTCCGACGGACCTACCCGGTGTGGTCCGTCGCCCGTTCGCGTCCGCGTGCGACCGCGACGATCTGGACTTCAACGAGGTCTTCTTCAACGACGTGCGGGTGCCCGCCGAGAATCTGGTCGGACCGCTGAACGAGGGCTGGCGGGTGGCCAGCGGCTCGCTGGGGCACGAACGAAACATGTTGTGGCTGAGTTACGCCGACCGACTGCAGGAGTTGGTGGAGGACTTCCGGCCGGCCACTGCCCTCAACCGTGACCGGTACGCCACGCTGGTGATGGACAACCAGGCGTTGCGGTTGATGGGGTCGATCGCGTTGGCGCGCGCGGCGCGCGGCGACGAGGATCCCGCCGCGCTGTCGGTGCTCAAGCTGTTCGGGTCGGAAGCCTCACAGACGGCGTCCGAACACGCTATGAGCGCCTCGCGCGCTGACGCCCTGGTGCATCCCGCGATGTCGGGCCCGTACAGCGCGCACCATCTCGACTTGTACCGCAGCGGCTGGTTCGAGCGCTACGTCCGGTCATTCGGCGGCACCATCGCCGGCGGCACTTCGGAAATCCAGCGAAACATCATCGCCCAGCGAGGGCTGGGCTTGCCCCGAAATTGAGGAATGACCGTGTACATCGACTACGAGGTCGCCGATCGCATCGGCACCATCACACTGAACCGGCCGGAAGCCGCCAACGCGCAGAATCCGGAACTGCTCGACGAACTCGACGCCGCCTGGACCCGCGCTGCCGAGGACCCCGATGTCGCGGTGATCATCCTGCGCGCCAACGGAAAGCACTTCTCTGCGGGACATGATCTGCGGGGCGGCGGGCCGGTGCCGGACAAGATCACGCTCGACTTCATCATCCAGCACGAGGCCAAGCGGTATCTCGAGTACACCCTGCGTTGGCGTAACGTCCCCAAGCCGTCGATCGCCGCGGTCCAGGGCCGGTGCATCTCAGGTGGACTGCTGTTGTGCTGGCCGTGTGACCTGATCATCGCCGCCGACGACGCGCAGTTCTCCGACCCGGTCGTGCTGATGGGCATCGGCGGCGTCGAATATCACGGGCATACTTGGGAATTGGGGCCGCGAAAGGCGAAGGAGATCCTGTTCACCGGCCGCTCGATGACAGCCGAAGAGGTGCTGAGCACCGGCATGGTCAACCGTGTCGTGTCGCGGGCCGAGCTCGATTCCGAGACCCGCGCCTTGGCCGAGCAGATCGCCAAGATGCCGCCGTTCGCGCTGCGCCAGGCCAAGCGCGCCGTCAACCAGACTCTTGATGTGCAGGGGTTCTACGCGGCCATCCAGTCGGTGTTCGACATTCACCAGACCGGCCACGGCAACGCGCTGAGTGTCGGCGGGTGGCCGGTGTTGGTGAACCTCGACGAGATGAAGGCCAACATCAAATAGCCTCGCCCCTCCCGCCGAGCGACCCCAAAATGTACGCGCTCACCGGCGTGTCGCCGTACAGACACGGTCACTCGCGCGCAGGAAGGGTTACATCACGGGTTAGAGCTCGGCCAGCCTTGGTGCCGATCCGCGCGCCCGCAGCCCCGCCCCGGCCCGGCGGGTGAGTTCCTTTGCGCTGCCGAGCAATCCGTCGATCACCAGCGCCCGCTTCACGTGCCGGTGCAGGTCGTGTTCAGCGGTGAAGCCGATGCCGCCGAGCACCTGCTGGCAGTGCCGTGCGGCGGTCAGTGCGGCCTTGCCCGCGGCCGCTTTGGCCAGCATCGCGCTCAGGTCGGGACTCTCTGTGCCCGGCAGGATCAGCGTCGCTTCTGCGCCCTCGATGGCCACCAACGTCTCGGCCAGCCTGTGCCGGACCGCTTGGAACGACGCGATCGGCCGACCGAACTGAACCCGGTCGAGCGCGTGCTGGCGGGCCAGGCTCAGCATCGCCCTCGCCGAGCCCACCAGCCACCAGCCCAGCGCCCGGCGGGCTTCGCCCATCCGCATCAACTCGCCGTCGGGCACGCGTCGTAGCGGCAGCCCGCCAAGTGTCGAGTCGACGCTGTTCGAGCGTTCCCACACCACCCATCCGCCGCCGGCGTACGGCATGGGCGGTGTCCCGCCGGGCAGACCGCCGATGGTCTCGAGCAGCACGTCGTTGATAACCGAAGCGTGCGAACCGGTTTCGCCGAGCAGCCGGAACACCAGCGGGATCGCTGCGTCCGGCATGTCGGACAGCATGTCGGCCCAGCCCATGTCCGCCAGGGCGGCATCCAGATCGGTGCCGGACGCTGAGAGCATGGTCTTGCGCAGCCCGTCCTCGAGGAGATCGAGTTCGGAGTTCTCGGTCACCTTCACTCCTTCCCGAGGTCCAGCAGTCGGCGGGCGATGATGTTGCGCTGCACTTCGGCGGTGCCGCCGTAGATGGTGGCCGCCCGCGAGTACAGATACTCGGTGCGCCATGGGGTTTCGTCGAGTTCAACGGCGCCGGGCAGCAGATCGCGCGCGGTGTCGAAGAGTCGCTGTTCTGCGCTGCCCAGTAACACCTTGTCGATCGAGGTGTCGGGACCGAGCTTGTGGCCGTCGCCGAGTCGGTGCTGGGTGGCCCTGGACCGGCAGCGCAGGGTGTGCAGCGCCAGATACGTCTCGCCCAGATCCGAATCCACGCTCTGCCCTTGCCGTTTCACCTCGTCGATCAGCGCGTCGAACCGCGAGTAGAGGTACGCGACGCGCTGCCAGAAGCACGTCGAGCGCTCGTAGGGCAGCAAATCCATGGCCAGCCGCCAACCGTCGCCGGGGTTGCCGAGCATCCGGTTCGCGGGCACCGCCACGTCGTCGAAGTACACCTCGCAGAACTCGTCGACGTCGTGCATGGTGCGCAATGGACGCACCGTGACGCCGGGACTGTCCAGATCGACGAAGAACGCGGTGAGTGCCTCGTGGTTGGGGGTGTCTGCGTCACCGGTGCGGGTCAGCAGGATGCACCGGGTGGCGTACTGGGCGAAGCTGGTCCACACCTTCTGGCCGTTGACGATCCACTGATCGCCGTCTTGGATGGCGCGGGTGCTCAGCGACGCCAGATCGCTGCCGGAGCCCGGTTCGGAGAAGCCTTGACACCACGATTCCTCGCCGGACAGCAGCCGCGGCACCATCTCGGCGGCCAATTCCGGCCGCGCGTAGTCGATCATTGTCGGGGTCAGCACGTCGAGCATCGAATACGGCCCGGGATGGTCGATTCCGCGTCCGACGATCTCTTCGCCGACGATCGCGCGCAGGATGTCGGGGCCGCCCAGGCCGCCTGCCGATTCCGGCCAGCCGTACCGCATCCAACCCGCGTCGTACAACGCCTTCAGCACGCGAAGGTGCTGTGTCTGGTGCGCGTCGAGGGAGTCGTCACCCGGCGGGGGAGTGAGGTCGTTCTCGTTGAGCCATTCCCTTAGTGCGGTGCGGAATGCGACGGGGTCGTACAGGTCGCCCGTCATCCTGCTTCCGGCCTACCGATCGCGTGGGGGCGGCCGGAGTCGTGGTCGCCGCTACGCCGAATGAAGGTCATGGCACGGGTTTTCAGCCGCCAGCCGTCTTCGGTGCGGACGTAGGTGTCGTTGTAATAGCCGATGCGCATGTCGTGCTTGGAGTGTTCGATGAAGCACAGCGGTTGGGTTCCGGTGGCGGCGTCCGGGTCGTCGGGATCGAGGTTGATCAGCGCGGTGCCCGTCATGAACAACCCCTTGGGCGCGGCGTCGACCAGTTCGGGGAAGCGGGCCAGCGTATAGGTGGAGCCGAACGCACTGTAGGTGCCGTCTGGGGTGAACACCGAAATCAGCCCGTCGATATCGCCCTGCGTGATCGTCACCGCGTACTTGGCGAGGGTCTGCTGGATCTCGACCAGATCCTCAATTCGACTGCTCATGTTTGAAGACCTTACCGCCCTTCATTACAAAGTTGACATCCCGTGTAACGCTGATATCCGCCAGTGGATCGCCGGGCACCGCGATGATGTCGGCGAGATTGCCCTCGGCGATGCGGCCCAGGTCCGGTTTGTCGATCAGGTCCGCGGCGACCGCGGTGGCGGCGCGCAGCACCGCGTCGGCGGGCATGCCCCACTCGACCAGCGTGACCAGTTCGTCGGCGTTGCGGCCGTGCGGGATCGCGGGCGCGTCGGTGCCGACGGCGATCTTCACGCCCGCCTCGTAGGCTGCCTTGATCGACGTGCGCGCCTTGGGAAACATTTCGGCGGCCTTGTCCTGCAACTCTTTTGGCGCCTTGGATACGTCCATGGCCTCCGCCAGCCGTCGGGTGGTGACCAGGAACCGGTCGTTGTCCACCATCATCTTCATGGCTTCGTCGTCCATCAGGAAGCCGTGCTCGATGCAGTCGATGCCGCACTCGATGGCGTGTTTGACCGCCTCGGCACCGTGCGTGTGGGCTGCCACCTTGAGCCCACGGCGGTGCGCCTCGTCGACGATGGCGCGCAGTTCCTCGTCCGAATAGTGTTGTGCGCCGGCCTCACCGGTCAGCGACATCACCCCACCTGAAACGCAGACCTTGATCAACTGCGCGCCGTGCTTGATCTGATAGCGCACGGCCTTGCGGATCTCGTCGACGCCGTTGGCGATGCCCTCTTCGACCGTCAGTTCAAGCGCGCCTGGCATGAACGCCGCGAACATCGTCGGGTCGAGATGCCCACCGGTCGGGGTGATCGCATGGCCGGCGGGGATCACCCGCGGCCCGTCGATCCAGCCTGCGTCGATCGCCTTGCTCAGCGCGACGTCGAGCAGGTAACCGCCTGTCTTGACGAACAATCCGAGGTTGCGCACAGTGGTGAAGCCCGCGCGCAGCGTGCGCCTGGCGTTGCCCACCGCGCGTAGCATGCGGGTCGGCGGATCGTCCTGCACCTGCGACAGGCCGGGGTTCTCGCCGCGCCCGCCCATCAGGAGGTTGACCTCCATGTCCATCAGGCCGGGCAGCAGGATCGCGTCGCCGAGATCGATGACGTCACCGTCTGCGGCGCCTCCGACGCCGACGATCCGGTCGCCTTCGACCCGAACGATCCCGGGCCGGACGATCTCGCCGGCGTCGACGTCGAGCAGACCGGCCGCCTTCAGGGTCAGCATGATCGCGCCGAGACTACGGTTGTTGACGGATTTCCGCCGAATTCCATCAGGAACCGTAGTTTCGGCGGGGTGTTGTGCACGTTCAGACCACCGGCTCCTTGATGCATGTGATGTATGTTGCGCCACTGTCGAGTACGCGGGGCTGTTTCCACACCTCGATCGGGAACGACACGTTCACCAGTGACTGCATCATGTGGATGAGCGCCTTGGCGTCGTCGGGCATGCCGTCCAACGGGAACCTGGCGTCGCAGTACTCCATCACGGCCTCGAGTCGCGGGAACGCGGCGTCGTAGAACTCCTGCATCTCGGCCATGGTCGAGGACAACCGCTTCTGGTAGCGCTCTTCCTCGGTGGGCAGGCACCAGTCGGTGAACCGTTCGAGGTCGGCGAACTCCTCGGGCAACTTAGGCATTGATCGCGTCCTTCTCGGCGGCCGTGGCTGGGGTCTGGCCGTTGGTCAGACCCTTCTCCTTCTTGTAGGCGTTCACGTAGTCCCACGCTGTCTTGTGCAGGTGACGCAGCAGAATCTCCTGATCGCACAACGGGAATTCCTTGACCACCCGGGTATTGATCATCGTCTGGGTGGCCTCCAGAGTGTTCGCGTCCTGGAACGCGTACTCCTTGAAGGTGACCGCCGCCAGTTCGTGTGCAAGTCGCTCGCGGGTGTTCGTGGCCGGGACGAAGTACAGCGTGCACTCGAAGATGTGCTTGTCCACGTCGGTGGGCCAGTAGTGGTAAGTGAGGTACCAGCCCGGCGCCCACAACAGCAGCGTGAAGTTCGGGAAGAACTCGAACGAGTCCTGACCCCAGGCGTGATGGCGTGACGGATTGACGGCAGGCGGCAATTCGTCAGGCAGAATGCCTTTGATCTTCGGCCGGTCCCACGGGCCGAACAACCCGCTGTGCAGCACCCGTTCGATGGGCTTGACCATGCTCTCGTCCTTCGGCGGACTCATTCCGCCCCATGACGAGATCATCGAGTGGCGGCCCTTGATGTCGTAGTGCAGGGCCTCGAAGCCGTAGCTGGCCAGCTTCTCGGCTTCCTCTTTGACCGCCTGCTTCATGTGCAGGACCGGCGCGTGGTAGAACTCGACGAACGCGTCGATGAACAGCTTCCAGTTCGAGTTGACTTCGGCTCGGTACGAATACGTTTCGGTCATTTCGTGGAAGGGATAGCCCTCCAGACCTTTCGCGAAGTCGCCGAGATAGTCGACGAGCGGTTCGGCATCGTTGTCGAAGTTGATGAAGATGAAGCCTTCCCACACTTCGCAGCGCACCGGAACCAGGCCGTAGTCGGCCTTGTTCAGGTCGAAGAACTCGCCCTCCTGCTGAACGAAGGTCAGATCGCCCTTCAAGGAGTAGCGCCAAGCGTGGTACTTGCAGGTGAACTGGCGGCACGTACCGGACACTTCCTCGCCCGGATAGTCGTTCCACACCAGCTTGTTTCCGCGGTGGCGGCACATGTTGTAGAAGGCGCGCACCTCGTTCTCGCCGTCCTTGACGATGATCACCGAGGTTCCTACGCCTGCCGACGGCATCTCGCGGGTGAAGTAGCTGCCCTTCTTGGGCAGCCGTTCGATGCGGCCGACGTTCAGCCAGCACCTTCTGAAGATCGCCTGCTGCTCGAGCTTCCACTGCTCTGGGTCGATCGAATCCGTGTAGTCGACGGGCGCGGTGCCGAGCTCCGGCCAGTTCTCTGTCCAGCTACCGGCTGCCGGTTTCGGGAAGAATGCCACTGTTGAACTACCTCTCCTGGTCGGGTTCTACGCCAAAGGTGTTGATGGCCATGGCAAGTGCGCCATAGCAGCCGATCGTGAAGACGAGATCCATCCGCTGTCGCTCATCGAGATGCTCCGAGAGCGACGCCCACGTCGCGTCCGAGATCACCGATTTGTCTTGGAGTTCGTCGACGGCGCGCAATACGGCCTGGTCGAGTCCGTCGGACGCCTCGCCGTGCTGGATACCGTCGATCACCTCGTCGGTGAGTCCGGCTTCCTTGCCCATCCGGACGTGGTGGTTCCACTCGTACTCGGACCCGTGCACGTGCGCGACGCGCAGCACCGCGAGCTCTCGCAGGCGCGCCGACAGCGTCGACGAGTACAGCAGGTGGCTGTTGAAACGCAGGAAGGCCCGGGTCAGCTTCGGATGCCGGACGAGCGTGGCCAGCAGGTTGCCCGCGGCCTCGGGATTGCGGCGCTCAGGGGGCAGCAGGCCAGACAGGGCGTGGTCGACAGCGTCGTCCCACTCCTCCGCCGGCAGCGGGGATACCCGCACGGACCGTCTCCTCTCACTCGCGAGAATCAGATTCTCATTATTTGCCAATAGGTTTCCACCTTTTCGGCAATTGGTCAATGCGAGCAATCAGAACCGCCGGTCACCGACGCGCCCGCGCGGGCGCAACGGTGCTGCCTGCGGCCTATGTGCCCGGTTACGGACATTGATTCTCGCTGTATGAGAAGGTAGTTTCCTGAGATAGAGAACATCACTGGTCCAACGGTGCTCCGGCGCCGACGGAAGGAACAGGCATGAATAAAGAGGACATGATTCTGATCAGCGTGGATGACCATGTGGTCGAGCCGCCGGACATGTTCAAGAATCATCTGCCGAAGAAGTATTTGGATGAGGCGCCGCGGTTGGTGCATAACCCGGATGGTTCGGATACTTGGCAGTTCCGTGATGTGGTGATCCCGAATGTGGCGCTCAATGCGGTTGCGGGTCGGCCGAAGGAGGAGTACGGGCTGGAGCCGCAGGGTTTGGATGAGATCCGGCCGGGGTGTTGGAAGGTCGATGAGCGGGTCAAGGACATGAATGCCGGAGGCATTCTGGGCTCGATCTGCTTTCCGTCGTTTCCGGGTTTCGCCGGCCGGTTGTTCGCCACTGAGGATCCGCAGTTTTCGTTGGCGTTGTTGCAGGCCTACAACGATTGGCATGTCGAGGAGTGGTGCGGGCAGTATCCGGCGCGGTTCATTCCGATGTGTCTGCCGGTGATCTGGGACGCCGAAGCGTGCGCGGCCGAGGTGCGCCGCAACGCCAAACGCGGTGTGCATGCGTTGACGTTCACCGAGAATCCGGCCGCGATGGGGTATCCGTCGTTTCATGATGATTACTGGACGCCGTTGTGGGAGGCGTTGGTGGATACCGACACGGTGATGAATGTGCATATCGGGTCGTCGGGCCGGTTGGCGATCACCGCGCCGGATGCGCCGATGGATGTGATGATCACTTTGCAGCCGATGAACATCGTGCAGGCCGCGGCGGATTTGTTGTGGTCCAAGCCGATCAAGAAGTACCCCGATCTCAAGGTCGCGTTGAGTGAGGGTGGTACCGGCTGGATTCCCTACTTTTTGGAGCGTGCGGATCGCACCTATGAGATGCATTCCACCTGGACCGGCCAGGACTTCAAGGGCAAGCTGCCCTCGGAGGTGTTCCGGGAGCACTTCTTGACCTGTTTCATCTCCGATCCGGTGGGGGTCAAACTGCGCAACGAGATCGGTATCGACAACATCTGCTGGGAAGCCGACTACCCACACTCCGACAGCATGTGGCCGGGGGCGCCTGAGCAGCTGCACGAGGTGTTGACCGCCAACAATGTCCCCGACGACGAGGTCAACAAGATGACCTTCGAAAACGCGATGCGCTGGTATCACTGGGACCCGTTCACCCACATCTCGAAGGAGCAGGCCACGGTCGGCGCGCTGCGCAAGGCCGCCGAGGGCCACGACGTCTCCATCCAGGCGCTGTCCAAGCACGAGCATGGCGGCGCGAACTTCGCGGACTTCGCCGCGAATGCCAAGGAGTTGACCGGCAATAAGGACTAAGTCGTAGTTTCTAGTGTGAAGTGCGCCGGTGCGAATGGACCGTTTCACGCACCGGCGTACTGCTATGTGACCTGAGGAGATGACGCAGTGCCCGGCGGGATGAGTTTCGAGCTGACCGAGGATCAGGAGCTGATCCGCAAGTCCGTCGCCGAGCTGGCAGGCAAGTTCGACGACCACTACTGGATGCAGAAGGACCAGGCGCACGAATTCCCCCAGGAGTTCTACGACGCCATCGCCAAGGGCGGCTGGCTCGGCATGACCATCCCGGAGGAATACGGCGGACACGGCCTCGGCATCACCGAAGCCACCCTGCTGCTCGAGGAGGTCGCGCGCTCGGGCGCGGCGATGAATGGTGCCAGCGCCATCCACCTGTCGATCTTCGGCATGCAGCCGGTGGTCAAGCACGGCTCCGAGGAACTCAAGAAAGCGACGTTGCCGCGAATCGTCAACGGCGACCTGCACGTCTGCTTCGGCGTCACCGAACCCGGTGCGGGGCTTGACACTTCACGCATCACCACTTTCGCCAAGCGCGAGGGCGACCACTATCGCGTCAACGGTCGAAAGGTCTGGATCTCCAAGGCGCTGGAGTCGGAGAAGATCCTGCTGCTGACGCGCACCACGCCGTACGACGAGGTGACCAAGAAGACCGACGGCATGACGCTGTTCCTGACCGATCTGAATCGCGACCACGTCGACATCCGGCCGATCAACAAGATGGGCCGAAATGCGGTGAGCTCCAACGAGGTTTTCATCGACGACCTGATCGTGCCGGTCTCCGACCGCGTCGGCGAGGAAGGCAAGGGCTTCAAGTACATCCTCGACGGGCTCAACCCCGAGCGGATGTTGATCGCCGCCGAGGCGCTCGGCATCGGCAGGGTGGCGCTGGAGAAGGCCGTCAGGTACGGCAACGAACGGGTCGTCTTCAACCGGCCGATCGGCATGAACCAGGGTTTGCAGTTCCCGCTTGCGGACTCCCTGGCGCGGCTCGACGCCGCGGAGTTGGTGCTGCGCAAGGCAACCTGGTTGTACGACAACGGAAAACCCTGTGGGCGCGAGGCGAATACGGCCAAGTACTTGTGTGCCGACGCCGGCTTCGGCGCGGCCGATCGCGCCCTGCAACTGCATGGCGGGATGGGCTACTCCGAGGAGTACCACGTGTCGAGGTACTTCCGCGAGTCGCGGCTGATGAAGATCGCGCCGGTCAGTCAGGAGATGATCCTGAACTTCCTCGGCGAACACGTGCTCGGCCTACCCAGGAGCTACTGATGACGTATTTCGACCTGACCGGCCGCTCGGCCCTGGTGACCGGGGCCGCAGGCGGAATCGGCTCAGCGGTGGCAACCGCGCTGGCCGAAGCGGGCGCCGCTGTGCTCGTCACCGACCTCGACAAGGACGCCGCCGCCGCTGTGGCCGAACGCATTTCGGATGCGGGCGGCCGGGCCGAGTCCGCCGCGCTCGACGTGTCCGACCGCGACTCCGCCGACGCGGCCGCGGCGCAGGCAGCGGCGCTTGCCGACGGTGCGCTGCACGTCGTGATCAACAACGCGGGCGTCACCAAACCTGCGATGTTCGAGAAGACCACCCAGGAGTCGTTCCGACTGCTCTTCGACATCCATGTGATGGGCGCCTTCAACGTCACGCAGGCGGCGCTGCCGTACATCCCGACCGACGGCACCGGCCGCATCGTCAACGTGACGTCGGCCGCCGGCCTCACCGGCACGCTCGGCCAGGTCAACTATTCGGCGGCCAAGGCCGGCATCATCGGCTTCACCAAATCGCTGGCCCGCGAACTGGCGACCAAGAACATCAATGTCAACGCGTTGGCCCCGTTGGCGGCGACGCCGATGACCGAAACCATCCGCACCAACGAGAAATTCGCGGCCAACATGCGCAACCGCATCCCGATGAAGCGGTGGGCTGAGCCGTCGGAGATCGCGGGCGCCTTCGTGTTCATGGCCTCGAACGCCGCGTCGTACATCACCGGGCAGGTGCTGCCCGTCGACGGCGGCATGGTGATGTGACGACGTCACCTGCACCGCTTGCCGGTGTCACCGTCGTGGCCATGGAACAGGCCGTCGCCGCGCCGATGTGCACACGCGTCCTCGCCGACTTCGGGGCCCGCGTCATCAAAGTGGAGAATCCCGACGGCGGCGACTTCGCGCGTCACTACGACGACGTGGTCAACGGACCGGGTGGTCTCGCCGCGCACTTCGTATGGTGCAACCGCGGCAAGGAATCGATCACTCTCAACACCAAATCGGCTGCGGGCCTTGAGCTGTTGCACCGGCTGCTGGACCGCGCCGATGCCTTCGTGTCGAACCTCGCCCCCGGCGCCACCGCGAAGATGGGTATCTCCGCAGCCGATCTCGCCGAACGTCACCCCAACGTCATCCCCGTCGAAATCGACGGGTACGGGCCCGGCGGCCCCATCTCGCACAAGCGCGCGTACGACCTTCTCGTGCAGGCGGAATCGGGATCCTGCGCCATCACCGGGTATCCGGGGATGCCTGCCAAACCCGGGCCCGCAATGGCGGACTTCAGCACCGGCCTGTACGCCGCGATCTCCATCCTGGCGCTGCTGTTCGGCCGCACCCACCGGCCCCAAGACACGCCCGCGCCCGCCGTCGAACTCAGCCTGTTCGACGTGATGACCGACGTCATGGGCTACGCGCTGACCTACACCCAGCACTCCGGCATCGACCAGGAGCCGCTCGGCGTCGGCTCACCCGCGGTGGCCCCCTATGGCGCATTCGCCACCCGCGACGACCAGACCGTCGTGCTCGGCACCACCAACGACCGCGAATGGCAACGGGTGGCCAGGGGGATCATCGAGCGCCCCGACCTGGCCGACGATCCGCGGTTCGCCACCAACCCGGGCCGCTGTGCGCACCGCGAGATCCTCGACGAGGCCATCGGATCCTGGTGCAAACAGCACGATCTCGCGGAAATCCAGAAGATCGCCGACGCCGCAGGAATCGGCAACTCCCGCTACAACCTGCCGAGCGAAGTCGTGGTGCACCCGCACTTGACCGCGCGGGACCGCTGGCGCACCGTGGCCACACCCAAGGGCGACATCCAGGCGCTGCGCCCGCCGCCGGTGATCCGCGGCTTCGAACAACCCATGGGCGCGGTGCCCGGCCTCGGCGAACACACCGACACGGTGCTGCACGAACTGGGGCTGACCGCCGAGGACATCGACCGGCTGCGCGCCGATAACGTGATCGGGCCAACGTACTCGTGAGCGTGTTGCTGATTTCCGATGCCGACGGCGTGCGGACGCTGACGCTGAACCGCCCCGAGCGCAAGAACGCGATCAATCCGCAGCTCTGGCACGAGCTGGCCGACGCGCTACGGGCCACCGCCCGTGACGATGTGCGCGCGCTGGTGATCACCGGCGCAGGCGGCGCGTTCTGCTCCGGCGCGGACATCTCCACGCCCGAAGACATCCACCCCAGACACAAACTGCGCCGGCTCACCGACGTCGCGCTGGCACTGCATGAGCTGGCCATCCCGACCATCGCGAAGGTCGACGGGGTGGCGGTCGGCGCTGGATGGAACCTCGCGCTCGGCTGTGATCTCGTGGTGGCGACGCCCGAATCGCGCTTCTGCCAAGTGTTCTCAAAACGCGGGCTGTCCGTCGACCTCGGCGGCTCCTGGTTGCTGCCGAAACTGGTAGGCCTGCAGCAGGCCAAGCGTCTGGTGCTGCTGGCCGAGACCATCGACGCCGACGAGGCGCGCTCGCTCGGGTTGGTCACCTGGGTGCGGGCCGTCGACGAGATAGACGCGTTCGTCGCGGACCTGGCGGGCCGACTCGCGGCGGGCCCGCCCGTCGCGTTGGCGCAGAGCAAGGCGCTGCTCAACGACGGGGCGAACGCGACCCTGCGTGAGGCGGTGGCCAACGAGGCCCGGGCGCAACCGGGCAACTTCGCTACCGCAGACTCAATCGAGGCCTACGCGGCGTTCGCCCAGAAACGCGACGCGGTGTTCACTGGTCGGTGGGCCGTACCGAGATCGGAGTAGACAACATGCGTGAAACGGTGATCGTGGAGGCGGTGCGCACGCCCGTCGGCAAGCGCAACGGCGGACTGTCGGATATGCACGCCGCCGACCTGTCGGCGATCGTGCTCAACGCGTTGGCCGAACGTGCAGGCATCGACCCCGAGATCGTCGACGACGTGGTGTGGGGTTGCGTCTCGCAGGTCGGCGACCAGTCGAGCAACATCGGTCGCTACTCGGTGCTGGCCGCCGGGTGGCCGGAGACCATCCCCGGCACCACCGTCAACCGGGCATGCGGATCGAGCCAGCAGGCGTTGGACTTCGCGGTGCACGCGGTGATGTCCGGTCAGCAGGACGTCGTGGTGGCAGGCGGCGTCGAGGTGATGAGCCGGGTGCCGCTGGGCGCCGCCCGCGCCACCGGCATGCCGTACGGACCCAAAGTGCTTGCCCGCTACGGGGATTTCTCGTTCAACCAGGGCATCTCGGCGGAACTGATCGCGCAGAAGTGGGGCTTCTCCCGCACCCGTCTCGACGAATACTCGGCGCGGTCCCACGAGCTTGCCGCCAAGGCGCAGGACGAAGGCGCGTTCGAAACCCAAGTGATGCCGGTCTTCACCGGCGGTGAACCCGTGGTGGCCGACGAGGGCATCCGCCGCGGCACCACCGTCGAGAAACTCGCCGGTCTCAAGCCGGCGTTCAAGGAGGACGGCGTCATCCACGCGGGCAACTCGTCGCAGATCTCGGACGGCGCGGCGGCGCTGCTGGTGATGACGGCCGACAACGCTGTCACGATGGGTCTGACGCCGATCGTGCGCTACCGGGCGGGCGCCGTGACCGGGGCCGACCCGGTGCTGATGCTGACCGGGCCGATCCCGGCCACCGAAAAGGTGCTGCACAAGGCGGGCGTGACAATCGACGAGGTCGGGGTGTTCGAGGTCAACGAGGCCTTCGCGCCCGTGCCGTTGGCGTGGCTGGCCGAGACCGGAGCCGACGAGAACAAGCTCAACCCGCTCGGCGGCGCCATCGCACTCGGCCACCCGCTGGGCGCATCGGGCGCGGTGCTGATGACCCGCATGATCAACCACATGCGCGACAACGGGATTCGCTTCGGCCTGCAAACCATGTGCGAAGGCGGTGGCACGGCCAACGCCACGCTAGTAGAACTCATCGCTTAGCGATGGAAGTAGAACTCATCGCTTAGCGATGGAAGTAGAACTCGTCGCATAGACAGGGATTTGGATGCAACGCGATCTGTTCACCTCCGACCACGAGGCGTTCCGTGAACTCGCCCGCGACTTCGTCGAGAAGGAGGTGGTTCCGCACTATCCCGAGTGGGAGAAGGGCGGACGGATGCCCCGCGACGTGTTCAAGCAGATGGGTTCGCTTGGCATGCTCGGGATGGCCATCGGCGAGGAATACGGCGGCGGCGGTGCACCTGACTACCGCTACAACGTCGTGCTGCAGGAAGAAGCGGCGCGCGCATTGGTGACGCTGTCGACGGTGCGCACCCAACTCGAGGTCATCGTGCCGTACTTCCTGCACTACGCGAACGAGGAGCAGCGCAAGCGGTGGTTCCCGGGACTGGCCGCGGGCACTCTGCTCACCGCCATCGCGATGACCGAACCCGGCACCGGGTCGGACCTGGCGGGCATGCGCACCACCGCGGTGCGCGACGGCGATGACTGGATCATCAACGGCGCCAAGACATTCATCACCGGAGGGATGCAGGCCGATCTGGTGATCGTGGTGGCCCGCACCGCCACCGATCCGGACAACCGCCGCAAGGGGCTCACGCTGTTCGTCGTCGAGGACGGCATGGCGGGATTCACCCGAGGCCGTGTGCTCGAGAAGATGGGCTGCAAGGTCCAGGACACCGCGGAACTGTCGTTCGTCGACGTCCGGGTGCCCGCGGCCAACATGCTGGGCGAGGAGGGCGAGGCGTTCGGCTACCTCGGCCACAACCTGCCGCAGGAGCGGCTCACCGTCGCGGTCGGCTCGGTGGCACAGGCGCGGTCGGCGATCGCCGCGGCCATCGATTACACCAAGAACCGCAAGGCATTCGGCACACCCGTCGCGTCGTTCCAGAACACCAAGTTCGAGCTGGCTGCCTGTTCGACGGAGGTGGAGGCCGGCCAGGCGATGCTGGACCGCGCGATCGCCCTCCATGTCGAGGGCGAGTTGTCGGCCGCTGACGCCGCCCGGGTCAAACTGTTCTGCACCGAGATGCAGCAGCGAGTCATCGACCGGTGTCTACAGTTGTTCGGCGGATACGGCTACATGATGGAGTACCCCATCGCCCGGTTGTACACCGACGCTCGGGTGGCACGCATCTATGCGGGCACAAGCGAAGTGATGAAGGTGATCATCGCGAAGTCGCTGGGACTCTGACCATGAGCGAGTTTTCGACCGAACACCGCGAAGCCTACCTGCGCTCCGGCGGCGCGCAGGGCCACATCATGGATCTCACCGACCGGGGTGGCCACGCCTTTACGACCCACTGCCTGATCAGGGTGACCGGCCGCAAATCCGGTGAGACGCGGATTGTGCCACTGATCTACGGTGATTTCGGCGGTGAGGTCGTGATCGTCGGGTCCAAGGGCGGCGCCGACCAGCATCCCGAGTGGTACCTCAACCTGACCGCGGCCCCCGAAGTCGACTTCCAGATCGCCACCCAAGCCTTCCGCGCCACCTGGCGTGAGCCCGAAGGCGAAGAGCGGCACAGGGTCTGGGACTTCATGTGCCGCGCCTTCCCGCCCTACCTCAACTATCAGAGGGCCACGGCGCGGCATATCCCGCTGGTCATGATGACGCCCATCGCGGCCATCGACGTGTTTCAGTAAACCGCGAAACGGCATTCCAGCACGCCCCCACTCGCACTTTCCGTGCGTGGATGCAGTCTCGCGCGGACGGTCAGGCGCGGGCCGCCCGCGGTCCGCTGACCAGCGGTGTAGCAAAGATCCAAACCCAATTTCGGTGAGACGCTTGTCACAGCGGCGAAACCTACCTACTGTGTGTTCACTAGGTTGGTTGAACGAAGGAGTTCAGTGCCGGAGCCGAGGCCCTATGCAACGCTCCTCGCCAAGGGTGAGGACCGTCGGCAGCGCATCCTGTCGGTCGCCGAGCGACTGCTGGCCCGCAACGGCTGGCGCAATACCTCGCTGGCGCAGATCGCCAAGGAAGCCGGCGTCACGCCCGCGGGGCTGCTGCACCACTTCGAATCGAAGGAACAACTGCTCAACGCGGTGCTCGACGCCCGTGACACCGACGACGAGATCCACGCGGACTACCGCTCAGGCGACCTGATCACCGAGCTGTCCCGGGTCCCGGAGCGGTTCGAGCGGGCGCCCGAACTCGTCGGCACCTTCACCGTGCTGCTGGTCGAGAACATCGCCTCCGATGCGCCACTGCACGATCGGCTGCACAAGCGGTACCGCGATGCCGTCGACATCATCACCAAGATCATTCAACGCGGACAAAGTGACGGTTCCTACCGCCCCGATCTCGACGCGGCCAGCAAGGCCGTGGAGATACTCGCCTTCATCAACGGAATGGAGACACTATGGTTGCTCGATCCTTCAGTCCCGCTGGCCGCGGTGTTCAAGGGGTACGCCGAGTCGCTGGGCCGCGAGCTGGCGCCCAGGAGCTCGACATGAGGTACCGGCTCGACGTCGTCGCGCCCACCGTGCTCGATGCGGTGACGTTCGCAGGTGGCTGGATCTGCGACCGGGTGATGGCGGGATGGGATGTCACCGTTTTGATCGGCGCCGACGACGATGCGCGGCCGCTCGAGATTCTCGGCGCCGAGGTGCGCAGTCTGGAAGACGTGCTGGCGGCATGGGAAGACCGCCCGCATCCGCAGACGGTCGCGGTGGCCGCCGAACTCGTCGACAGCGACGCGCGCGTACATCAGCATGTGCTCAACGCGCTCGAGCAGGGCGGCACCGAGGTGACACTGTGGGGTGAGCGACTGCCCGCCGAGCTGGACGACAGTGTCGACTCCGTCGAGCACCATTTGAGCGCTGCCGCACGGGCTTTCAAGACCCAGGCGTTGGCCGCGGCGGATGCTGACGCCACTGTCTCCCGCGCCGAGACGTTCCGCTGCGGAATGATGGCCTCGGTCGCCGCCGACCTCGTGCCCGCAAGCTAGGCGAGGTCGATCAGCACCTTGCCGATCGCACGCCCGGTCGCGACGTGTTCGAGCGCTGCGACCGTTTCGGCCAGCGGGTAAACCGCGCCGATGTGGGGCGCCACTCGGCCGCTGACGAGATACTCGCGCAATTGCCGTTCGTTGCGGTCGAATTCGTCGGGCGGCACGTCCTGGAACTGAAACCCCAACACGCGGATCCCCTTCACGAGCACCAGGTTCAGTGGGATGCGGGGGATGACGCCCGACGCGAAACCGACGGTGACGAACCGCCCGCCGCGCTTCAGCGATCGCAATGCCGGCTCCGACAGGTCGCCGCCGACCGGGTCGATCACGATATCCGCGCCGCCGGGCACGGCCTGCTTCAACGCGCTTCGTAGGTCTGCTGTCGTGTGGTTGACGGCCCGCGTGGCCCCGTAACCTGCTGCCACGTCGAGTTTTTCGGCGGACGACGCGACAGCGGTGACCGACGCGCCCAGTCGCACGGCGAGTTGGACGGCCGCCAGACCGACACCTCCGCCCGCACCCAGCACGATCACGTCGTCGCCCTCCCGCACACAGGCCATCGACCGCAATGTGTGAAACGCCGTGCGGTAGGCCACGCCGAAGGCCGCCGCGGCGCGGTCATCGATGCCGTCGGGTATCCGCGACAGTCCGGCGGCAGGCACCGCGACCTCCTCGGCGAACGCGCCACAGAGGCCGGTGCCGGTGACACGGTCGCCGACCGTGAAACCCTCGGCGCTATCGCTGGTTTCGACGATCGTGCCCGCGAACTCGCTACCCGGGACAAACGGCGGCGGCACGCTGATCTGATACCGGTCGGCGATCAGCAGCACGTCCGGGAAATTCACCGCCGCCGCACCGACCCTCACCCGCACCTGCCCCCGCGCAACGGTCGGTGAGGGACGCTCTTCGATGCGGACCACTTCCGGCGGCCCGTACGCCGAGCAGACTGCGGCCCTCACCGGTAGTCGCTGGACTCGGCCAGGTCGGCCGCCGAGCGCATCAACGCCGTGATGACGGGGCCGTATGCGAGCAACTTCTCGTTGTCGCCGGCCCGTTGGAAGCCCTGCTCCAGGACGATCGCCAGTTTCCACTTAGCCAGCACCAGGTAGTAGTCGAGGTCGTCGACCTGACGGCCCGACACCTTGGCGTAGTGCTCTACAACGTCTGTGCGGGAGGGCATTCCGCGCATGTCGACGTAGCTCATCGCCGACGGCGCGTCGGTGTCTTCCGGCCAGCTCTGCACCATCCAGCCGAGGTCCAATTTCGGGTCGCCGACGGTGCCCATCTCCCAGTCGACGATCGCCGCGAGTTGCGCGGGCGCGCCTTGTTTGTACATGACGTTGGCGAACTGATAGTCGCCGTGCATCAAGCCGGGGATGAAGTCGATCGGCTTGTGTGCTCGCAGCCAGTCGGTGGCGACGTCCAGGCCCTCGATCTCCCGGCCCTTGATCCGTTCGAAGAAGGCGATCCAGCGGTCGACCTGGCGTTCGTGGAAACCGTCGGGACGGCCGAGATCGTGCAGCCCCTTGGCCTTCCAGTCGACCTTCGACAGCAACGCGATGCCTTCGGCCAGCTGATACGCCAGCCCGGGACGTGCATCGACATCGGTGTGGAACGGCTCCGGCCAACGCGCGTGGGCGTCCATCGGAGACCAGCCGTCGACGAAGCCCATCAGGTAGAACGGCCTGCCGAGCACCGACGCGTCGTGGCATACGCCGACGGCTTTGGTGTGGGGGACATCGGTGCCGTCGAGGGCCTCGATGATCCGCCACTCCCGCAGGATGCCCTTGTCGCGGTCGGCCGGTGCGTCGGGGGGAGGCATTCGCAGCACACACGTGTGTTCGCCGCGGCGCAGTTCGTAGATCACGTTCTGCGTTCCGCCGGAAAGGAATCGGGCCGTCAAGGGCTCGCCCTTTCCCGGCAGCCCCGCGTCGTCCATCCAATCGGCGAGGCGGGCCGTGTCGACCTCAGGGTGACTCACAGGTTACCCACCTCGTTCTCCAGATAACTGGCGTACTTGGCCCTGGCGGCCTCTCGCTTGCGCGGGGTCCACTCGGTGGGCCAGGTGTCGTCGGTGGCCTGGTAGCCGCGCAGTACCTGCTTGGCGACGGTGGTCTTGTGCACCTCGGTCGGACCGTCGGCAAGGCCCATCACCGCGGCGCCGGTGACCATCGCCATGAACGGCATCTCGTTGGTGACGCCGAGCGCACCGTGCACTTGCATTGCCCGCCAGGCGATGTCATGCAGCACGGTCGGCATCACGACCTTGACGGCGGCGATGTCCTTGCGGACCTTCTTGTAGTCGTTGTACTTGTCGATCTCCCACGCCGTGTAGAGCACCATCAGCCGGAACTGCAGCAGTTGCGCGTACGAGTCGGCGATGTAGCCCTGCACGAACTGCTTGTCCGCGAGCAGGCTGCCCTGCGTCTGGCGGCTCAAGGCACGTTCGCACATCATGTCGAGCGCCTTGCGGGACAGGCCGATGGTGCGCATCGCGTGGTGGATGCGCCCGCCGCCCAACCGGGTCTGCGCGATCACGAACGCCTGCCCCTCGCCGCCCAGCAGCGCCTCGGCGGGTACCCGCACGTTGTCGTAGTGGATCAGCGCGTGTGAACCTTCGTCCTCAGCCTCCCCGTGCAGGCCGACGTTGCGGACGATGTTCACACCGGGGGTGTCGGTAGGCACCAGGAACATCGACATGCCCTGGTAGGGGCTCACGTCGGGGTTGGTCACCACCATGACAATCAGGAACGATGCGGTTTTGGCGTTCGAGGAGAAGAACTTCCAGCCGTTGATCACCCAATCGTCGCCGTCGCGTACGGCGCGAGTGGTGAACAGCGTCGGATCGGCGCCGGCATGCGGTTCAGTCATCGAATAGCAGGAGAACAACTCGCCTTCCAACAGCGGGCGCAGGTAGCGCTCCTTCTGTTGCTCGGTGCCGTAGTGCGCGATGATCTCAGCGTTGCCGGTGTCAGGCGCCTGGCAGCCGAACACGATGGGCGCCCACTGCGAGCGGCCGAGGATCTCGTTCAGCAGCGCGAGCTTGAGCTGGCCATAACCCTGCCCGCCGAGTTCGGGCCCGAGGTGGGTGGCCCACAGCCCTTTTCGGCGCACCTCCTCTTTCAGTGGGTCGATCACCTTGCGCCGGTTGTCGTCCAGCGGCGTGAACTGCAGGTGCGGAAACGCGAGGTCGAGTGGTTCGATCTCGTCGCGGACGAATTCGTCGGCCCAGTCCAGCACCTTCTGGTAGTCGGGGTCGGTCTCGAAATCCCACGCCATGTCGGGTCTCCTCTTCTACGCGGACAGTTGGTTGTAGCCGGCGATCAACGCCGCGATGTCGCGGCCGACGACCTCGGAGAACGAACGTTTGCCGTAAGTGCCTGCCGCCCAATGCCGGACACCCTCACTGACATGCATCCCGGCGAGGCGCGAGAGATGCCGAACGTCGACATGTGCCGCCAGTTTGCCGTCGGCCTGTGCTCGTGCGAACAGCTCACCGAACATGTCGACGTCGGCGTCGTCGAGCGGTTCACCGGCGAGGATGCGGTGCTCGTGGCGGTATCCCTCGAGGATGGTTTCGATGATCAGCTCGCGGGGGTTGCGGGCCATCGAGCGTTCGAGGCTGCGCAACGCCTCGTTGATGACGGCGTCCACCTCATAGTCCGTTTGCAGCAACGAGCGGACGGTCTCTTGCGCGGCGCGGGTCGACAACAGCCCGACTTCGAAGAGCACATCTTCTTTGGCCGGGAAATAGAAGTAGAACAGCGCGCGCGACACGCCCGCCGCGCGGCAGATGTCGGCGACGGTGGTGTTGGCGTAGCCGTTGGTGCGCCACAACGCCATCGCGGCTTGTACCAGCGAACGTTTGGTCTCGTGCGACCTGGCCCGCTGGTACGACGCTCGCCGCTGACCACCGTCAGCGGCGATACTGGCGCTGTTCTTCGGCACTACCGCACTGTAACAGGCATATTCGCTGGTTGGAATAGTTGACGCCAGTCTAACTATCCGAGGTCCGTACTTGAGTGAACGCCACGGCTGAGCTTGCTGGCTTGCTAAGTCAGGTAGACCTTGCGCAGCGGCTCCGACACGGTCCAGACAGTCCGGGTGCCAGCCGCCAACCGGGCGACATCACCTGCTTTCAGGTGCAGTGGTTCGCTGCCGTCGTCGAATTCCACGACTGCACTGCCGGATAACACGACGAAGAACTCCTCAGATTCAACGTCGCGCATGCCGCCGACGGTCATCTCCCACACACCGACTTCGACATCGCCGATGCTGCCCAACACGGCCGATCCGGTCTTGGGATGACCGCTGACGGTGTCGTCCTCGGCGACGTCGTGCAGTTCGAGACGCAGCGCACATGCGGCTGTGGCGGTGTTGGGTTGCAGCTGCATCATCACATGGTCTCCGGTTTGGCGTTCACTGTGGACTCACCGGATTTCTACTTGACATTTAAGAAGCGAGCAATAGCGCTGAGGTGACGAGCATGACGACAGCGGTGGCGCCGTGCACGCCATAAGCGACGGACTTGGCGCCGCCGTCGCGGAGCACGATGATCGCGTCGGCGATCGGAATGATGGTGGCGGCCAGCAGCATCCAGCCGAGAATCTGTGTCTCACCGGCAGCCATCAGAATGACCACGAACAGACCCGATGCGATATCGCGGACGCCCTTGACGCTCATGTAGGCGCCGACGGACGGCTGGCCGAGATCTGGCTGCACACCGTAGCCGGCGGCGGCGACGCGCGGCGCGACGAGAAACCGTGCGCCGATGAAGATGATCGCCGCGGCGATGAGTCCGGCGAGAGCGTAAGCGACTGCGGTCATGGCAGGAGTCCTTTGTCGTGTCAGTGGATCGGGGAGAACCGGGTCGGTTCGAGGATCACCGACTGAACGTCGAGGATCTCGGCAACGTCGAAACCGACCATGTCGGCGGCGAATTCCGGGCTTTTCATGATGTGCTGCGCGAGTTGTTGCGCGTCGGCGCCCGGTGGATAGCCGATGAGTGCGACGAGCCGGTACGCGTCGTGGCTCTGCTCGGTCCACACACCATGGGTGGTGACCCCGAAGCTCTCGAACGTCGGTAGGTGGCGGGCCCAGTGAACAGATGCGTACTGCTGCAGCGCTTCCGGCGATCGCAGTGTGTAAGTCCGAAGCTCGATCATTGGGGGACCACCAGCACCAGGCACAGGGCAGCCACGGCCAGGCCCTGCAGTACGGCACGGGCGTCGATCACCCGATCCCACTTCGCTTGCAGTGCACGCCCGTCCGGGAACGGCTGCCCGGTGTCCGAAGCCGCGGTGAGACGTCGATTGATCGGTGCGCTCACCCGGGTGTAGACCGCGAGCCAGGCCAGGAGCAGGACCAGGGCTGTGCCCGCCGCGATCGCCTGCGCCCAATGTGCGGCGACTGCGGCCGACACCACGCTCGTCGCGGTGGCGACAATCCCGAGCACGCCCGCTACCGGCATCCGTCGGTCGCCGTATCGGTGCACGCGTCCCATCACTGCCACCAGAGCGCTGTCGTCGACCAACGCCAAGGCCGGTCGCAGCGCAATCGCACAGAACACGTCTGTGCCGTAGACCACCGCAGTGCCGAGCACCGCGATCAGCGCGGCGGCACGGGTGATGAGGTCCAAGTCCATGTCGTGGGTCCCTTCGAGCGGTAAGTGCTAGCAACGCTAACCCTCGGATCGGCACCGTGTCAATAGCGCCGCTAGCATTTCTAGCTGTGCTACTGTTGGGCATGGCTATTGGGGATCGCCGCGAACGCGAGCGCGCCGCCCGCCGGGAATTGATCGTGAAAACCGCCCGCAAGCTGGCGGAGGCCGAGGGCTGGGATGCCGTCACCACCCGTCGGCTGTCCGCCGAGATCGAGTACAGCCAGCCCGTGCTGTACAAGCACTTCAGCGGGATGGAGCAGATCGCCGATGCCGTCGCACTCGACGGGTTCGGTGAGCTCGCCGAGGCGATGCGCAACGCTCGAGACGGTGCCGCCGCTGCTGGCGACGCGCTGGCCGACGTTGCACACGCCTATCTCGACTTCGCTCGAAGCAATCCCGCGGTGTACGACGCGATGTTCACCCGCGCGACCGCGCTGCGTTTCGCCGCCGACGACACACCGCCCCAGTTGACAGCCGCCTTCGCCGAACTGCACCAAGCGGTCGGTCTCGTCGCCGACGTGAAGGATGCGGATTCGCTCACCGAGGTGTTGTGGGCGGCGTTGCACGGCCTGGTCACCCTCAGTCGCACCGACCGACTACGTCCCGGCTACGACGCGGAACGCGTTCAACTGCTCGTCCGCCAGATCATCGGCTGAGTGACACCAATTTGTGCAAGTGCTCAGCATTGGTGTCGGTGTCAGGTGAAGATGGGGGCGACATCACTCGAGGGAGGGTCAATGGCCGGTCGGGTAGCAGGCAAGGTCGCGTTCGTCACCGGCGCAGCGCGCGGGCAGGGACGCAGCCACGCGGTGCGGTTGGCGCAAGAGGGCGCCGACATCATCGCGGTCGATATCTGCCGACCGTTTCCTGATTCACCGGCGCCGCCCGCCACCCGGGAAGATCTCGCGGAAACCGCCGACCTGGTCAAGGCGCTGGACCGCCGCGTCGTCACCGCGGAGGTCGACGTCCGCGACTACGACGCGCTGAAGGCCGCGGTCGACGGCGGCGTCGAGCAACTCGGCAGCCTCGACATCATCGTCGCCAACGCGGGTATCGGCACGATCGGCACCCGACTCGACCGGATGAAGGAAGACATCTGGCAGGAGATGATCGACGTCAACCTCGGCGGGGTGTGGAAGTCGGTTAAGGCGGGCGTCCCGCACATGCTGGCGGGCGGTCGGGGCGGCTCGATCGTCTTGACCAGTTCGGTGGCGGGCTTAAAGGCCTACCCGCACACCGGGCACTACACCGCGGCCAAACACGGTGTGGTGGGCCTGATGCGGACCTTCGCGGTCGAACTCGGCGCACAGTCCATCCGGGTCAACTCCGTGCATCCGACGCACGTGAACACGCCGCTGTTGCACAACGAGCAGACATACCGGATGTTCCGGCCTGACTTGGAAAACCCGGGCCCCGACGATATGGCGCCGGTGTGCCAGACCTTCCACATGCTGCCCATCCCGTGGGTGACTGCCGAAGACATCAGCAACGCAGTGCTGTTCCTGGCGTCCGACGAAGCCCGCAACATCACCGGCGTCGCGCTTCCGGTCGACGCGGGCAGCTGCCTGAAGTAGAACCGAAAGGACCGACACCGCATGACGATTACGTCGGATACAGATGTCTACTACGACCCCTATGACATCGGCATCGTGCACGATCCATACCCCGTGTACGCCCGGCTGCGGGACGAAGCTCCGATCTACTACAACGAGCGCTACGACTTCTGGGCGATCTCGCGCTACGCCGACGTGGAGAAGGCGCTGGCCGACTGGGAGACCTTCTCCAACAGCCGCGGCGACATCCTCGAGTTGATCCAGTCGGATTTCAACATGCCCAAGGGCGTGATGATGATGGAGGACCCGCCGGTGCACACCATGCTGCGCGGGCTGATGTCCCGGGTGTTCACCCCGCGGCGGATGGCGGAGATCGAAGACCAGATCCGCCGCTATTGCGTCAATTGCCTTGACCCGCATGTCGGTTCGGATGGCTTCGACATCATTGCCGAACTCGCCTCGATGATGCCGATGCGGGTGATCGGCATGCTGCTCGGCATCCCCGAGTCGGATCAGGTCACGGTCCGCGACGCCAACGACGCGAACCTGCGCACCAAGCCGGGGGCGCCGATGAAGGTGGTCAACGCGGACAAGATCGCCGACGGCCGCATCTACGCCGACTACATCGACTGGCGTGCGAAGAATCCCTCCGATGACCTGATGACCGCGCTGCTCAACGTCGAGTTCGAGGACGAGCACGGCGTCACGCGCAAACTGACCCGCGACGAGATCTTGCGCTACACACAGGTGGTGGCCGGGGCGGGCAACGAGACGACGGGACGGCTGATCGGCTGGCTGGCCAAGGTGCTCGCCGAGCATCCCGACCAGCGCCGCGACATCGTGGCGGACCGTTCGCTGTTGAACCGCGCCGTCGACGAGACGTTGCGGTTCGAGCCGACCGGACCGCACGTAGCACGCTGGATGGCAAGGGATTTCGAGTGCTACGGCACGACAGTGCCCGCGGGCAGTGCGATGCTGCTGCTGTTCGGCGCCGCCAACCGTGATTCCCGCAAGTACACCGATGCCGAGACGTTCAACATCCACCGCGACTACATCTCGCATCTGACGTTCGGCAAGGGCGTGCACTATTGTCTCGGCGCCAACCTCGCCCGCCTGGAAGGCCGCGTCGCCCTCGACGAACTGCTCAACCGGTGGCCGGAGTGGGATATCGACTACGACACAGCCGAACTCGCGCCGACGTCGACCGTGCGAGGCTGGGAGAGGCTGCGGCTGGTCCTGCCGTGAGTGCCGCCGAAGTGTTGTCGCTCTGTACGTGGGCAAAACGACAAGTGCACTTCTCCTGCACTAACGCGCTCCGCGCTCGGATTTCGCCCCCGCTTTGGTATGTTCGGCGCGTTTGTGACCGGCCCCCTGCTGTTTGGTCGCGGTACGCGCCTTCTTGCCCGTCGACGACGGTGCAGCATCGTTGTCCTTCGCGACCGACGGCTTGCTGGATCGGGACGGTTTCTTCGGCGGCGCCGACGGCACGGTGGTCACGCCCGGAGGCTCGGTGGTCACCCCCGTGGATCCGCGCGGCACGGTGATCGGTTCGGCTTTCGCGGGCGGCCCGCCGAAGTTGCTTGCGATGGCGCCGACGAGTTGCTTGGCAGCGCTGACGGGGATGTCGACGACGGCCGGGCCGACATACGCGACTGCCGCGACGGGACCGCCGGCCCTAAACGCGTCGTTGAGCCCGGTCAAGAATTTCTGGAATGCGGGGAACTCCACCGCGAAGCCTGTCCGCGTGAGTTTGGAGTAGGTGATCCGCCACTGACCGTCGACCTCCTCGTACCGGTCGGTGTAGTGCCCGTACCCGTGGATCGTGACAAGGCCTGCGACGGAAAGTCGGTCCTGCATCGTCCATACGGCACTGGCAGTCGTATCGGAAGTGACTTCGATCTGCGGGTCATATCCCTGGTGGCGGGTGTTGATCGCGCTCAGCGTCAGCGACGTGAACGCAATGAACGAGTCGCGGTTGGGGAAGTACGGACCGAACGAGCCCGTGGTATCCACCACGGCGTCGGGAGCGAAGAGTTGGCGTAGCGCAAGCCAGTTCTTGGTGTCGACATCGTTGAAGTACGTCGCCTTGAGCAACTCCACGGCCGCCGCCTCAGGCGGTTCCGCGGCGTTTGCGACGGGGGTGGTCCCAGCAGCGAGTAAGACCGCCGTGCCCAACACGACCGCAGCTCGCCGTTCGGCCATGAGCACCATTCGTTTCCTCCTGTCTGGTGGGGTCATCCGTCGCATATTACATATTCAAAGTCAAAAGTTGGATATACAAAAATGCTGATGCTGCGGAATCGGCCGGTAGTCTTCGGATATTCAACATCCGCAGGCTTGGAGTAGCTCGTGACCGGTTCGTCGCCGCCCACCCGTCGAGTGGTCGAAATAGTCGAGTTACTCGTCGCACGTGCGGGCGTGCCGACCCGGCTCAGCGACATCGTCAAGGCACTGGATCTCAACCAGGCGACGGCGTACACGATCATGAAGGAGCTCGTCGACGCCGGGTGGGTCACGCGCGATCCTGCCAGCAAGGCGTTTTCGATCGGCGCCGCACTCGCCGGTCTTGCCAGGCAGATCGATCAGTCACCGTCAGTCGCACACGCGGCGCAACTCGCGGCGCAAGCCGCCGTCGCCGACACCGGCTACGCCGCATCGGTGTCTGAGCGGGCCGGGAACCAACTCGTCATCACGGCCTTCATCGCCGCACCAGGCGTGCACGACGAGAAATGGCACGCCGCGGTCGGAGATCGACTGCCGTTCGCTGCGCCCTTCGGACCGGCCTATGCCGCTTGGGAATCCGACGACGAGCGGCTGGCTTGGATTCGCCGCAGCGGAGTGAACAATCGCGCGTTCCACCGCCGTCTTGACCAATTTCTGACCGATACGGCCCATCGGGGCTACAGCGTCGAGCGGATGAGCCCCGAGATGGTAGCGGCGATCCCCATCATGACCAGACTCCAGGCTGAAGCGCTGTCGGATTCGATGCGCGGTCATCTCGACCACATCCTGCTCGAAATGACTGGCACCCCGGGTGACCCGACAGAAGCCGGCGGACGACATTACGTCGGCGCGATGAGCGTGCCGATCTTCAACGATGTCGGGCGCGTTTCGCACAGCATCACGCTGCATCCGTTCACCAACCTGTCAGCGCGCAAGATCGACCAGATTGGGCGTCGTCTTCGGCGGGCCGCTGAGTCGATCACAGCCCGGATAATTAAGCGCTCTGCTGGTTTTCGACGCGTTGACGTGCGCTGATTCGTTCGTTATGTTCCCAATATTCGTGTCGAATTGTTGATTACTCGACTGTGCGTGGGCAACGCCAAGGAGAACAGTGCAGCGCAGCGGCACACCGGGCCGGCCGAAGAAGTTGGTCATCGGTGCCAGCGGTTTCCTCGGCTCGCACGTCACGCGTCAGCTGGTCGCGGCCGGCGAGGACGTACGGGTCATGCTGCGCCGGACCAGTTCCACCAAGGGCATCGACGACCTTGACGTGCAGCGTATTCACGGCGACATTTTCGACGTCGGCTGTTTGAAGGACGCGATGTCGGATTGCGACGTCGTCTACTACTGCGTGGTCGACGCTCGGATGTGGCTGCGTGATCCGTCCCCGTTGTTCCGCACCAACGTCGACGGTCTGCGCTGTGTGCTCGACGTCGCAGTCGATGCCGGCTTGCGCAAGTTCGTCTTCACCAGTACCACAGGCACGTTGGCGATCAGCGACAGCAGACCTGTCACCGAGGCCGACGCGCACAACTGGTCCGACGGCGGCGCGTATATCGCGTCCCGGGTGGCGGCCGAGGACCTGGTGCTGGCCTACGCCCGCGAGCGCGGCCTCCCGGCAGTGGCGATGTGCGTCTCCACCACTTACGGCCCAGGCGACTGGGCGCCGACTCCACACGGATCGGTCATCGCCGCGATCGCCGCCGGTCGCTTCCCGATCTACCTCGACTATTCGGCCGAGGTAGTCGGAATCGAAGACGCCGCGCGCGCCATGCTGTTGGCCGCCGATCGTGGCCGCGACGGTGAGCGCTACATCATCTCCGATCGGTATCTGAGCGTCCGCGAGGTCAACGGCATCGCCGCAGCAGCAGTCGGGCGGAAACCGCCGCGCATCGGGATTCCACTGCCGGTGCTCAAGGTGGCAGCACGCGCCAACGACCTCGCGGCCCGGATACTCAACCGCGATCTGCTCTTCGCCTACGCCGGAATCCGGATGGCCGAGTTGATGTCGCCGCTGGACCACAGCAAGGCCGAGCGTGAACTGGGTTGGACGCCAAGGCCTGTCGAAGAATCGATCCGCGACGCGGCTCAGTTCTTCGCGGCCCGGCGCCGCGGTGAGCGCTTCACTCAGCCCACCCGGGATTGATCGTGGAGATGTGATCGAGGTTGTCCTCGGCCCAGGCTCGCAACATGCCCAGGGGGACAGCGGCGCTCGCGCCGAGTTCGGTCAGCTCGTACTCGACTCTGGGTGGCACATCGGCATATACCGTCCGACTGATCAGCGCAGCGGATTCGAGTTGTCGCAGGGTGCGTGTCAACATCTTCGAACTGATGCCCGGCAGCTGGTCCCGCAACGCGGTGAAGCGCACGGGCCCGTCTTCGAGCAGACCGATCAACAGCGCCGACCACTTGTTGGCCAGCAGATCCAGCAGTATCCGGCATGGGCACAGTTCTCCGTACACATTGTGAACGTCATGCTGGCCTGTGCGACAGGTTTGAGTCATCGCCGTGCCGTTGCCTTCCTTGTTCGCGGGGTTTTTGAGCGGGGCGCTTCGGGCGCTCGGGTCAGCCCGGCGAGCAGCACCCGCACTGCCTTGGCCCGGCCCGCGTGATCGTCGGCGGCAACGGTCATGCGGATGAACATGGCGATGTCGTCGGCGGAGATACCGGGATGCAGGCCCCCGGCCTCGCGGAGGCGGATCGTGAACGGTTCGACGAGATCGGTGATCAGGCGTTGCGCGTGCGACCTGGCGCGCGGGCTCGTCGCCGCCAGTCGGAGAAAGGTCTCCGTCTCGGCGTCGGTCAGATCGCAACTGTCGGTGAACACTGACCGGAAGGCCGCGAGCGGGTCGGAAATTGCTTCAGGAGAGTCCGCGGCGCCGTCCGCGTCGGCGAACAAGTCGTCGAGGACCGCCACGACCAGATCGTCCTTGTCGGGGAAATGCCGGTACAGAGTCGTGGGTCCGACGCCCGCGCGGCGTGCGATTTCCTCGAGGCTCGCTGCAGGCCCCTGTACGTGAAACGCCTCGCGTGCGGCGGTGACGATGCGCTGCCGGTTGCGTTGCACATCTCGGCGGGGCGTCCGCATGGTCGTCCTCCCTCGATCCGGTAGCGCAACTGCCATATTAGCGATCCACGCTCCCAGCAGATTGTCAACGAGCGCTCAGTGGGCGCATAGCTTGGTGCTGCACGATGAGCCATTCGCAGTGGCCGAGGGATCGGTGTCGTTTGGAAGGGCACGGTGACCTCATGACCGCTACCGATCCGGATCGCTTCGGTGCCGAGGCGACGCCCCGCGGTGTCATCGAAACCGCGTTCGGCCTGCTCGACCTCATTGCCGAGCTGCAACCGGTTCGGCTCGTGGATCTCAGCGCGGCCGCGGGGCTCCCGCATCCCACGGTGCACCGGCTACTTCGACAACTGGTCACTGTCGGGGCGGTCCGACGGGAGAGATCGCGCTACGCCCTCGGCGCGAGCCTGTTGCGTCTCGGCGCGACGGTGACGCCCGCGGCCCGACTCCGTATCGCCTGCAGGCGCCCGATGGCTGAACTCGCCGCGATCACGGGCGCGGCGGTGAGCCTGTCCGCCGATCTCGGTGACGGCCCGATTTATCTCGATGCACTCGCAGCGCGCTCGCCGGTGCGATTCCTCGCCAAAGCCGGAGGCGTCGTCCCTGCCGAAACCGCGCAGGGGCGCGCCCACCACACGCTCACCGCGCCGGTCGTCGATGCCGGCGAAGTCGCCGCCGACTACAGCTGTGTCGCGATGGGCATTCCGTACGGTTCGGCAACCGGTGTCGCGGTGGTGTCCACCTTGATTCCGTCGTCCCGTCCGTCGGACGTGATGCTGGCGGCGACCCGCCGAACGGCCGAACGCATAGCCAACGTCATGCTCACGAATCCGATGTGACACTCCGCAAAGCCTTGACCTGCAATGGTTTCCACCGGGTTACCAATGGTCCTTGCATGTCACCGGCCTTGGTTGGTTAGCCTCGCCGGGTTCGCCCCATCCATCGAGGAGCACCCATGTCTGCAGCCGACCGCCGATTTTGTCCATTCATTGGACACTGGTTAGCGGACTCGGCGGGACGGTTTCTAACTTCGGGCCCCATGAGTGAGGCCATCGAGGAGCTGTGGACGCGGCACACCCGGTACGAATTCGAATCGAAGGACGCCGATCTGGCGGTGTCGACGATGGTGCCGCATGCGCGGGTGATGCACCTACCGACGATGAGCGGGGCATCGGGGCGTGAGGCGTTGCGCGCCTACTACGCCGAGGTTTTCATTCCGGCCCAGCCACCGGACACCAGCCTCGAACTCGTGCGGCGCTCGCTCGGCGACGACGTGCTCGTCGACGAATGCATCATGGAGTTCACCCACGACCGGGTGATGCCGCACCTTCTTCCCGGCGTCGCCCCGACCGGCTTGTCGCTGCAGATTCCCTTCGTCGTGGTGGTGACGTTCGAAGACTCGCTGATGCTCAGCGAAACCCTCTACTGGGATCAAGCCCAGGTGCTTCGGCAGGCCGGGTTGTCCGGTACCGAAGGAGATCTCTTGCCCCCGATAGCGGACGTCACCGGCTATCTGCGCCAACTTCAGAACGAAGGTGTCTGACCGTGGCTGACTCACGAATGATAGTGCAACGCAGTACGGTTCGCGCCGTCGTGGTACCGCTGCGGCATCCGATCATCGCCGCGATCGGCCGGTTCGACCATTGGCCCTTGGTGCTTGTCGACGTGGAGTTGGCCGACGGAGTCATCGGCTCGAGCTACATCGCGCCGTACCGGGTCAAGTCTCTGCCGGTGGTGGTCGCCGAACTACGCGATCTGCTCGACGGGCTCCATGGCCGCGACATCGCGCCCGGCGACGCCTTCCGGGAGGCGCTGACGTCGCTCAATGTCGTCGGGCTGGCTGGTGTCTCGACGATCGCGGTGTCCGCAATCGACATGGCGCTGTGGGATGCCCTGGCCAAGACCGCCGGTCTTCCGCTGGCCCAGCTTCTCGGCGGCTCGGTCGGCCCAGTGCGCGCATACAACAGCAACGGCCTCTGGCGCCATCAGGTCTCGACGCTGGCTACCGAGGCCAGGGCGTTGGTCGAAGAAGGCGGGTTCACCGCGTTGAAGATGCGGCTGGGCAACACGCACCTGCGCGACGACCTTGCGGCCATCGACGCGGTCCGGCAGGGGATCGGGGCCGATATCGACCTCATGGTGGACTTCAATCAGGCCCTCGGCCTCGGTGATGCGATTCGGCGGTGCCACGAACTCGACGAGCAGAACTTGTACTGGTTCGAGGAACCCATCGCATACGACAACGTCCGCGGCTATTCACAACTCGCCCAGAAGGTACGCACGCCACTGCAGGCAGGCGAAAACTACTACGGCGCACGTGATCTACTGAATTTCCTGGACAGCGGCGGTGTTCACTACGCCATGGGCGACCTGATGCGGATCGGTGGTGTCACGGGTTGGCTGCAGACGGCCGGAGTCGCGGCCGCGGCGGGCATCCAGTTCTCCAACCACCTGTATCCGGAATTCGCGGCGCACCTGCTTCGGGTCACGCCAACGGCGCACTGGCTGGAGTGGGTGGACTGGGCACGCCCGATCCTGGCTACCCCACTGCAACCCGAGCGCGGCACGCTCACCGCTGTCGATCAGCCCGGCGCCGGCCTGGCCTGGGACGAGCAGGCCGTCAACAAATACGCCGTCCAGATCTGACAACCCATTTCAGACCACAGCCGAGAGGTGACCATGCAGACCGTACGAGAAGCCTTTTTCGAGATCGCCCGCCAACTGGGGCTCACGACCATGTTCGGCAACCCGGGTTCGACCGAAGAACCCTTCCTCAAAGATTTCCCAACCGATTTCCGCTATGTGCTGGCCCTGCAGGAGGCGCCGGCCGTGGCCATGGCCGACGCCTACGCGCAGCGCACCGGGCGCGCGGCGCTGGTGAACCTGCACACCGCCGCCGGAATGGGCAATGCGGTGGGCAACATCGAAAGCGCCTGGTACAACCGTGCCCCGCTGATCATCACCGCCGGCCAGCAGACCCGCGAGATGCTGTTGCTGGAACCGTATCTGACCAACGTCAAGCCCGAGGTCGTACCTCAGCCGTACATCAAGTGGGCCTATCAGCCGGCCCGCGCCGAGGACCTGCCCGCGGCCTTGATGCGTGCCTATGCCACGGCGGTGCTGCCCCCGGCCGGGCCGGTCTTCCTGTCGATCCCGATGGACGACGGCGACCAACCCTGCCCCCGACTTCCGCTGCTGCGCACCGTGAGTCGACGGCTGTCTGCCGATGTCGACGCGTTGGCCGAAGTGATCGCAGCGCTCGAGTCGGCCCACTCACCGGTTCTGGTCATCGGCGGCGCCGTGGATCAGGTCGGCGGCTGGGACGATGCCGTGGCGTTGGCCGAGAAGCTGCGATGCGATGTGTGGGCGGCGCCCGAGGAAGGCAGGCCGGGCTTCCCTGAGACGCATCCACAGTATCGAGGCACACTTCCTCCCGCGATCGGTCCGCTGACGCAAGCATTGTCGGGCCACGACGTGATCGTCGTCATCGGCGCGCCGGTGTTCCGCTACTACCCGTACGTCCCCGGTGAGTACCTGCCCGAAGGCGCCGTGCTCTTCCACATCACCGACGATCCGGCCGAGGCGGCGCGCGCACCCGTCGGCACCGCGATCCTCGCCGACCCTGGCCGTTCCTGCGCGGTGATCGCCGACGCTGTGCCGCAGGCGAATCGAATTCTGCCGTCGGCGCGGCCCGCCCCGGCGCCCGCCCTTCTCGACGACCGCATCACCGCGGAGTGGCTGTACCACACCATCCAGACGGTCCGTCCGGCCGACAGCGTCATCGTCCAGGAGTCACTTTCCACGCTGCGCCAGTTGCGCCAGCAGATCCCGACCGATCAGCCGAAGTCGTTCTTCTCCATGTCCAGCGGCGTGCTTGGCTACGGGCTGCCCGCCGCGGTCGGCGTGGCCCTTGCCGAGCGCGACGAAGGCACCAACAGGAAGGTGATCTGCATTGTCGGTGACGGGGCGGCCAACTACGTGATCCAGAGCATCTGGACCGCCGCGCAACACGATCTGCCCATCCTGTTCATCGTCGTGCGCAACGGCGCCTACAACATTCTGAAATCCTTCGCGCACCTTCTTGAAACTCCCCGGGTTCCGGGCCTCGACCTACCGGACCTCGACTTTCAGGGGTTGGCTCAGGGTTACGGGTGCACCAGTGAACGGGTCACCTCAGCCGAGGCCCTCTGCGAAGTGATCAAGCGGGGAATCGACGCTGACCGCCCCCACCTCGTCGAGGTGGCGGTCGATGCGACGGTCCCACCGCTGATCTAGCCACACGACCGGGATGATGCCCATGCGCGCAGCAGTTCTCACCGAATTCGGTGCACCACTTCAGATCCTCGAGCTACAAGTGCCGTCACCCGGGCCGGGGCAGGTGCTGGTCCGGGTGATGGCAAGCGGAGTCAACCCGCTCGACACGAAAATTCGGCGCGGACAGGCGGCGCACGCACAGACGGTGCCGCCCGCAGTCCTCGGAATTGACATGGCGGGTGTGGTGGAATCGGTGGGTGACGGTGTCGATGCATTCCGGCCCGGTGACGAAGTCTTCGGGATGACCGGCGGCGTCGGCGGCATCCAGGGCTCGCTGGCCGAGTTCGCCGCCGTCGACTGCCGATTGCTCGCGCCGAAACCGCGCACACTTTCCATGAAGGAGGCGGCCGCCCTGCCGTTGGCGTTCATCACCGCCAGGGAGGCGCTCGTCGGTCACGCGCACATCCCTGATGATGCCTCGGTGCTCGTGCACGGTGGGGCGGGCGGTGTCGGTCACGTCGCCATCCAACTCGCCCGCTACCGCGGTGCGAAGGTCTTCGCCACCGGCGGTGCGGCGAGTCAGGAGATCATCACTGCGGCGGGTGCGACAGCGATCGACTACACCACGACGACGGTGGCCGAGTACGTCGAGAAGCATTCGGCGGGTGATGGTTTCGACGTGGTGTTCGACACCGTCGGTGGGTCCGCGCTGGACGACTCGTTCGCCGCCGTCAAGCGCTACACCGGTCATGTGGTGAGTGCGCTCGGCTGGGGCACGCACAGCCTGGCACCGCTGTCGTTCCGTGCGGCCACGTACTCGGGTGTGTTCACGCTGCTGCCGCTGCTGAGCGGACAGCACAGGGACAGGCACGGGCGTGCCCTTCGGTTGGCGGCGGAGATGGCCGACTCCGGTCGGTTGGTGCCCCGACTGGACGGCCGGACGTACACGTTCGCGAACCTCGACGAAGCCTATGCCGCCGTCGAAAACCACACCGCCAACGGGAAAGTCGTTGTCCAGATCGCGTCCGGCGATACAACAGGAAAGAAGCACTCATGAATGCACCGCGGCCGCTCGGTAGCGACGTCCAGCCCGAATACGAAGTGGTAGCCGAGATCACCGACCTGATGCCGACAGGTGTCACGGTCAGCGACGACGGACGCGTGTTCGTCTCATTTCCGCGGTGGGGCGACCAGGTCCCGTACACCGTCGCCGAGATCGTCGACGGTACGGCCGTCGCATATCCGAGCATCGAGGTGAACGCGTGGACGGGGGCGGCACCGCGGGAGCGGCTCATCTCGGTGCAGAGCGTGATCGTCGACCCAGACGGCTACCTGTGGCTGCTGGACACCGGCGCACCGTCGTTCTCACCGTACGTGGCCGGGGGCGGACCCAAGCTGGTCCGAGTCGATCTGAACTGCAACGAGATCGACCGTGTGCTTCCGATCGACGACGCGGCGATGACGCCGACGACGTATCTGAACGACGTCCGGTTCGACTTCAGCCGCGGCAGGTACGCGTACATCACCGACTCGCAGCCCACCGGTGCGCTCATCGTCGTCGACCTCGACACCGGGCAGTCCTGGGACCGCCTCCGCGGCCACCGAACCACCCAGGCGGAGGACCAGTTTCGGGCCGTGGTCGAAGGTGTGGTGCGCGATCAGTACCGCGTCGGTGCCGACGGCATCGCGATCAGCGCCGACGGTGCCCGGCTGTACTACTGCCCGCTATCGTCGCGCCGGCTCTACAGCGTCGACACCGCGGCGCTGCGCGACCGCGACATGCCCGACGACCTCGTCGCGCAGACAGTCCTCGACCACGGCGACAAATGCGCGTCCGATGGTCTCGAAACAGACACTGCCGGAAACCTTTACGCCACCGCCTACGAGCACGGCGCAGTGCTGCGCCGTAACCCGGCGGGCGAGTGGACCACGGTGCTGCAGGCAGGAGAACTGTTGTGGCCCGACACCTTGGCCATCGCCGCCGACGGGCAGTTGTACGTCAGCGTCAACCAGTTACCGCGCCTCCCGCTGTTCAATCACGGAGCCGACGACCGGATACCTCCCTACCTGATCATCCGGGTCGACATCGGCGCGCAACCGATCCGGCTCAAGCCGTGAGCGGCACCGAACCCGAGTTGGCCGATGGATTCACCGCGATAGCGCACAGTGATCAAGGCGGCAGGCCCGATGCGATGCAGTTGCAGTACTGGAACGAACACGTCTACGTCGGCCACCTGTTCAGCGGTGGCTTCAGCGCGATCGACGTCAGCGATCTGCGTGCGCCGAAACCCGTTGCGTTCGAGCCTGCGCCGCCCAACACCTGGAACATCCACCTGCAGGCGGCGGACGATCTGCTTCTTGTCATCCACGCCAAGGACTTGTGGAAGCAATTCGACACCGAAGCCAACTATTACAGCGGCTCACTGGGCACCCGGCTCGGCGGAAGCGAGCAGAACTGGTCGGCGGGGGTGGCGGTCTACGACATCGCGGTGCCGTCGGCGCCACGCTGCATCGGCTTCCTGCCGATCGACGGCGTCGGCGCGCACCGGTTGTGGTACACCGGCGGACGCTATGCCTATGCGTCAGTGCTGCCAACCGGATTCAGCGACTACATCTTCGCGGTGATCGATCTGTCCGACCCCACACAGCCGGTCATCGTCGGAAACCATTGGCTGCCGGGTATGAACTCGGCGGCGGGCGAGAAACCGACATGGGACACCACTCGATGGCGGTATGCCCTGCACCACGCGATCATCGCGGGCGACACCGCGTACTCGTCGTGGCGCGATGGCGGGCTGGCGCTGCTGGACATCAGCGACAGAGCCAACCCGCGGTCGATCGTGCACCGCAACTGGTCGCCGCCGTTCGGCGGGGGCACTCATACTTCGCTGCCACTACCGGAACGCGACCTGCTCATCGTCGCCGATGAAGCCACCGCCGACGAACTGGCCGACGGCCTGAAACACGTCTGGGTGTTCGACATCCGGGAGCCGTCGAACCCGATCAGCATCTCGACGTTCCCGACCCCGACGGAACAGGACTACGCGGGTAAGGGCCGCCATTTCGGCCCGCACAATCTGCACGAGAACCGGCCGGGCAGCTTCGTGTCGGACACGATCATTTTCGCGACGTACCAGAACGCGGGCCTGCGCGCTTTCGACATCAGCAATCCCTTCGGCCCCCGCCAGATCGGGGCGTTTGTGCCAGGGCCGCCGGATCGTCTCGTCGACCCGCGGCCCGGCGGCAGGCAAGTCATTCAGACGGCCGACGTCTACGTGCGCAGCGACGGGATCGCGTTCACCACCGACTACAACGGTGGACTCGACATCGTCGAATTTCACGGCTGATCAACAGAACAGGAACCCGATGAAGTCAATCGTCTACACGCGCACCGGAGATCCGTCGGTGCTGACACTCGTGGAGCGACCTTTGCCCGCGGTGGGCGCGGGGGAGGTCAGGGTGAATATGGTTGTCTCGGGTGTCAACCCGACCGACTGGAAGGCCCGGCAAGCACCCAACGCGGCCGTCGCCGCCGGCGGCCAGGTGCCCAACCAGGACGGTGCCGGCGTCGTCGACGCGGTTGGCGACGGGGTGACCGGCTTGAAAAGCGGTGACAGGGTGTGGGTTTGGGATGCCGCCTGGCAGCGGCCCGACGGCACCGCCCAGGAATATGTGTCCCTCCCGGCCGACCAGGTCGTGCTACTACCCGACAACGCCAGCTTCGACGTCGGCGCGTCGATGGGTATCCCGGCGCTGACCGCCCATCGCGCGCTCACCTCGCACCGGGGAGCGCCGACGCAGTTGCATCCGGGCGCTCTGAGCGGGTTGACCGTTCTGGTGGCGGGCGGGGCAGGCGCCGTCGGCCATGCCGCGATCCAACTCGCGGTGTGGGCCGGTGCGGCCGTGGTGACCACGGTCAGCAGTGAGGAGAAGGCCGAGTTGTGCCGGGCGGCGGGTGCACACCAGATCATCAACTACCGTCGCCAGGACGTTGCGGCAGAACTGCTTCGCCACCATGCCCAAGGCGCCGACATCATCGTCGAGGTGAATCTGCGCGCCAACGTCGCCGAGGACTTGGCGATAATTGCGAACGACGGCGTCATCACCGTGTACGCCTCTGACGAGCAGGATGCGGTTTCCGTCCCGACCAGGGCCGCCATGACCAAAAACGCCCGCCTTCAGTACATCCTGACCTACCTCACCGAACACGACGAGAAGATGGCCTCCGTCCGGGCGGTGAATGCGGCGATCGCCGACGGTGCCATGGAGGTGGGTGAACAGGCGGGGTTGCCGTTGCACCGCTTCCCGCTGGAACGCGCCGCCGACGCACACCGCGCGTCCGAATCCGGCGTGATCGGCAAGGTTCTCATCGACGTGGCGACCGTATGACAAGCCGGATCCGTGTCGGACACATCGACTTGAGTTTTCACGACGCTGCCGCACGGGAAGTCGAGCGGGTCCTGATCGGTCACGGCCATGACATCGAACGCTCGGCAGCCCCGCACGAGGAGATGTTCCGCCGCATGGGCGACGGCGACGTCGACGTCCTGGTGTCCGCGTGGTTGCCGAGCAGCCACGGAGCGTATCTCGCTCCGTTCGCCGATCAGGTGCGCAAGGTCACCGTCTTGTACGAGCCGTACTGCCTCTGGGGCGTGCCCGACTACGTTCCCGAGGATGCCGTTCGAGGTGTCACCGACCTGCTGGCAGAACCGGCGTTGACCCGGATGGAGCGACTGATACAGGGAATCAATCCGGGCGCAGGCATCAGCCGGTTCTCTGCGGACATCATCGACCAGTACGGTCTCGGGGCAGCAGGATACGAATTCCGCACGGGCACAGAAGAACAGTGCTTCGGCCGGTTCGTGGACGCCGTCGCGCAACAGCGATGGGTGGTGATCCCGCTCTGGCAGCCGCAATGGCTGCACCATCGCTACCGGATACGCGAACTCGACGAGCCCAAGGGGCTGCTCGGCGGCACCGACGAGGCCACCTTGATCGTCCGCAAGGACGCCGAGGCGCGGATCGGCGATGAAGCCCTTTCCGAACTGGCCACGCTGCATCTGGGCAACGCGCGGGTCAGCGAATTGGACGACCTGCTCCAGTAGGTGCCGCAGATCACCACCTGGAGTGGTGGTAGTACTCCCACTTTGCCGATATGGTTTGAAGTGGGAGTGCAACTACCGTTTCTGGAGGAGTGATGGACACACGGCGAGTGACCTTCGATTCGTCAGGCGACGTCCTTGTAGGCACCATGTACCTGCCTGCCGATCTGGACGGCGCGCGGCGACCGGCAGTCGTCGTGGCCGGGGCGTGGGCGACGGTCAAGGAGCAGATGGCGGCCGGCTACGCCCGCGAGATGGCGGACCGCGGGCTCATCGCGCTGGCGTTCGACTTCCGCAGTTGGGGTGAGAGCGGTGGCCAGCCCAGATCGATGGAGGACCCGCTCGCGAAAGGTGCCGACATCGTCGCGGCGGCGCAGTTCCTCGCCGCCCATCCCGCTGTCGACAGGGACGCCATCGCCGGGTTGGGGATCTGCGCAGGCAGTAGTTACCTGGTGGCCGCGGCGACCCGGACGCCACTGCTCGAGTCGCTCGCCTTGATCGCGCCAGCATTGCCGACGCGAAGCGACGTCAGTGAAAACCTCGGCGGTCAACAAGGTATGGCAGCGCTCATCCATGCCGCGGATGAGGCACTCGCGGAATATGAGCGCAGCGGCCGGCAGGCGCTGGTACCGGCAGTCCCGCCGATTCAGGCCGATCCCGCACCTGGTGAGGACTACTACACCAACCCCGATCGCGGGCTGATTCCGCAGTGGGACAACACCTTCAACCTGGCGTCGTGGGCGAGCTGGATCCCCTTCGACGTCCATGCTCTGGCCCCCGCGTTGGCTCAACCGCTGCTCGTGGTGCACAGCGATGGTGCGGTCAACCCCGACAGCGTCCGCCGATTCGTGGGCGCGGTGCCCGGTCCGGTTGACCAGCTATGGCTCGACGCAGCAACCCAATTCGACTTCTACGACCAGCCGGGGCCGATGACGGTGGCGTCCGACGCCGCGGCGGCTCACTTCAAGCTTTAGGTGAATCCGCCATGGAACTGCTCGATCTACTCGAGACCTCCGAAGTCGTCACCATCGGCACGGCGACGACTAACGGCAAGGTCCTCACGACACCGGTCGGTGTCGTCGTCGACGGAAAACGCCGGTATCCGGTCATCTTCGAACTCGTCACCGACGCCGAAACGATCCGTCAGGCGGATTCGGCCACTCTGCGCAAGTACGGCGGTGCGCTGCGTTCGCTCATCTTGAGACCGCTGCTGTGGCGGACCAAGCAGCACCTCGTGAGGATCACGCAGGCGTCGGACTATCCGACCGCGGCCAACACGGAATCAGGCTGACCGATCCGATCGAACCGGTCGACACGATCGGCAAGCCTGCGCGCGGGGTCGACGTTGCGAAGCGTCGCCAGCTCGTCGCGCAGCACCGCCCCTACGCGCAGGCAGAACTGTTCGGGCTCGGCTGCGGCTGCTGGGTATTCGGGGATCACCCGGTCGACGACGCCGTGCGCCAGTAGATCCGCGGATCGGATCCCTTGGCTGGCCGCCATGTGCGCCGCGTGGTCGGTGTCGTGATACAGGATCGCACTGGCCCCCTCGGGCGGCAGCGGCGAAAGCCATCCGTGCTGCGCGGTGAGCATCCGGTCGGCGGGCACGAGTGCGAGTGCTCCGCCGCCGGTGCCTTGCCCGAGAAGTATTGAAATGGTGGGCACTTCGAGCGTCACCATGTCGGCGATACAGCGCGCGATCTCGCCGGCAAGACCACCCTCCTCTGCCTCGCGGGACAGTGCGGCGCCCGCCGTGTCGATCACGGTGACCAGCGGGAGGTTCAGTTCCGCGGCCAATCGCATACCGCGTCGCGCCTGCCGCAGCGCCGCAGGACCCAGCGGTGCCTCAGGGGTCTGGCCGTGCCTGTCCTGACCCAATAGGACGCACGTCTGGTCGCCGAACCGGGCGAGCGCGAGCAGCAGTCCCGGTTCGTTCTCGCCCTGTCCGGTTCCGTTGAGCAGCAGGACATCGCTGCAGGCGTGGTGGAGCAGTTCGCGAACGCCGGGTCGCTCGCCGTGGCGGGAAGCCAGCACCGATTCCCACGCGGGCACGTCGGAGGAAGGCGGATGCACGGTGCTGGGCTGGATCATCTGGTGCGGCGCCGGCGTGATGAGCGTCAAGGCGCGGTCCACGATTGCGGCGAGGTCGTCCACGGCCACCACGGCGTCGACAACGCCGCGCGCACAGAGGTTTTCCGACGTCTGCACGCCTGTGGGAAACGGGTCACCGAACAGCGCCTCGTACACTCGCGGACCCAGAAAGCCGATCAACGCACCCGGCTCGGCGAGGGTCACATGCCCGAGCGAGCCCCATGACGCGAAGACTCCGCCCGTCGTCGGGTGCCGCAGGTAGACGAGATACGGCAGACCGGCCGCCTTGTGGTCGGTCACGGCCGCCGTGATCCGGACCATCTGCATGAACGCCGTCGTGCCCTCCTGCATGCGGGTGCCGCCTGACGTCGGCAGTGCGAGGAGTGGAAGACCTTCGGCGGTGGCGCGGCGAATTGCCATGGTGAGTCGGTGGCCGGCGGCCACGCCGATCGAGCCGCCGAGAAAGCCGAACTCGCACACCAGCATCGCGACTCGGTGGCCGCGTACGGTCGCAGTGCCGGTGAGAACCGCTTCGTCCAAGCCGGTTGCCGCTCGCGCACGGGCCAATTCGTCGGCATACGCTCCGTTCGCGGGTACGTCGGGCAGTGCGTCATCCCATGCCGTCCACGAGCCGTCATCGATGACCGCGGCGATGACCTGCCGCGCGCTGTGCCGGGTCATCGGTGCTCCGCGAGCAGGGTCGCTGCAATGAGGTCGTTGTCGGCGCCGAGCACCGGGGGAGCGGTGTGGTGCCTGCGTGTCAGTTCGGTTCCGTCGGCCTCGAAGAACCGCAGCGGCGGCCCAGGCAACGTGATGTTTCCCAACGTGGCGTGCTCGACGTCGATCAGCAGGCCCTGGGACTTGGTCTGTTCCCACTCGTAGACTTCGCGGATGGAGCGAATGCGCCCGGCGGGCACGCCGATTCGATCGAGCTTGGCGAGCAACTCGTCGGTGGTGTAGTAGCCGAACCGCGCCTGCACCATCTCGTTGACCTGCTTGCGGTTCGCCACTCGCTGCGGATTCGACGCCATCTCCGGGGCGTGCGGATCGAAGCCGAAGCCCGCGCAGAAACGTTTCCACAGTCCTTCACTTCCGACCGCGATCTGCACTGCGCCGTCAGCCGTTTCGAACAGGCCGTACGGGCAGATCGAGGGGTGGTGGTTGCCGGTCGCTTCGCCGACCTCGCCCGCCACCGTCCACTTCGTGCCCTGGAATGCGTGCACCCCCACGACCGCGGCGAGCAGGGAGGCGCGCACTACCTGACCGCGACCGGTGCGCTCGCGCTCGTGCAGCGCTGCCAGCACACCGAATGCGCCGTACATGCCGGCCAACAGGTCGGCGATCGGTACCCCGACCCGTTGCATATCCGTTGGGGCGGAGCCGGTTACCGACATCAAGCCTGCCTCACCCTGGGCGATCTGGTCGTAACCTGAGCGATCTGCTTCGGGACCGTCGTGGCCGAAGCCGCTGATCGACAGCACGACCAATCGCGGATTGAGTGCTGCCAGCTGCTGCTGTGAAAAGCCAAGGCGGTCAAGCACTCCGGGCCGAAAGTTCTCCATCAGCACGTCGGCGCTGCTGATCAGCGCCGTCAACGCACGCTTGCCGCTGTCATCCTTGAGGTCGAGCGTGACCGACTTCTTGTTCCGGTTCGCGCTGAGGAAGTAGGTGGACTCCCGGTCGCCGTCCACCGGATCGACGAAGGGCGGGCCCCAGCCGCGGGTGTCGTCGCCGCCGTGCGGGTTTTCCACCTTGATCACCTGCGCGCCGAGATCGCCGAGCATCATCGCCGCATGCGGCCCGGCCAGGGCGCGAGTCAGGTCGACCACCACCAGTCCGGCGAGGGGGCCGGCGGGTCCGTTCGAGGAGAGTGTCGATGTCATGGGGGACCACCTTCGGCCTAGTGACTAAGTGAGCTAGTGGCCTAGCCAATTCAGAAAATCATGCACTGACCTGCGAGTCAAGGTCTTCCACGGACTGGTTCTGTGACCTGGGTCTCACGAAAACGATGGCGGCGGCCTACTGGTCGCAGTAAGCCGCCGCCATTGGGAATCCCTGGGGAGCTACAGCCAACCGGGCAGCACCAGCGCGGCCCATGCCAGCAGTGGCCCGATCAGCACGACGAGCATGCTGTATTTGAGGATCTGCTTGTAGAACTTGTCGCGGTCGACATCCTGCGCATTGGCCAGTACCAGGGCACCGTTGGTCGAGAACGGGCTGACGTCGACGATGGTCGACGAGATCGCCAGCGCGACAACGACTCCGATGGCGCTGACCTCGCCGGCCAACAGCAGCGGCACCGCCAGGGGAATGGTCGCGCCGAGGATGGCCGTCGACGAGGCGAAGGCCGACACGATGCCGCCGACGTAGCACAGCAGCAGCGCCACCAGCAGAGGCATGCCGATTTTGGCGACACCGTTGCCGACCCACTCGACGCTGCCGGCTTCCTGCAGCACGCCGACGAAGGTCAACACGCCGCCGATCAAAAGCACGGTGGACCAACTGATTTGCGACACCGCACCCTTCTGTGCCTTGGGGGAGGCCAGTGCCAGCACCGCGGCGACGGTCATCGACACGAAGCCGATGTCGAGATCGAGGACAAGTGAGAACAAGGCCAGCGCGCCGAGTCCGATCAGGGTGAGCACCTGGTCGTAGGTGATCTTCGTCGGCAGCGGTTTGGCCGCTACGCGGGCTTCGGTCTCGGTCACCGTGAGGGTCGCCGTGCCGCCGGTCCCAGTCGGAGGTGTGGCGCCGCCGACGCCGCCGGTGACGCTGTCGCCGATCGGATCGTCGTGATCGTCATGCACGGTCCGTCCCATCAGCTTGCGGCCGCCGAGGAAGACGAACAGCAGCACGCCAATGGCCGCGTTGAACAACAGGCTGCCGAGGAACAGTGCCACTGGGCTGTTCATCAACTGGGCCTTGGCCACAATGTTGTTGACGGTGACGCCGTAGACGCTGATCGGCGAGAAACCGCCGGCCTGCGCGCCGTGAATGACCATCATGCCCATCAGCAGCGCGTTGATCCGGTACTGCTTGGCGAACCCGAGCGCGATCGGCGCGATGATCGCGACCGCGGCCGGGCCGAGGGCGCCTAGCGCGGTGAGCACGCCGGTGATCCCGAACATCACCCAGGGGATGAACGCGACCCGCCCGCGTACCAGGCGTACAGCGCCCCTGACCATCAAGTCGACGGTCCCGTTGTTCTGCGCGATCGCGAACAGGTACGTGACGCCGACGAGCGTCAGGAAGAGTTCGCTGGGAAAGCCCGCGATGATGTCGTCGGTCTTCATTCCGACGGCGAGCGTTCCCACCAGGAACGCGGCGACGAATCCCAGGGTGCCCATGTTGATCGGCAGCAGTGTGGCCGCGACGAACATCGCGATGAGAGCCAGGATTGGTATCAGTTCGAGCGGCATCGAGGTCTCCGGGGGTTTGCGTAGGTCTAATGACCTAGTGGAGCAATGGCCTAGCCAGTAAAGCAGTGACGGTCATCACTGTCAATATGCTGTGTGACCCGCTGCACCCAGGGAGCGTACTGCGAATGGGTATGGTTGGAGCAGAGAGTAGGTGAGTCAGTGGTTGAGCAACTTAGACCTGTCACGCGTCCCCGACTGTATGAAGTGATCGTCGAGCAACTGTGCGCGTACATCGCTGACAACGAGATGACGCCGGGTGACCGGTTGCCTGCCGAGCGTGACTTGGCCGCCAAGCTGGGGGTCAGTCGCGCCTCGTTGAGCCAGGCGCTGGTCGCCCTCGAAGTGCAGGGTGTGCTGTCGGTGCGGCACGGCGACGGCGCGATCCTGGTGCGCCGCCCGACCGAGGAGCGGGCCGTCAAGGCCCTGCGGGAACACGCCGACCGGATACCCGACATCATCGAAGCCCGCGAAGCCCTCGAGGTGAAGTTGGCCGGACTCGCCGCCGCCCGTCGAAGCGATGCCGAGATGGCCGCCATTGACGCCGCCATCGCGAAAATGGAGGAAGAGGTTCAAACGGGGGACCGCGGTGTCGTTGGCGACGAGATGTTCCACGAGGCCATCACCACCGCCGCGCATTCCTCGCTGCTGGCCAAGCTGATGCACGAGATCTCGGGCCTGATAAGGGAAACGCGCATCGAATCGCTTTCGCAAGAAGACCGGCCGCGGGCGTCGCTGGAGGGCCATCGGCGCATCGCCGACGCGGTGCGCAAACAGGACCCGCAAGCGGCATCGAAGGCGATGGCCGATCACATCCGGATGGTGTCCGACGTCGCCCTGCTGCGCCAAGCCGACTGAGGTTCAGCCGACAGGCGTGAACTCGATGTGCAGTTCGGTCAGCCCCCGCAGCAGGAAGGTCGGTTCGTAGCTGTATCGACGGTCCTCGGGCGCGCCGTGTTTGGCCTCGCTGATCGCGATGTCAGCCATCCGGTCCAACATCCGGTTGATGGTGATGACGCCTTCGACGCGCGCCAGAGGCGCGCCCGCGCAACTGTGGATGCCCCGGCCGAACGCGATGTGTTCGCGAACGTTCTTGCGGTCCAGCCGGAATTCGTGCGGATCGGCGAACTTGGCCGGGTCACGGTTGGCGGCGCCGAGACACAGCATGACGACGGTGCCCGCCGGAATATCAACGCCGCCAAGCGTTGTCGTCTTGCGGGCCAGCCGGAAGTCCACCTTGGTAGGACTCTGTGTGCGTAGCGATTCCTCGATGAACGGGCTGACGAGTTTGCGGTTCTCGCGTATCTCCCGCTGCAGGTCCGGCCGCTCGGCGAGGACCTGAACGGCCGAGCTGAGCAGCTTGGTGACGGTCTCCTGGCCCGCGGCGAACAGAAAGGTCGCGGGGCGGACCACCTCGAGCAGTTGCGGTGTCGAGCCGTCCGGATAGGTCGCGGTCGCCATCGTGGTGAGCACATCGTCGCGCGGTTGGTGTCGCCGCTCGGCGAGGTAGCCGCTGAACTTGTCGTCCAGGTACTGCAGCGGATTGAGACCCACCGGCTCGCCGTCCAGCGCGCCGACGCCACCCTCGGGCTGTCCGGCGCCGAGAGCGCTGCGAATCTCGTCTCGGTCCTCCTCGGGCACGCCCAGTAGGTCGGTGATCGCCAAAGTGGCAAAGGGCCTTGCATATTCGGCGAGGAATTCGCAGTGGCCGTTCGCGATGAACTCGTCGAGCTGGCGATCGACCAGCTGCCACATGAAGTCTTCGTTCTCTTTGAGCCGCTTCGGCGTCAACAGTTTCGTCAGCAGGGACCGCGCGCGGGTGTGGGCGGGCGGATCCATCACCACCAGGTGCTCGTTGATCGGGAACATGTGGCGGTGCGCCTCGATCAGCTCGGTGATGTCGTCGCCCTCGGGCTCGAAGGGCAGTGGCGGAAACGGTCCGCCGATGGCGTTGACCGCCGAGAACGCGTCGGTGTCCTTGAACGCCGCCATCACCTCGGCGTACCCGGTGACGGCGACGACGCCGTGGTGCGGCTCCCGGACCACCGGGCCCTGGCAGCGCAGGTGATCGAGATAGTCGTACGGGTCCTGCGCGACGGCCGGATCGGAGAAGTAGTCGACGGTGGCGAGATCTGTCATCTTGATCGATCGATCTACTTCAGCATGCTGCCCGCGTCGACCGTCATGGTCAGACCCGTGACGTAACGGGCTTCGTCGGACGCCAGGAACAGCACCGCGTTGCTGATGTCGACGGGTTCGACCCAGCCCACCGGCAGTACGTGCATGAACTGAGCGGCGACGGCGAGGTCGTCGGGACCGGGGTTCTCCAGATCCGGCCTGAACAACTTCATCGTGCCCTCGTTCATGAACAGCGGCGTGTTCACGTTGGTGGGGTGCACCGAGTTGACCCGTATGGAATGCTGCCCGAGTTCGACGGCGAAGGTGCGCATCAGACCCACCACCCCGTGTTTGGCCGCGATGTAGTGGCCGGTGTGCGGGTAGGCCTTGAGTCCGCCGACCGAACTGGTCAGCACGATGGAGCCGCCGCGGCCCCCGGAGATCAGATGTGGCACAGCAGCTTTGACTGTATGCCAGACACCGGACAGGTTGACGTCGATCATGTCTTTCCAGTCATCGGCACTGGTCTTGTCCAGCGTGGCGCCGCCGTTCCCGATGCCGGCGTTGGCGACGATGATGTCGAGGCGGCCCAACTGCTCGACGCCGCTGTCGACGGCGGCCTTCAGCGTGTCGTAGTCGCGCACGTCGACCTCGGCGGTGACGATGCGGCGATTCTGTGCCTTGACCAGATCGGCGGTCTTGGCCAGGTCGTCCGCCGTGGCGGCGGGAATCTCACTGCTGCGGCTGATCGGCCGGCATACGTCGATCGCGATGATGTCGGCGCCCTCTTGCGCCAGCCGCACTGCGTGGCTGCGGCCCTGACCGCGCGCAGCGCCGGTGATGAAAGCGACCTTGCCGTCGACACGTCCTGTCATGCGCCATCCTTACTGATTTATCGATCGATCAGTACCTTACATCTCAGGCGCGGAGTGTCAATCGAGGGTGAGTGATGCGAGGAAGTCCTGGGTGCGTTGCCGTGATCGGGCGCGCGCTGCTGCGTCACCGCCGAGTGGGACCACACGCGCAGCGAGGTCGGTGACGCCGGCGTCGCGGTAGCGCCGCAGGCGCGCGAGCACGGCGGTTTCGTCGCCGGCCGCCATGGTGTCGCCCACGTCCTCGGCGTCACCGTGTTCGAGCAGGCGGACGTAGTTCGGGGAGAAGTCGGCGTGGCCGAGCACCTCGCTCGCGTATGCGCGGGCGTCGTCGATTTCACCGGACGCGCAGAGTGCGACGGGAATCCCTGCGACGATACGGGTTTCGGCCTTGCCCGCCGCGGTTGCGGCTTCGATGATGCGCGGCGCCACATAGTCGCCGATCGCCCGTTCGTCGGCCATCCACAAGATGGTGCCGACCGTCCGTTCACCAGCGATCCGCAGCATGGTCGGGCCGAGCGCGGCCAGAAGAACCGGCATCTCGAATGAATCCGTCACGTCGATCGGGCTGTGCACGCGAAAGTTGTTGTTGTCCACCGCCACCGAGCCCGGGCCCGCGAACGCGGCCGCCAGCACGTCGAGGTAGTCACGCACCAACCGCGCCGGCCGGTCATAGGGCAGGCCGAGTTGATCGGCGATGATCCAATGGTGCGACGGGCCCAGGCCCAGGCTGAATCGGCCGGAGCAGGCGATCTGCGTCGTCAGCGCCTGCTGCGCCAGGATCAACGGATGGCGGGTCTGGATCGGGACGACCGCGGTGCCGATCTCGATCCGCTCGGTGGCCTGGCCGAGGAGCGCCACCGCGGTCAGCGCGTCGAGATAGCCAGGCACCTGCGGGAACCAGAACGAGGCGAATCCCTGGGCCTCGGCCGTTTTCACGTCGTCGATGAGTCCGGCCACCCGGTCCGCGCGGGCCCGCTCCTTGTCGGAGCCGACCATCAAGCCGATCCGCATGCCGACCTCCTAGGGCACATAGCGGTCCCACTCGTACGGCACGACCGGGTGGAAAGGGGCGGCGAAGAGCGGTTCGATGTCGGTGTCTTTCCACCGCGTTTCGAGCACCGGCCGCAGCCGCTCGGCGGTGGCGACCGGGTCGTCGTCGAGGAAGCAATAAGAAATCGTTTGGCCCGCAGGGGCATTCGCCAGTCGGACGTCGACGGCTTGCGATGCGGCCGACCACACCCCGGCGACACCGTCGACGCGAGTCAGCTCCGTTGCAGTCGTCGCGTTCGTCTCCAACAACAGATAGACGCCGCGTATCGGCCACCACGGCAGCACGTCGGCGCCGACCTTGATCCGGGCGGCTGCGGCCTTGGATTGCACGTCGTAGATCCCGCGTTCGACCGGCGGCAGCAGCGGCAACTTGCGGCCGGCGCCGATCAGCGCCTTTGCCAGATCGAGGAAGCCGGTCATGCCGCTCTGATCGGTGAAGAAATACGTCATCACGTGATCGATGTCGTCGTACGGTTGCCGACTCACCGCGCGCGCTGAGTGGCAGGCGGGCGTCGACACCAAGCGCAAGGAAGCGCGGACGGCGGACAACCGGTGCTGCTCCGGGCGGTGATCGAGGGTGTGCCAACGTAAGTACTCGGCGTCCGCGCCCTCGGGATGCCGCGTGGCCATCGAGACGAACAAAGTGGTGACATCGCCTGTGCCCGTGGCGAGAACGTCGGCGAGTTCGTCCGATGGCGTACCGGGTAGCTGCATGGTCAGTCGCCTTTCAGCCTGAGTTCGGGGTGGCGGGCCTCGATCATGCGGCGGAAGCCGTCGCGCCAGTGCACTTTGGTGCGGCCGAGCATGTCGTGCATGTAGGTCACATCGGGCCACAGCGGCGTGTGCGCGTCGGGGGTATAGGTGAAAACCGGCTCCACGCCGACGAGTTCACCCATGTAGGCGCAGTAGTCCTCGACGCTGACGGTTTCACTGCCTGCCCAGTTCACCACGATCGGCGGCGTGTCGGCGACCTCCATGGCGCGGATGCCGAGCTCGACGTAGTCGTCTTCGTAGATCGGGTTGTAGTTGTTAGGTTTGTCCGGGTGGAGCCGAATCGGCTTGCGGGCCAACATCATTTCCAGTCGGTCGGCGGGAGCGCCGCCCTCGGGGCCGTAGGTCGAACAGATCCGGATGATGGTGAGCGGGACCCGGTGCTGTTTTGCGACCCATGTGCACACGGCCTCGGCGGCGACCTTGGAGAAGCTGTAGTTCGCGCGCAGGGGTGCTCCCGGCGGATCGGACTCACGCAACGGACGCTGTCCTTGATAGGCGTATATCGATCCGGTGGAACAGAACACGAAGCCGTTGGCGGCGCGGCAGTGGTAGAGCAGATCGCCGGATTTCTGGGCGTTGGTGTTCACACATGTCGCCCACTCGCCTGCACCGACGTCGACGGCGGCGTGGAACACGTACGTGAAATCGTCGGGCAGCGTGGAGAAATCGCCCGCGCTGATGTCCAGCGCCACCGGCTTGACGCCGACCGCGGCGAGCCGTTCCCGATCGGCCGGATCCCGCATCCGTGCGGCGCCCCAGACCTCATTGCGCTGGGCGAGCGCACGCGCGATCGGGAAGGCGATCTTTCCGGTCGCACCGGTGATGAGAATCTTCTCCGCCTCGAGCATCCAACTAGTCATAGCGCATCGACACGCAAATGTTAAGTACTTGATATGTTGGCGTGATGCAACTGAGGTTCGACGCCGAGGTCGAAGCGTTCCGAGCGGAGTTCGGCAGGTTCCTCGACGAGCACCTTCCGACCGAGGCTCAGGCCGCCGAACGGTCGTCCTCGACGGCGCATGTGCCGGCGTGGGCGCGTGATTGGCAACGGCTGCAGTTCGACCACGGCTGGTTGTTGCCGGGTAATCCGCCGGAGTTCGGTGGTCGGAATGCCGGTGTGCTGCAGCAGTTCGTTCATCGTGACGAACTGGCCCGTCGGCGCATCTACCACTGCTTCAACCCGCAGGGCGTCGGGATCATCGCGGCCTCGCTGCTGTCGTTCGGAACCGATCAGCAGAAACAGCAGTGGGCAGTGCCGATCCTGCGCGCGGAGATGACGGCGGCGCTTGGCATGAGTGAACCGGGGGCAGGCTCCGATCTGGCCGGATTGAACACCCGGGCGGTGCTGTCGGGTGAGGACTTCGTGGTCAACGGTCAGAAGGTGTGGACATCGGGCGCTCACGACGCCGATGTGCTGCTGACGTTCGTGCGCACCGATCCGGATGCGCCGAAACACAAGGGAATCAGCGCGCTGCTGATCCCCACCGATACACCGGGGGTGGAGCGCAGGCCGTTCGCCGCCGTATTCGACCGCGACAGCCTCGACTTCAACGAGGTGTTCTTCACCGACGTGCGCGTGCCCGCACAGAACCTCGTCGGCCCACTGGGCGGCGGATGGCAGGTCGCCAACGGATCGCTCGGCCATGAGCGCACGATGATGTGGATGGCGTTCGCGAACCGGATGGGGCAGTTGCTCGAAGACTATCGACCGGTGGATGCGCTCGACCGCGACCGGTACGCGACTATTGCGATGGACCATCAAGCGCTACGACTGCTTGGGTCGGTGGCGCTCGGGCAGGCGGCGCGCGGCGAGCGAGACATCCCCGGCATCTCGGTGCTGAAACTGCTCGGGTCGGAGGCCGAACAGAACGCGTTTCGGTACGCGCTGGACGCCGCCGGCGTCGACGGTCTACTCAGTCCAGCGCTCACTGCGCCGTACAACCCGTACAACCCAGACCTTTTCACTGGAAGCTGGTTCACCCGCTACGTCAGCACCTATGCGGGCACGATCTCGGGCGGCACCTCAGAGATCCAGCGCAACATCATTGCGCAGCGGGTGCTGGGGTTGCCTGCGCGCTGATTCTTGTCGTGGGGTGGTGGTAGTGTCGAACATATGTTCGATTTCAGGGTGTTGGCGGAGGTGGATCCGCGGGCTGATCAGGGGGCCTTGGTCGAGCAGATCGCGTGGTTGGAGGCGGTGAAGTCGGCTGCGGCGGCGGGGCAGGCCCGCGCGGCGGCGGCGTTGGCGACGGCGCGTCGGGCGGCGGAGGTGGCGGCGGGGGTGCCCAAGTCGCGGCAGGGTCGTGGGTTGGGCAGTGAGGTCGCTTTGGCGCGCCGCGAGTCGCCGAATCAGGGTGGTCGGCTGTTGGGGTTGGCGCAGGCGTTGGTCGAGGAGATGCCGCGCACGCTGGCCGCGATGGAATGCGGGGTGCTCTCGGAGTGGCGGGCGACGTTGATCGCGCGCGAGTCGGCGTGTTTGGCCGTGGCGGATCGGCGGCTGCTGGACGCTGAGATGTGCGGTGATGTCTCGGCGTTGGAGGGGCTCGGTGATGGCCGGATCAGCGCCAAGGCCAAGGAGATCGCCGCCCGGTTGGATGCCGCGGCGGTGGTGGATCGGGCGGCCAAGGCTGAGGCGGATCGCAGCGTGACGGTGCGCCCGGCGCCCGATTGCATGGCCCGGGTGACGGTGTTGTTGCCGATGCGTCAGGGGGTGGGGTTGTGGGCGGCATTGAAACGCCAGGCTGACACCACCTTTGATGGGCGTTCGCGGGGTCAGGTGATGGCTGATACCGCCTATGAACGCATCACCGGCTGTCCGGCGGTGCAGCCGCAGTCGGTGGCGTTGAATTTGGTGATGACCGATGCGGCGTTGTGGGGCAGCGACAATGCCCCGGCGATCCTGGACGGTTATGGGCCGGTTCCGGCGCCGCTGGCCCAACAGTTGGTCGGCGATGCGGTCGCTGATGAGCGGGCGCGGGCCAGTCTGCGGCGGTTGTATCGGCACCCGCGCAGTGGGGCGTTGGTGGCGATGGAGTCGCGGGCGCGGTTGTTTCCCAAGGGGTTAGCGAAATTCATCGGGGTGCGGGATCGCACCTGTCGTACTCCGTATTGTGATGCCCCGATCCGGCATCGTGATCACGCCATACCGCGGCATCGCGGTGGTCCGACCAGCGCCGGCAACGGGTTGGGGGCTTGTGAGCGGTGCAACTACGTCAAAGAAGCAGCCGGTTGGCGGGTGTCCACCGCGCTGGACAACGACACCCACAGCGCCGAATTCGTCACCCCGACCGGCAAGACCTACCGCTCCACCGCACCCCCGCTGCCCGGGGCCCCACTGATCACCATCAGCGAACTCGAAATCCGCATCGGCGTCGAACTCACCGACCTACACGCAGCCTGACGGCTAGCCTGCTACCGCAATGGATTTGGTGTCGGTGTAGCCGTCGATGCCCTCGCGGCCGAGTTCGCGGCCGTAGCCGCTGGCCTTGACGCCGCCGAACGGCGCGAACGGGTCCATGGTGTAGCCCTGGTTGACGCCGAATGTTCCGGTGCGCACGGCGGCCGCCACTTCGAGACCGCGCTCGACGTCGTTCGTCCACACCGAACCGGCCAGGCCGTAGTCGGAGTCGTTGGCGATGGCCACCGCCTCGTTTTCGTCGGTGTAGGGGATCACGGTCAGCACCGGGCCGAAGATCTCCTCGCGTGCGATCCGCATCGAGTTGTCGGCGTCGGCGAACAGCGTTGGCTTGACGTACCAGCCGCGGTCGAGACCGTCGGGCATCTCGGGGCCGCCGACGACAAGGCGGGCGCCTTGGTCCAGGCCGCTCTCGATGTAGCCGCGGACGCGTTGCTGCTGGCGTTGCGCCACAAGGGGACCCACGTGCGTGGCGCTGTTCGTCGGATCGCCGACGACCATCGACGTCATCTCGGCGGCCAACGCGTCGGTGAAATCGTCGGCCCGATTCGCGGGCACCAGGATGCGGGTCAGCGCGTTGCAGATCTGCCCGCTGTTCGACAGGCTGGCCGACCGCACGCCCTTGGCGACGGTTGCCGGGTCGGCGTCGGCGAGCACAATCGCGGCGGACTTGCCGCCCAGTTCGAGGCTGACGCGGCGCAGATCCGGTGCGCATGCCGCCGCGACGGCCCTACCCGCCGCCGTCGATCCGGTGAACGAAACCTTGTCCACACCAGGATGTTTCACCAGGTACTCGCCGACTCCGGCGTCGCCGGGCAGCACACTCACCACGCCGTCCGGCAACCCCGCCTGGCCGATCATCTCGGCGAGCAGCAACGCGTTCAGCGGTGATTCCGGCGCAGGCTTGACGATCACGCTGCAGCCAGCCAGCAGCGCGGGAATCAACTTGGTCGCGATCAGGAATTGCGGCATGTTCCACGGCACGATCGCCGCGACGACGCCGACCGGCTCGCGATGGATGTGGATGTCGGCGCCGTAGCGCCCCGGCCGCGCCTCCTGCCACGGATACGACTCGGCCACATCGCAGAACGCAGTCATCATCATCGCCGGCAGACCGACCTGCGCGCGCTGCGCGAAGCTGATCGGGGCGCCGACCTCGGACGTGATCACGTCGGCCATCTCGGCGCGTCGTTCACCGTAGATCTTGGCCAGCCTGCGCACCGCGTCGATGCGCTCCGCGGGATCCTGTCGCGGCCACGGGCCGGTGTCGAACGCTTCCCGCGCCGCCGCGACGGCCGCGTCGACGTCGCCGGGTTGTGCGGCGGCGACGTGCGCCACGCCCACCTCGGAGTGCGGGGAGATCACCTCGATACGCCGGTCGGTGCTCGGCTTCGCCCAGTGACCCCCGATGAACAGCGCGTCCTGACGCAATCGACCGTCTCCTCGTCCGCGGCGCCACACTAATATCAACTACTTGTTATTGCTGCTGACAGCATATACCGTCGGCGCTATGGCTCGTTTCCCGAAACCGCCCGAAGGTAGCTGGACCCAGCACTACCCGGATCTGGGAACAGAACCGGTGTCCTACGAGGATTCGATCAGTCCGCATTTCTACGAACTCGAGCGCAAGGCGGTCTTCAAACGCGCATGGCTGAATGTCGGTCGGACCGAACAGCTTCCACGCAAGGGCAGCTATTTCACCAAGGAACTGAAGGTCGTCAACACGTCGATCATCGTGGTGCGCACGACCGCAGGCGAGATCAAGGCGTATCACAACATCTGCAGGCACCGCGGCAACAAGCTGGTGTGGAACGACATGCCCCTCGAGGAGACCAGCGGCGTCTGCAGGCAGTTCACCTGCAAGTACCACGCCTGGCGCTACGACCTCGACGGCAACCTGACCTTCGTCCAGCAGGAGGAGGAGTTCTTCGATCTCGACAAGAGCCGATACGGACTCGTCGGGGTGCACTGCGACGTCTGGGAAGGCTTCATCTTCGTGAACTTCGCGGACGAACCCGAGCAGACCCTGCGGGACTTTCTCGGCCCGATGATCACCGGTCTGGAGGGCTACCCGTTCGATCAGATGACGTCACGGTTCTACTACCGCTCCGACGTGAAGGCCAACTGGAAGCTCTACATGGACGCGTTCCAGGAGTTCTACCACGCACCCGTGCTGCATGCGAACCAGTCACCGGCCAAATACTCGAAGGCCGCCGCCGAGGCCGGATTCGAAGCGCCGCACTACCGCATCGACGGACCGCACCGGTTGGTCAGCACATCCGGAGTTCGCGCGTGGGAGATGGACTCGGAGATGCGCAAGCCGATCGAGGATATCTGCCAGAGCGGGCTGTTCGGGCCATGGGACAAGCCGGACCTTGGGGCGATGCCGGACGGCCTCAATCCGGCGAAATGCGATCCCTGGGGCCTTGATTCGTTTCAGCTGTTCCCGAACTTCGTGATCCTGATCTGGGGGCAGGGCTGGTACCTGTCCTACCACTACTGGCCGACGTCCTACAACTCGCACATCTTCGAGGGCACCGCGTATTTCCCGCAGCCGCGCACTCCGCGGGAGCGCATCGCGCAGGAACTGGCGGCAGTGTCGTTCAAGGAGTACAGCCTTCAGGACGCGAACACGCTGGAGGCCACCCAGACGATGGTGGAGTCTGGCGTCGTCGACAAGTTCCTGCTGTGCGACCAAGAGGTGTTGATCCGCCATCTGCACAAGGAGACCGCCGCGTGGGTGGACGATTACCAGCGCAGGACGGTGACGGTATGACCGCCATGCTGCCCGCTGAATTCGCCGATCTGGAGCCATATTCCGACTGGTGCCTGGCAACCGAATCCGAGCGTTACGCCAAGCGGATGGCCAGTTCGATGGCCGAGATGCAGGCGTTCTACGACGCAATCACGCCGCGCGCCGAGGAGGCGATCTCATACTGCGACAAGTTTCCGCTCGACGACATGCCCGACGACGTCCTCAACCTGATGCACCTGCTGTATTCGATGATCATGGTGTCGTTCCCCGTCGAATGCTGGAAGCAACCACGCGTACCGGATTCCGGTGCTGCGGCCATGGACTGCCTGTCTGAACCGGTCCCGTGACCACCGTCCTGCACGCGGCGCGGTGGGCCGACGTCGACGCCGGCGAGGTGCACTCGCCCGCCGTGGTGGTGGTCGACGGCGATCGCATTCAAGCGGTCAATCCCGCTGAGCTGCCTGCGGATTCGACCGACATCGACCTCGGCGACGTCACCCTGTTGCCCGGGCTGATGGACATGGAACTCAACCTGCTGATCGGGGGACCGGGTGGCCCGGAAGGACTGCCCAATCCAATGCACGGCGTCCAGGACGACCCCGCGTACCGGACGCTGCGCGGCGCGGTGAACGCGCGAACCACGCTCGAAGCCGGTTTCACGACCGTGCGCAATCTCGGGTTGATGGTGAAGACCGGCGGCTATCTGCTCGACGTCGCGCTGCAACGCGCCATCGACCAGGGCTGGCACGTCGGGCCGCGCATCCATCCGGCCGGACACGCCGTCACACCCTACGGCGGGCACCTCGACCCCACCGTCTTCCCACGGTTGGCGCCGGGCATCATGCCGCTCTCGGTGGCCGAGGGCATCGCCAACGGCGTCGACGACGTCCGCGCGTGCGTGCGATACCAGATCCGGCACGGCGCCAAACTGATCAAGGTGTCCGCGTCGGGCGGGGTGATGTCACACAGCACCGCTCCCGGTGCCCAGCAGTACTCCGACGACGAGTTCGCCGCGATCGCCGACGAGGCGCACCGCGCCGGTGTTCGGGTGGCCGCACATGCCGTGGGCGACAGTGCGATTCGCGCCTGCATCCGGGCCGGCATCGACTGCATCGAGCACGGCTTCCTGGCATCCGACGAGACCATCCAGATGATGGTCGACCATGGCACGTTCCTGGTGTCCACCACCTATCTCACCGAAGCGATGGCCGTCGACCGCATCGCACCCGAACTGCGCAAGAAGGCCGAAGAGGTGTTCCCGCGCGCCCAGTCGATGCTGCCGAAGGCGATCGCGGCGGGCGTGCGGATCGCCTGCGGAACCGACGCCCCGGCGATTCCGCACGGGCAGAACGCCAAGGAACTGTGCGCCCTGGTGGATCGGGGCATGACGCCGATGGAAGCGATCCGGGCGGCAACGGTCACCAGCGCGGAACTCATCGAGGTGGAGCACGAATTGGGCCGTCTCGCACCGGGGTACCTCGCCGACATCATCGCGGTGGCCGGCGATCCGTCCCGCGACATCGCGACCACACTCGACGTGCGGTTCGTGATGAAGAACGGTCAGATCTACAAGCGCTGACGTCGACAGGAGGCGAGCGTGGAACAACGCGACAACATTCTCTGGCTGCTCAAGCAGGCTTGGTACTTCTCGCTGACGACCGTGAACGAGGCGGTCAGCGAGCACGGTGTGAGCACCGCGCAGATCGGCATGCTGCGCCAACTGGCCACCGAACCCGGCCTGTCCGGAGCAGATCTGGCTCGTCGGCTGCTGATCAGCCCGCAGGGCGTGCAACTGGCGCTCAAGGAATTGGAGCGTCGCGGTTTGGTCGAGCGTAAACAGGATCCGCAACACGGCCGGATCCTGCAGGCGTTCCTGACCGATCACGGGCGCAAGGTCGCCGAGGCGGTGGTCAGCGATGCGATCGCCGCCAACGACAAGGTGTTCGGCGTGCTCACCGCAGCAGAACAGGAAACGCTGCGTGAGCTGCTCGGTCGCGTCATCGAGCAGGGCACCGGACACCCCCTGCACACCGACCACATCGGCCCCGACGTAGCAAGTAGTTGATATAAATGACAAGTACTTGATAATGTTGCTGTCGATGAGCGAGGACACCGAGAAGGTCGTCATCGAGTTGAACCGGGGCACGACGACGGCTGCCTACCGGGCAGGCGACACGTTGCTGCAGACCGCGCGTATCGCCGGATTGCAGGCGCCGTACTCGTGCGAAACCGGTTCGTGCGGAACGTGTATGGCGCGCATCGTCGAAGGTGACGCCCGGATCGTGAACAACGACGCGCTCGAAGACGACGAGGTGGCCGAAGGCTGGGTGCTGACCTGCCAGGCGCTGCCGACCAGCCGCACTGTTCGAGTGGTCTACGAATAGGAGGCAGGCATGAGTCGCGTCGCAGTGGTGACCGGCGGTGCGTCGGGCATGGGGGAGGCGACGTGCCACGAGTTGGGCAGGCGCGGGCACAAAGTCGCGGTGATGGACATCGATGGGCAAGCCGCACAACGTGTCTGCGAAGAACTTCGCGCCGAAGGCGTGACCGCTCTGGCTGTGGCGGCCGACGTCAGCGATCGCACCGCCGTCGAGGAAGCCTTCGCGAAAGTGCGCAGCGAACTCGGGCCGGTGCATGTCCTGGTCACCAGCGCGGGCCTGGTCGATTTCGCGCCGTTCACCGAGATCACACCCGAGGCGTGGGACCGGTTGATCGCGGTGAACCTGACCGGCACCTTCCACTGCTGTCAGGTTGCGATCGGCGACATGGTGGAGGCGGGGTGGGGTCGCATCGTGATGATCTCGTCGTCGAGCGCCCAGCGTGGCTCCCCAAGGATGGCGCACTACGCTGCCTCCAAGGGTGCATTGCTGTCGCTGACGAAATCGCTTGCCCGCGAGTACGGTTCACTGGGCATCACGGTGAACAACATTCCACCGTCGGCCATCGAGACGCCGATGCAGCATCAGTCGCAGGCCGCCGGGCACCTGCCGTCCAACGAGCAGATGGCCGCCAGCGTCCCCGTGGGCCATCTGGGTACCGGCGACGACATCGCCGCCGCGGTCGGATTTCTGTGTTCGGAGCAGGCCGGCTTCATCACCGGTCAGGTGCTGGGTGTCAACGGCGGGGCGGTGCTGTGAGAGGAGGACAGGATGGCGCGATGGCCCAAGCCGGCCGAGGGTAGCTGGACCGAACACTACCCGGAACTCGGGACGGGCCCGGTTTCGTTTCGGGACTCGATCTCACCGGAGTTCTATGAACTCGAACGGGAAGCGATCTTCAAACGTGCATGGCTCAATGTCGGTCGGGTAGAGGAGCTTCCGTGCGTCGGCAGCTATTTCACCAAGGAGATCGCCGCGGCAAAGACGTCAGTCGTCGTCGTCAAGGGAAAAGACCATGCGATTCGGGCGTTCTACAACGTCTGCCGTCACCGCGGCAACAAGCTGGTGTGGAACGACTTTCCGAACGAGGAAGTCAGCGGAACCTGCCGCCAATTCACGTGTAAGTACCACGGATGGCGCTACGACCTCGAAGGCGCGTTGACGTTCGTGCAGCAGCCTGGCGAGTTCTTCGACCTCGACCCCACGCAGTACGGCCTGCGGTCGGTGCGCTGTGACGTGTGGAACGGCTTCATCTTCATCAACCTCGACCCCGAACCGAGGCAGACTCTGCGCGAGTTCCTCGGGCCGATGATCACCGCGCTGGACGACTATCCGTTCGAATTGATGACCGAGCGTTACGATTTCGTCGCGCACAACAACAGCAACTGGAAGATATTCGCTGACGCGTTCCAGGAGTACTACCACGTGCCGTCGCTGCACAGCCAGCAGGTGCCCTCGTCTGTGCGGCAACCCAACGCGACGTTCGAGTGCGGTCATTTCCAGATCGACGGGCCGCACCGGTTGGTGTCCACGGCAGGCACTCGCAGGTGGCTACTCGACCCCGAGTACATGTATCCGGTCGAACGGGCCACCCGCAGCGGGCTGGTCGGGCCATGGCGGACACCGGAGACGCACCAGTCGGCGGGCCTGAACCCCGGCGGCATCGAGCCGTGGGGCATCACGAACTTCCAGATCTTCCCGAACCTCGAGATCCTGATCTACCACGGGTGGTACCTGCTGTACCGGTACTGGCCGACGTCGCACAACACCCATAAATTCGAGGCGTACAACGCGTTTCACCCCGCCCGGACGGTGCGCGAGCGCATCGAACACGAGGTCGCCTCCGTCGTGCTCAAGGAGTTCGCGCTTCAGGACGCCGGCATGCTCGGTGGCACGCAGGCGGCGCTGGAGTACGAGGTCGTCGACGATTTTCCGCTCAACGATCAGGAGATCCTGGTGCGTCATCTGCACAAGGTGGCGGTGGACTGGGTCGAGCAGTACCAGCGTGAGCGCCGCCCGGTGGAGGTGTGACCGTGTCCAAACTCCTGCCCAGCGCCTTCGCCGAACTCGAACGGTTCGCCGACAAGTGGTGTCTGCCAACCGAACCCGAGCGGTGGCAGGCCAGACTGTCCACGCCCATGCCCGAACTGCGCGAGTTCTACGACACGTTCACCCCACGATTCGAGGAAGCCATCGACTACTGCGACAAGTTCCCGCTCGATGACCTACCCGAAGATGTACTGAACCTGCTGCACCTCGTCTACTCGATGATCATGGTGTCGATGGCCATCGAGGTCTTCGGCACACAGAAGCCGACCGACTCCGCGGACGCTGTCATCGACCGCATCGGAGCGCCGGTGCCGTGACCCTGCTGACGATCAACAAGCTCACCGACTCGATCGGCGCCGAGGTCGTCGGCGTCGACGCCGATCGGTTGGCAAGCGACGACCTGCTCGGCGATGCGGTGCTCGATGCGCTCGAGGATAACGGCGTGCTGGTGTTTCCGCGGCTCGGGCTGAATCCCGAAGCGCAGGTGGCGTTTTGCCGCCGGCTGGGGGAGATCGACCACTCGTCCGACGGGCATCATCCGGTGCCGGGCATCTATCCCGTCACGCTGGACACGTCGAAGAACGCGTCGGCGGCGTATCTACGGGCCACGTTCGACTGGCACATTGACGGCTGCACACCGGTGAACGACGAGGTTCCGCAGAAAGCGACCGTGCTGTCCGCGTTCCGGGTCGCAGAGCGTGGCGGCGAGACCGAATTCGCCAGCACCTACGGTGCGTACGACGAACTGACCGATGCGGAGAAAGCGCACCTGGCCACGCTGCGCGTCGTGCACTCACTGGAAGCGTCGCAGCGCCGGGTCAACCCCGATCCGACGGCCGAGCAACTGGCGCGGTGGCGGGCCAGACCCACCCATGAGCACCCGCTGGTGTGGACACACCGCAGCGGTCGTCGGTCGTTGGTGCTTGGCGCGTCGGCCGATTACATCGCGGGCGTGGACCGCGACGAGGGCAGGGCGCTGCTGGCGGAGTTGCTCGCCCGCGCGACCACCTCGGACAAGGTGTACCGCCACACGTGGTCCGTCGGCGACACCGTCATCTGGGACAACCGCGGGGTGCTGCACCGGGCGGCGCCCTACGCCCGGGACTCCGACCGCGAGATGCTGCGGACCACGGTGCTGGGGGACGAGCCGATTCAGTGAGGCCCTCGTTGACGAGGGCGAGCCGCTGTGGAAATCTAATACCCGCATATGAGAATCGCATTCTCGTATGCCGAGATCGTCGAAACGGAGCAAGCATGGCGGAAGACCTGACCTCGGTCGACTTCTTCCGGGACGGTCGTCTGACCGATGACCCGTACCCGTTCTACCAGGCACTTCGCGATAAGTGCCCGGTCAGCCGCGAGGACCACTACGGCGTGACCATGGTGACGGGCTGGCAGGAAGCCGTCGACGTCTACAACGACGAGAAGACGTTTTCCTCGTGCATCTCGGTGACCGGGCCGTTCCCAGGGTTCCCGGTACCGCTGGAAGGCGACGACGTCACCGAGCTGATCGAGCAGCACCGCGACGAGATTCCGTTCAGCGATCAGCTGCCGACGCTCGACCCGCCGACGCACACGAACCACCGCGCATTGTTGATGCGGTTGATCACGCCCAAGCGCCTCAAGGAGAACGAGGACGCGATGTGGCAGATCGCCGACGACATGCTCGACGACTTCCTGGCGCCCGGCGAAGGCGAATTCATCAACGGCTTCGCGGGTCCGTTCACGCTGCGCGTGATCGCCGACCTGCTGGGGGTGCCCGAGGAGGACCGCCCGGAACTGCTCGACCGGCTGGCCCGCGGCACGCATGGCGGCGGCCTCGGCAACGCCGAGAAGTCGCTGAACAAGACCCCGCTGGAATACCTCTACGAGATCTTCGCGACGTATGTGGAAGACCGTCGACGCGAGCCGCGCGACGATGTGTTGACCGGTCTGGCGACGGCGGCGTTCCCCGACGGGTCGGTGCCCGAGGTGGGCGACGTGGTGCGGGTGGCCACGAACGTGTTCTCTGCCGGGCAGGAGACCACCGTGCGGCTGCTCGGCACGGCGTTGAAGGTCATCGGTGACCGGCCGGACATACAAGCCAGACTGCGCGAGGATCGCAGTCTGCTACCGAACTTCATCGAGGAGTGTCTGCGCATCGAGAGCCCGGTCAAGGGTGACTTCCGGTTGTCGCGCGTCCCAACGACTGTCGGGGATCAAGCGATCGCGGCCGGGTGCACGGTGATGGTGATCAACGGGGCGGCCAACCGCGACCCGCGGCGCTTTGACGATCCGGACACCTTCGACGCCGAACGCAAGAACGCCCGCCAGCACCTGGCTTTCGGCCGCGGCATCCACAGCTGCCCCGGCGCCCCGCTGGCGCGGGCCGAAACGCGCGTCGCCCTCGAGCGCCTGCTGGATCGCACCAGCGACATCCGGATCAGCGAGAAGCATCACGGTCCGGCGTCTGACCGCCGCTACCAATACATTCCGACGTACATCCTGCGTGGACTCACCGAGTTGCATCTGGAGTTCGATCTGTCATGAAAGTCACCGTTGACGAAGACCGCTGCCGAGGCCACGGCATGTGCTTGACGCTGTGCCCGGAGGTGTTCCACATGCACGACGACGGTTACGCCGTCGCTGATCCGTCCGACGTGCCCGAAGGTCTGGAGGGCGGGGCGAAGGACGCGATAGCCAACTGCCCCGAACAAGCCATCAGCGAAATCGACTGAACAACAAGGAGTTTGCGTGCCCAAGGGTTACATCATCATCACCGAGGACGTCAAGGATCCGGCCGGCATGACGGAGTATGCCAAGTTGGCGGGCAAGGCGATGGCAGGCTCGACACTGCTGTCGTTCGATTCGAAGCCCGAGGTGCTGGAGGGGCAGTGGCACGGCACGCAGACCGTCGTGCTGGAGTTCGAATCCGTTGAGGCCGCCCGCGAATGGTACTACTCCGACGCCTATCAGGAGGCGGCCAAGCTGCGTCAGGCGGCAGCCGACTGCAACGGCGTCATCGTCGCGGGCCTGTAACTTTCTCCCGCGAGCAGACGCAAAGTGTCGCGACACGCCGAGGATTTGGGACACTTTGCGTCTGCTCGCGGGGAAAGGTCAGTGCAGCATCACTCGTCAGATATCGAGATGGCCTGCCGCGGGCACTGCCTGACCGCCTCGCGGATCTGCTGCTCGTTCTCCGGCGTCACTTCTTCCTGCAGGATGTGCAGATAATCCTGGTCGTCGAGATCGAACACCTCCGGAATGATGCCCATACACACCCCGTTGCTTTCACAGAGGCCGAAGTCGACGACGACTTTTCGGGTCACTTCAACACCTTCACCGGCACGTTGTGGTATCCGGCGACGTTTTGCATCGTGACTCGTTGCAGCCCATCGAAATCCACTTCATAGCGCGGCATGAAGTCGAGTAGATGTTCGAGTGCGATCGTCGTCTCGAGTCTGGCCAACGCGGCGCCGAGGCAACTGTGGATGCCGTAGCCGAGGCCGAGATTCTGCGCCTGCGTCTTGTCCCTGGTGATGTCGAACGTCTCGGCGTTGTCGAACGCACGCGGGTCGCGGTTGGCCGCGGCCTTCATCAGGAACACCGGCTTGCCAGCGGGCACGGTGCCGCTCGGCACATGGGCTTCCTTCAGCGTGTAGCGGACGTTGTACTGCACCGGTCCGACGTAGCGCAGCAATTCCTCGACGGCGTCGGGCACCTTGCTGCGGTCGTCGAGCAGCATCTGCCACTGCTCCGGGTGCCTGGCGAATTCGACCACCGCGCTGCCGACCAGTTTGGTGACGGTCTCGGCACCCGCGCCGCCCAACAGCGTGGTGAATCCGGTGATCTCGATGTCGTCGAGTTTGCGCAGATTGCCTTCGTCGTCGGGGATCTCGGCGGCGATCAGACGGCTGATCATGTCGTCCTGCGGGTTCTGCCGCCGCTCCTGAACCAGGCTGTAGTAGTACATCGCCGAGTCGATGTTGGCCTTCATGTTCTTCTCGGACAGTTCGATCTGGCCGGGTTGACGTTCCAGGCTGGTGTCGATCCAGTGCCGGACCTGTTGCCGGAAGTCCTCCGGTACGCCGGCCATCCTGGTGATCACCTCGACGGGGAACGGGCCGGAGAAGTCCTGCACCACGTCGAAGTTGTCGGGATCGACCTTGCTCAGGTAGTGCTCGACGAGTTCGACGATGGAGTCGCGCTGCGACTGGATGGCGCGCGGGGTGAACGCCTTGTTCAGCAGGCTGCGCATGTGCCGATGGTCTGGCGGGTCCATGAAGATGATCGACTTCTGCGGCACCTCACCGGTCCGCACCATGCCGAGGTCACAACCGCGCGACGACGAGAACGACTCGTAGTCCTTCAGCGCCGCCGACACGTCCGCGTGCCGCGTCAGCGCGTAGAAGTCCTCGTCCTCGTCGTAGTAGATGGGCGCCTCGTCCCGCATTCGCTTGTAGATCTCGTACGGGTTCTCGAAGTACTCCTGCGCGACCGGGTCGAACTTCAATTTCGGCTTGGTCATGGGCTCCTCCTGAGCGGCGGGCTGATTGCCGGAAGCGTTACGAGAGACGCTATAACTGTAACGCTAACAGTTTCGGTCACCGGATTCATCGAATCCGGCGTTTATCAGTTCATCGAGCAGCCCGAGTTCGCTGCCCAGTTCGGCCGCGGTCTTGCGCACGACGGCGATGTCCTTACCCACGAACTCGCCGACCATGCCGATGAATGCGTCGACAGAACCGCGTGCGCCCACGATGTCCGCCACCCGGCTCGCGGCGCTGCCGTGCCCGATCGCCTCCAGCAGTCGCCTCTCGTCGACGCCGAGTCGCTCACCGAGTCGCACGCCCTCGTTTAGCAGCCCGATCTGCGCGGCGAACATCGTGTTGTTGATCAGCTTGACGGCCTGCCCCGCACCGATGGGGCCGACGTGTTGGATCGGATCGCCGTAGCAGGCCAGGATCGGGCGGACGCGTTCGACGGCGTCCTCTGAGCCCCCGACGAACAGCGTCACGTGGCCCGCGGCGATGTCGTGTGGCCCACCGCTGACCGGGGCGTCGACGACCGCGACGTCATGCGACCGGGCCTCTGCCGCAATGGCCTCCGCCGTGCGCGGGCTGCCGGTGGTGTGGACGACCAGCGCGGCGCCGGGTCGCAGCGCCGACAGCAGCACGCTGTCCAGGCAGACCTGCCGCACCTGCTCGTCGGTGAACACACAGACGATGACGACGTCGGCGTCGGTAGCGACGTCGGCCAGGTCGGTCACCGGCTGCGCGCCGAGTTCGCTGACGGCCCTGCGTTTCTCGACGGACCTGCCGAGCGCGCGCACCTCGTGGCCCGCCTCGACGAGGCGGCGCACCATGGGTGCGCCCATCCGGCCCGCCCCGACGAATCCGATCTCACTCATCGCGGATGGTCCATCGACTTCAGCGCGGCATCGGCAGCCGTGAACACCGCACCCTCGGGTGCCGATGCGTTGGCCGCGAGGCTGGCGGCGTGCCGGACGTCCTTCTGCAGCAGGCCACCGGCGATCGGCGCCAGCCCCTCCAACGTTCCGCCGAACACCGCAATGCTGCCGAGTGCCTTACTGACCGCCGACCCGCCGTTGAGCACCTCGCAGAGTTTGGCGCGGGAGATGCCCAGCGCGTCACCCAGTTCGAGCGTGCTGATCGCGCTGCCCAGATTGGCGCTGAACAACAGGTTGTTCAGGATCTTCGTGACCTGGCCGCTGCCGAGCGGGCCGAGGTGCACGATCGGGTCGCCGTAGCTGGCGAACACCGGCCTGCACCGGTCGACGACTTCGTCGTCTCCGCCGACCATGACGAGCAGCTTGCCTTCCTCGACAGCGGGAGCGCCGCCGCTGACGGGGGCATCGATCACCGAAACATCTTGTGCCGCGGCCTTCTCGGCGATCTCCCGACATGTGTCGGGGTGCACCGTGCTGTGGATCGCGACGACGCCGCCGGGCGCCAGGCCTGCGAGCACGCCGGTGTCGCCGTACAGCACCTGCCGGACATCGTCGTCGCCGACGACGCAGAGGCAGACCAGGTCGCTCGCGGCGCCGAGTTCGGCCGGGGATCCTGCCGTCTTCGCTGCGGTGTCCGCATACGGTTCCAAGCTGGCCTCGCGGCGCGCCCACAGCGTCGTCTCGTACCCGGCTTCGACGATCCGCCGCGCCATGGGACCGCCCTGGCTGCCCAGTCCGATGAATCCGACGCGCATCAACCCGCCTCCAATTCCTGTTGTGCCACTACACATTCGCCGATGAACGACAACACATTGGCGTGGTACTCCGCCGCCATGACGGACAGTGACACGTTGTGTCCGGTGCCTGGCTGCTCATTGACGAGGAACCGTGGCGAGGCGCTGAACATGGTTCCGATCCGCGCGAGCGTCTCGGCGTCCGAACGCCACACCCGCTCGTGTTCGGCGACCGTGAACTGCACCGGCACCGGTACTTGCGCGGCCAGGGTGGGGAAGTCCTGCTGCGGCCAGTTCCTGGTCATCTCGACCTCGTACAGCGCGCCACCGGAGGAATTCGTCATCCCGGACAACACGTCGCCGGGATACACCTCCGCCGGCTGCCAGAGGATGTCGCGCAGCCCGGTGGGTCGGCGGGTGGCCGTGGCGGTCTCGAGGATCTCGGCGGTCTCCGGGTGGTACTGCACACCGGTGCCCGCCAGTTCGAGACCGATGATGTCGGCGTGCTCGACTGCCATTCGCACCGCCAGTTCGCAACCCGCGGAGTGCCCGACGAAGAACACCCCCGCCCCGCGGGCGTTGTCGCCGATCAGCTTGTCGATCGCCCCGGATATCAGGGACACGCGTTGCTCCGGCCGCTGGATCGCATCCGGATACGGCGCCGAGCTTCCGTAGCCGGGCCGGTCCAGCGCCACCATGGTGTAGCCCTGCTCGGCGCCTGCGCGCAGCAGCGACAGCTCCGGATGGCCGGGACAGTCGAAATAGGCTGCGGTGCTTGCGCCCCCGTGAAATGCGACGACGACGGCTTTCGGATCCTCGGCCGCCGCGACCAGTCCGGACATCGGCACGCCGTCGACCAGGACGACGCGAGGCCGCGGAGCCGCGCCGGCGGCGACATTCCGCCTCGGAGTCATTGGGCGGCCCGTAACAAGATCGCCCCGCTCGGCGTGAGACCGCCGCTGCTGACCACCGCGACGCGCGCGTCTTTCACCTGACGCTCGCCCGCCTCGCCGCGGAGTTGGCTGACGGCTTCGTGGATCAGGCCCATGCCGTGGGTGCGGCCGTGGGAGAGTTGGCCGCCGTGCGTGTTCAGCGGTATCACGCCGTCGCGGGCGATGGCCTTCCCGCCGTCGAGGAAGTCCCTGGCCTCCCCGATGCCGCAGAAGCCGAGCGCCTCCAACCACGACAGGCAGTTGAACGTGAAGCCGTCGTAGAGCTCGGCGACGTCGACATCCTTGGGCCGCAACGTGGTTCGCGTCCACAGGTGTGCGGACTGGCCTAGCACCTGCGGCTCATGGGTCAGTGTGGTCTGGTCCCAGTCGGTGCGCTCGACAATCTGGGTGCCGACGGCCTCGAACAGCACCGGCCTCTTGGGCAGGTCTTTGGCCGCGTCGACGGCGGACACCACCACCGCGACTGCGCCGTCGCAGGGGACGTCGCAGTCGTACAACCCGAACGGGGTGGTGATCAGCCTGGCATCGAGGTAGTCGTCCATGGTCATCGGATCGCGGTAGATCGCCGTCGGGTTCAGCGCCGCGTTGGCCCGCTGGTTCAGTGCGATCCAGCCGAGGGTCTCGCGGGTGGTGCCGTACCGGTGGAAGTGTCGCTGGGCGTTGAGCGCCAACGTATGTGCCGCCGACGTCGCACCGAACGGCATCTGCCAACTGGAGGTGCGGGGGCCGCCGGGCGGCGACGTCCTGCCCTCCTTCATCAGCTGCTGGAACGTCGCCTCCCACAGCGTGCGGAAGCACAACACGTGGCGGGCCATGCCGGTGGCGACGGCCATCACCGCCGCGATGACCGAGCCGCCGGGGCCGAACGTGTCCATGCCGCCGTTGATCCACACCGGACGCAACCCGAGCGCGCCTTCCAGCGCGCTGACCCCGCCCTCGCCCATACCCGCGATGTCGAGGCCGGGATATGTTGACAGCCCGTCGATGTCGTCGAACGTCAGCCCGGCGTCGGCGACGGCTCGCTCACACGCATCGATGGTCAGCGACAGCGGCGGCACCATCTGCCGCCTGCCGATCTTCGACATGCCGATCCCGATGATCGCCGCCGCGTCCTCGAACTTGTCCGTGGTGAGCATCGGCGAGACGTGCTTGCCGAAGTCCTGCGGCGCGATCTCGTCGACCGCCTGCGGTCCGGGCCCGGTATCAGTGGCGGGCCGGAACAGCGGCAGCCAGACATCCTCGATCTTCTCGAAGGCCACTTCGACCAGCTGGCCGAGTTCGAGGTCGTCCGGATCGCAGTCGATGATGTTGGTGGTGAGCCGGACTCGCGGATCCTCCACGATGGCGACCTGGGCGACGACATATGGGGGCGGTAGGTCGGGGAAGCCGAACCGGTGGTTGACCGTGAACGCCGACAGCGTCGCATTTCCGGATACGTCACGGACGCCCATGTTGCGGCTGCGGCAGTACCGGCAGATAGGTTGCGGCGGGTGGATCAGCGCGTCGCAGTCGCGGCATTCCTGGATGCGCAGCACGCCGTCACCGCCTGCGGTCCAGAAGAACTCGTTCTGCAGCGTCAGTTCGGGAAGCGGTCGTGTCACCGGACGAACTCCGAAATGGCCTCGCTGTCTTTGGGTTCGGGCTCCGGGGACTCCTGAGCTTCGTGTGCAGCCGCGCTGTCCCCGGACGGCCGGTGTTCGCCCATGTAGATGATCGCGTGCACCGGGCAGTCCAGCAGGGCACGCATCACCGCGTCACGGTCCTTGTCCGGCACCGTGCCGTCGCCGATCAGCGATGCGTAGCCCCAGTCGTCGAGCGAGAAATAGTCCGGCGCGTGGCGGGCGCAGACGCCGAAGCCGTCGCAGAGCGTTCGGTCGAGCCGAATCCGCAAGCCGTCACTCATGAGACTCCACTTCGTATGGCCGTACGGCGTCGAATGGCGCGGTGCGGCAGGTGTCGCAGTCGTTCGCGAGATGCTGTGTGACGAGTTGAGGGAACTGCCGCAGCACGCTCGCCGCGACATTGGTGGCGCCGTCCAGGGTGCCGCATGCGCCGCGACCGCGTAACACCACCGACCACCGCTCGAGACGGGCCAGATCCTCTTTCGTTGCCACCCCGTCGCGCAACGCCGACGTGACGGCGGACATCGCCGCGGTGCCGTTGAAGCACGATCCGCATTGGCCGGCGTTCTCGCGGTCGAAGTACGCCATCACCGAGGCGGCCACGGCGACGGGGCAGTCGTCGGTGAGGATCGAGATGGCGCCGCAGCCCAGACCGCTGCCGAGCGTGCGGATCGTCTCGTGGTCGAGTGTGGCGTCGAGGATGTCGGTGTTGAGCAGACCCGCGAAATAGCCGCCCATCAATGCGCCGCGCACCGACTCGGGCGCCAGGCCGTGCCGCGTCAACAGCTCGGAAAACGGTGTGCCATGCGGGAGTTCGTACAACGCCGGGGGCCGGCCTGCGCCGGTGATGGTGGCGAGAAACGTGCCGGGTGACATCGGCGTACCGACGGCGCGAAACTCCTGTGCGCCGTGCTCGTGGATGAAGGGGATGTTGGCCAGCGTCTCGACGTTGCTGACCATCGTCGGCAGCCCCAGCACTCCTTCCTCGAACGGCCGCGGCGGCTTGTCGGTCGGCTTGGCCGGTCCGCCATTGATCCGTCGCACGGCGGCCGTCTCCTCGCCCGCCACGTAGGTGGGGTCGACGGTGACCACGTTGACTTCGGTGCCGCCGAACGTATCGGGGTTCAGCTCCGCCAGCGCTGAGGCCACCGCGGCGGCCGACTGTACATCGGAGACGTACACGTACGCGCGACCGGCGCCGACCATCGCGGTGGCCAGCCGCAGGCCGTCCAGCACCAGGTGCGGCCGGTTGCGAAGCAGCCAGCGATCCTTCACCGAAGCCGGTTCGCCCTCTTCACCGTTGGCGACCACGACCGTTTCCGAGCCACGGCGCCCGGCGTCGCGCACCGTGCGCAGCTTGGTGCCGAGCGGAAAGGCCGCACCGCCACGGCCCAGCAGACCCGAAAGGTCGACCTGCTCCAGCAACGCGTCCGCGTCGGCGAGCGGTAGGTATGCGCTGGCGGCCGAGGCCAGCAGTCGCGGTTCGCAGTTCGACCATGCGGCCACGACGAGATCGGTGGTGGTGGACGTCATGACGGGTCCTTCCCGCCGGATAGGCTGATGGACATGAGGACCGCGGTGGTGCGCGTCGGCGTCGACGCGGCCGGCGAGCTTGCTCCCGCGCAGTTACGCGACGGCATGGCCCGGCTGCGCGAACTGGCCGGGCCCGCGGGTTTCGAGGTGGTGGAGAACGATCTTGCGAACCTGCCGCCGCAGCGCCGCGAAGTGGAGTTGCTGATCGCCGGTGACGATCCCGCCGACCTCGAGCGGCGCGCTGTCGAGTTGTGCGCCAACGCGTTCGGCACCACACCGGTGCCGGGAGTGCTCACGTACATCAGCCGTGGCACCGACGACGACGCCCACGGCGTGCTGGCCGGCTTCGGGCTCACCGGCGACGTCGAACGCGTGCCGGGCGACGACGGCTGGGACATCGTGCACGTGACGCTGCGCAAGGTAGACATGGAGCGCGTTCCGGAAAGCCGCGTCCATACTGCGCTCGAAGCGTCGCTCAACTGTGAAGTCCAGATCCGCACCATCTAGCCGTCCAGGAACTTCAGGATCGCGGGCGCCGCCTGCACCCACGTGTCGAACATGTTGAAGTGCTTGACCTTTCCCAGCGCGTTGTCCTTGGCCGCCTGCTCCCAGGCGTCCTCCGGCCACGGCGGGTCGATCAGTTCGGAACCCTTGATCAGACAGCTGACTTCCAACGACGTCCGCTTCGGATGGTCCCAATCGCCGTCACCGCCGCGGATGATCAGCGTGGGTACCTTGATGTTGTCGAACATCTCGTCATCGACGCCGGGAATCGTCTGACCGGGCTTGGACACGAACGCGTTCAGCCAGCGCATCATCACCTTGACGAACTCGTCGGGGTCTTGCGACAGAATCCGCTCTTTGTTGGCAGGGTTTTCCTCGATCCGTTCCTTCCACTCGCGCAGGTGCAGAAGGCCTTCCATCCCCATGGTGAGGACAGGCCGGATGTTGGGGGTGATGTAGTGCGCGCCGAGCGCAAAGGTGCCGTACACGCCGCCGACGATGTTCCACACGACGAGCTTCGTGGCGATGTCCGGGTACAGCATCACCGTCAGCATGGAATCCCTTGCGCCGCCCGAGCCGCCGGCGATGATGCACGGCCCGATGCTGAGCCCCGTGATCAATGCATGCAGCGTCTCGGCCCGCATATGCGATTCGGACTGCCCGTAGAACTGCACGTCGGATTTGCCGCAGTTGGGTCGGTCCCACAGCAGGACGCGATAGCCGCCGTCGACCAGCGCCTCGGCAAGCGGCCGCAACCCGGGGATGTCCTTGCTGAACCGCCCGCCGGGCGTCAGCACGATGAAATCGCCGTCTTCGCCGAGGATTTCGTAGACGACATTGCCGCCGTTGATCTCGATGCGCTGTTCTGTCATGCCTGCACCAGTACCTCGTTGCCGACCACCCGCACCGGGTAGGTGCGGATACTCCACTCCGGTTTCACCGCGGTGGTGCCGGTCGCGAGCTCGAAGCCCCATTGGTGCCAGGGGCAGTAGATGTATTCGAGGTCGCGCACCATCACCGCATCGCCCGGCACGCTGTCGTCCACGATGGTGCGGCCGCGGGCCCGGCCCGAGCACAGCGGGCCTCCCTCGTGCGGGCAGTAGTTCGCGATCGCGTAGAACGTGCCGTTGACGTTGTAGACTCCGACGCCGTGACGCCCGATCGGGACGAGTTTGTGTGTGCCGGGCGGGATCTCGTCCACCGTGGCGACGACATGTTCACGCCCCTGGGCAAGCCGAGGCGTCTTCTCCGTGTTGGTCAATTCAGAACACCCGCACCTGGCCCTCGAGGGCAGGCACCGTCTCGGGCAGATGGTAGGTCGCGATGCCGTTGCGGAACATCACCGCTTCCCGTGCATGCTCGGGCAGATGCTTGACCAGCCACCGTGGGTCGTCGAACGTCCAGTGCGGATAGTCCGACGAGAACAGCAGGATCTTCTCGCACTCCATCCACTCGAACGCGCGGGTCAACTCCGTCTTGTCCTCGGGGTAGTCCAGCGGTTGGGTGGTGAACTTGATGTGGTCCTTGACGTACTCCGACGGCTTGCGTTTGATGTCGACCCACGACTTACGCGCTTCGTAGATGGCGTCCATCCGCCACATCAACGGCAGGATCCACGTGAATGCGTGCTCCACCAACACGATTCGCAACGTCGGGAAGCGGTCGAAGAGGCCGTCGAAGACCATGCTCATGACCTGGTTGGCGGCCAGCAGCGAGTACGTCACCATGAAATCGTGGTTGTAGCTGGGGAATCCGACCGGCGGGATCGGCAGCTCCTCGTGATGGCTACGCGACAGGTGACAGCTCACCGTGATGTCGTGCTTGGTGGCGGCTTCCCAGATCGGGTTGTATTTGGGATCGCCCCACGCGGGCCGCGGCTCCGCCTTGATCAGGATCTGGCCCATGTAGGGATGCCCGGCCCATCGCTCGATCTCGCGGGCGGAGTCTTCGGGCGCCTCGATCGCGACGCAGATCGAACCGCGCCACCGTTCGTGCCAGTTGTTGTGGCTGTCCAACCAGTGATTGTCCTGCCAGTCGTTGAGCGCACAGCTCATCGCGTGATTGACCTCGGGGAAGCGCGCCGGGTACGCGGCCGGTTCCAGGATCGCGATGTCGGCGCCTGCCTCCATGATCAGCTGTTTGAACGCCAGATCCGGGTCACTGCCCGCGAACTCACCGTCGGCGGGGAAGGTGTCCGTGCGCATCGCGTAGGCGTGCGCGTAATCCGGTGCGTCGTAATAGATCTGGTCACCGATCCGGCGCGGCAGGAAGTACTTGCTGCGCCACGGTTCCGGGATGTACTGCGCGAGCACCCCGCTCTTGGGTACCGGATGCACATCGGAGTCGACGCATCGGACGGCGACGCGCTCCGCCGCCGGCTTGCGCTCTGTCACTGTGACCGTCATCGTGGGCTCCTCAACTTCCTCACTGTGCGCCGACCCCGGCCCCGACGTCGATGCCGTAGAGTTCCGCGGCGTTTCGCCAGCACAACTTGTCGCGTTGGTCGTCGGTGAAGGTCGAGGGCACCGACAAATCGTTGAGCTGCCAATGCGGATAGCTCGACCCGTACATCACCATGTCGTCCTTGCCGGTGAAGCCGAACCACTCGCCCGCGAACTCGGTGTCACCCGGGCCGTCCATGGCGCCCTGCACGAAGTAGGTGTGGCCGGGCAGATAGTCGCTCGGCATCTTCGGCGCCCACGGCGTCTGCTCGAGGTGCGGCCTGCCGAAGCAGTCCATCCGCCAGATGAACGGCGTCAGAAGGTCGGCGGCCCCGTCCGCCCACACGAACTTCAACGTGGGCATCCTTTCGAATACCCCTTCGACGATCAGGTTCATCAGGTGATACAGGAAGTTCAGCGCCATGAAGCTGACGTAGTTCTCGTACGTCCTCGGCACGCCCGAGGGCGTCGGGGCGAAGGACACGCCTGCACCGACCTCGATGTGCACTGAAACCGGCAGACCGGCGTCGGCGGCCGCCTCCCACAGCGGCCAGTACTGCGGTTTGCCGTACAACTCGCGTGACTGCAGCGGGACACCGATCTGCACCACTCGTGGGTGATCGGCGTACTTGGCGATCTCGCGCAGCGCACCGGTGACGTCGTCGGGGTTGACCCGGATGGTGCCGCGGAACCGATCGGCGTAGGAGTTGTCCGCCAGCCAACGCGACACCATCATTTCGTTGTGCGCGGCCGCGATGGCCGTGCCGAGATGGCGGTCGGGCATGATGCCCCGCGTCATCGGGTGCAGGACGGCCACGTCGACGCCGCGTTCGCCGAACAACTGTCCGCCGACGAACTCGGGATCCGAGCCGGGATAGCGGCGGTCGCCGTCGGTGTTCGGGGCGTATTCGCCGCCGGGGGCGCCGTACCAGTCCATCTCGTAGTCGGGGAAGCCGCGGCTCTTGAACGGTTCGCGCATGAAGCTGCGCAGGTCTTTGTTCGACTTGCTGAAGATGTGCACGCTGGCATCGATGACGGGGATGGTGACCCCGTCCTGTGTCTGCATCGCCAAAGCTGTCCTCCGATGTCATCCGGGCGACGTGAGCGCGTTCGAGCGCTGCGCGAGGCGCGCCGAATAGTCCCAGTGTAAAGCGTAGTTCTTCAATAGCAAGAATCTAGTTCTCAGCGAATCGCTTACCTTCGCGCAGGTCAGAGTGTGTGCTGGTCAGTCGCTTGGGATCGACGTGGCGAAACGTGGTAGTCAAAACAAGAGAACGATTACGACATCTAATGAGAATGCTATTCTCGTCGTGGCGCGGCCCGCCGCGATCACGTCCCCCAGGAGGCTTTAGGTGTTACTGGAGTTCGATGCCGATCAACGGCTGTGGCAGGAGACGGTCCGCGACGCCGTCACCAAGCAGTGCCCGCCGTCCCTGGTGCGCGACGTCGCCGAGAACGGCGTCGACCCGACACCGCTGTGGCAGGCCTACGTCGACGGCGGCTGGACAGAGTTGACCGATGCCGAGAACGCCGTCGAGTTGGCGATCCTGCTCGAGGAACTCGGCCGCGCCACCGATCCGACGCCCTTTCTCGCGACACTGAGCCAGTACGCGCCGCTCGCAGGCGACCGCTTCGACCCGCAGCAGGCAGGCGCCGCGATCTACAGCGGCGTCACCGCGCACCGCGACGCCGACGGGTGGGTGCTCGACGGCACCGCACACCATGTGCTCGACGGCGATCGCGCCGAAAAGCTCGCGGTCGTCACCGAAGCCGGGGTGTTCCTGGTCGACGCCGGCCAAGTGGTGACACGTCGCAGCCCGGTGTTCGATCCCGTGCTGCACATCGCCGAGGCGTCGTTCGCGGGTCTGCAGGTGCCCGATTCGGACCGGGTCGTCGTCGACGCCGAAAAGGCCCGGCATGTGGCGCTGGCCGGGATGGCCATCACCATGGTCGGCGCATGCCAGCGGATCCTGGACCTGGTGCTCGAACACGTCAAGCAGCGTCAGCAGTTCGGCGTGGCGATCGGATCATTTCAGGCCGTACAGCACAAGGCTGTCGACATGCACGTCGCCATCGAGCGGGCCCGCGCGCTGTGTTACTTTGCCGCGCTGACCATTTCGGCCGACGACCCGCGCAGGAGGCTGGCCGCGGCGATGGCCAAGGCGGCCGCAGGGGAGTGCCAGGCACTGGTGTTCCGGCACGGCCTGCAGTTGTTCGGCGCCATGGGATTCACCTGGGAGAACGACTTGCAGTTCGCACTCAAACGGGCCAAGGCAGGCGAACTGCTCCTTGGCGGCGCGGCCGAACACCGGGAAGTCATCGCGAACGAATACAGGCCCTTCTGATGCAGCTGACCTTTGATTCCGACGTCGAGGAGTTCCGCGCGGAGTTCGCGGCCTTCCTCGACGAGCATCTGCCCGCAGAAGCCGACACGTTGGACCGGCCGAAGTCGGTGTCGCACATGCCGCAGTGGGCCCGCGACTGGCAGCGGCTGCTGTTCGACAACGGTTGGCTGCTGCCGGCCCAGCCGCCGGAGTTCGGCGGCCGCAACGCCACGGTGCTGCAGCAGTTCGTGCACCTCGACGAGCTGTGCAGGCGCCGCATCTACCACAGCTTCAATCCGCAGGGCGTCAACATCGTTGCCGCGTCGCTGATTTCGTTCGGATCCGACGAGCAGAAGCACCGCTGGGCGGTGCCGGTGCTCCGCGGCGAGATGACCGCGTCGCTTGGCATGAGCGAGCCGAGCGCGGGTTCGGACCTGGCGTCGCTGCGCACCCGCGCTCAGCTGGACGGCGACCACTTCGTGGTCAATGGGCAGAAGGTGTGGACGTCGGGCGCGCACGACGCCGACTTCCTGCTGACGTTCGTGCGTACCGACCCGGATGCGCCCAAACACAAGGGCATCAGCGCGCTGATCATTCCGACGGACACTCCAGGAGTGGTGTGCCGTCCGTTCGCCGATATGACCGGGCAGGACAACCTCGACTTCAACGAGGTGTTCTTCACCGATGCCCGGGTGCCCGCCGAGAACCTCGTCGGCCCGCTCAACGGCGGCTGGGGGGTGGCGAACGGATCCCTCGGCCACGAGCGCACCATGATGTGGCTGGGGTTCGCCGACCGGATCGACAACATGATCGCCGACTTCCGGCCCCGCACCGCGCTGGAACGCGATCAGTACGCCACCACGATCATGGACTATCAGGCGCTGCGGGCGATGGGGTCGGCGGCGCTGGCCCGCGCGGCGCGCGGTGAGATGGACACCGCGTCGGTGTCGGTGCTCAAGCTGTTCGGATCCGAGGCCGAACGGCAGGCGATGGAGAACGCGTTGACCGCCGCCGGCCCCGACGGGCTCACCCACCCGTCGATGTCGGGCCCTTACGCGCACATGAACCTCGACCACTACTTCGCCAGTTGGTTCGAGCGCTATGCCCGCAGCTTCGGCGGCACCATCGCGGGCGGCACGTCCGAGATCCAGCGCAACATCATCGCCACCCAGGTACTGGGCCTGCCGCGGCGCTGAGTCCGGTGACCGAGACGCTCATCCTCGACCGGCCCCGGCCCGGTGTGGTTGTGCTGCAACTAAATCGGCCGAAGCGGCTCAACGCGATCAACGAGGTGATGCGCGACGAACTCGCGCAGACCCTCGCAACGATCAGCGCCGACGCCTCGGTATCCGTCGTCGTGCTCACGGGCGCGGGCCGCGGATTCTGTTCGGGTATCGATGTGCGCGACTTCGGGCCGACCCCGCTCGAGGCGACTGACCCGGCGATCGACCGATTGCGGTTCCAGGAAGCCATGGCCGCGCTGCCGCAGGCGATTTGGCATCTACCGCAGCCGGTGATTGCCGCCGTCAACGGGCCGTGTGTCGGCGCCGGCTTCGCACTGTGTCTGGCATCCGACATCCGGATCTGCTCGACGGCGGCCACCTTCGGCAACGGTGCGATCCTGCTCGGGCTGTCCGGCGCCGAGATGGGCATGAGCTACCACCTGCCCCGGATCGTCGGCACCAGCGTCGCCGCCGACTGGATGCTGACCGGCCGCACGGTGTCCGCTGCCGAGGCTGACCGGCGCGGCCTGGTCAGCGAACTGGTCGAACCGGAGCGCCTGCTGCAGCGTGCGCTGGAATTGGCCTCGGGCATCGCGGAACTCGCGCCGCTGGGGGTGCGGATGACCAAACGCGCATTGCAGGTGAACACCGACGCGACGAGTCCGGACGCGGCGATGGAACTGGAGAACCGCAATCAGGTGCTCACCCACGCGACCGACGAGGCTGCGGCACGACGGAAGCGTTGAGAGGGGACGAACAATGGCGTGGGACTTCTCGACCGACCCCGAGTGGGCCGAACAACTCGCATGGGTGGACGACTTCGTCCGGTCGGAGTGCGAACCGATCGACCTGATCGTCAAGGAGTCACACGACCTCAACGATCCGGTGCGCCAGGCGTTGATTCCGCCGCTGCAGCAGATCGTCAAGGATCGCGGCCTGTGGGCCACCCACCTCGGTCCGCACCTCGGCGGTCCCGGCTATGGCCAGGTGAAACTGGCTCTGCTGAACGAGATCCTGGGCCGATCGGAGTGCGCGCCCATCGTGTTCGGGTCCCAGGCTCCCGACTCCGGCAACAGCGAGATCCTGGCCCACTACGGCACGCCCGAACTCAAGAAGCGGTACCTGGAGCCGCTGCTGGACAACCGCATCGTGTCATGCTTCTCGATGACCGAACCGCAGGGCGGCGCCGACCCGAAGGTGTTCACCACCACCGCCACCCAGGACGGCGACCACTGGATCATCAACGGCGAGAAGTGGTTCTCGTCGTTCGCGTCGATGGCGTCCTTCATCATCGTGATGGCGATGACCGATCCGGACGCGCCGCCCTACGAACGCTATTCGATGTTCGTCGTGCCCGGTGAGAAGCCCGGCATCAACGTGCTGCGCGACGTCGGGCTGGGGCATCAGCCGCTGGGCGGCGGCCGTGAGGGCTATGTCCGCTACGAGAACGTCCGGGTGCCTGCGGATCACATGCTCGGGCCCCGCGGTGGCGCGTTCGTGGTGGCCCAGACCCGGTTGGGCGGCGGACGGATTCACCACGCCATGCGGACCGTCGGCCTGGTCCGGCGCATCTACTACATGATCTGCGAACGCGCGGTATCGCGGTACACCCAGGGCGGCCTGCTGTCGGACAAACAACTCGTCCAGGAGATGGTCGCCGACTCGTGGATGGAGATCGAGGCGTTCCGCCTGCTCACCCTGCAGACGGCGTGGAAGATCGACCAGCACAACGACTACAAGGCGGTGCGGGCCGACATATCCGCGGTCAAGGCGATGATGCAGAAGGTGCTGCACGACGTTTCGGCCCGCGCCCTGCAGTTGCACGGCTCGTTGGGCACCACACACGAGATGCCGTTCGTGCAGTACCTGACCGAGTCGTTCGTGCTCGGGCTGGCCGACGGCCCGACCGAGGTGCACAAGGTGACGCTGGCCCGGCTGCTCCTCAAGGATCAGAAGCCGGCACCCGACATGTTCCCGTCGGAACACCTGCTTCGGCTACGGGAAGCGGCCGAGGCGAAGTTCGCCGACAAGCTGGCCGGGATCAAGCGGTCATGACGACGTCGTGTGAGGGCAAGGTGGCGTTGGTGACCGGCGCAAGCCGCGGCCTCGGCAAGGCGATCGCACAACGGCTGGCCGCCGAGGGCGCGACGGTCGCGTTGACCGCCCGCACCATGGAGCCCGACCCGAAATATCAAGGCTCGCTTCGGCAGACGCGCGAGGAGATCGAGGCGGCGGGTGGCACCGCGATCGCGGTTCAGGCTGATCTGTCCGACGTCGACGACCGCAATCTCCTCTTCAACGAGGTGGTCGATGTCGTCGGGCCGCCCGACATCCTGGTCAACAACGCCGCCGTCACATTCCTGCGTCCGCTCGACCAGTTCCCGGAGCGGCGGGTGCGGCTGATGATGGAGATGCACGTGCTGGCCCCGCTGCACCTGACTCAGCTGGCGATACCCGCGATGCGCGAGCGCGGTCGAGGCTGGGTGCTCAACGTGACATCGGTCGGCGGTGATCTTCCGGACGGTCCGCCGTTCTCCGAATTCGACCGCTCGGCGGGTTTCGGCATCTACGGAACGGTCAAAGCGGCCCTCAATCGGTTGACGAAAAGCCTTGCCGCCGAACTGTTCGACGACGGGATCGCCGTCAACGCCGCGGCGCCGACCAATCCGGTCGCCACCCCGGGCGCGGGCACGCTGGATTTGGCCAAGACCGACACCGAGGACATCGGGCTCATCACCGAGACCGCGTTGAGGCTGTGCACGGGCGATCCGAAGGTGTTGACCGGACGCATCGCCCACACGCAGACGTTCCTGCGTGAAGTCGGTTGGCTGACCTGACCCCCACGTGCCGCGAACGTGGGTTACCCGCACAAAAAAGGCGGTGTGGGCGTAGCACAAGCCCACACTCGCCGATGATTTGTCAGGCACGATGTGCACACCATGTCCGACATCGCCATGCGGCCCGCCCACGTCCTTGCCGAGGCCATCGCTCGGCGCGAGCTGTCCAGCCGTGAACTGCTGGAGCACTACCTGGCCCGGGTCGAACGGCTCAACCCCGCGTTGAACGCCGTGGTCACCGTCGACGCCGATGCCGCGCGGCGCGCCGCTGACGACGCCGACGCCGCGTTGGGCCGCGGCGAGGTCGTCGGGCCGCTGCATGGCGTGCCGATGACGGTCAAGGACACCTACGAGACGGCGGGGATGCGGACGACCTGCGGGCTGCCCGCATGGGACGGTGTCCCCGACCGGGACGCCGACGCCGTGGCCCGGCTACGTGCGGCCGGTGCGGTCATCTTCGGCAAGACCAATACGCCCACACTGGCGGCGGACCTGCAGACCGTCAACAAGATCTTCGGCGTCACCAACAATCCGTGGGACACGTCGCGCACCCCTGGCGGGTCGTCAGGAGGCTCCGCCGCCGCGCTCGCCGCAGGCCTGACGGCTCTCGAATTGGGCAGTGACATCGCGGGATCCATTCGGGTGCCGTCCAATTGGTGCGGCACCTGCGGGCACAAACCGAGCTGGGGTGTGGTGCCGCAGCGGGGTCATCTGCCCCCGCCGCCCGGCGCCCTCGCTGGCACCGACCTCGCGGTGATGGGCCCGATGGCACGTGACGTCGCGGACCTCGAGTTGGCGCTCGACATCCTCGCCGGACCGGATGCGCAGCGGGCGGTCGGGTGGCGGCTCGAGTTGCCTGCCGCGCGCGGAAAGTCGTTGTCGCAGTTGCGGTTGGCGTGCTGGCTGGATGACCCGGCGTACCCGGTCGAGAACGACGTCCGTGGTGTGCTGGAACAAGCCGTCACCGCGGTGACGAAAGCCGGCGCCCGTATCGTCGAAACGCTTCCCCCCGTGGCGCTACCCGATCTGGTGGCACTACACATGGAACTGTTGACTCCGCTGACGGATCGATCGTCGACGCTGTTGCACCGCGACTGGCTGGCCGCCAACGAGCGACGAGAACGATTGCGCGCGGCGATGGCGGACTACTTCCGCGGTGTGGACGCACTTTTGACGCCGGTGGCCGTGGTCCCGGCGATACCGCATGACCACCGTAAACCTTTGACCAGCCGAGAGATTCATGTCGACGACCGCACCCGTTCGTACCTCGACCTGTTCGGCTGGGTCGGCCTCGCCACGGTGGCGTATCTGCCCGCGACCGTCGTCCCGGTCGGCTGCACAGCACAAGGCCTACCGGTCGGAATTCAAGTCGTCGGGCCGTATTTGGAGGACCACACCACACTCGCGGTGGCACGGTGCATCGAAGAACTGCTCGGTGGCTTCGTGCCGCCGCCCGGATACTAAACTCGCTGGAGCGCGAAGGTCCAGGATTGCGTTCCCGGTGGTCCGTTGAAACACCCGGTGTCGTATTGCGAGTCGATGGTTCCGGCCAGCGTCACTTCGTTCCAGGTGTAGGTGTCCCGTGTCGGCATGGCGTAACCGGGCAAACATTGCAGGCCGTCGGGCACGTCCACCGTCAACGTATACGTGCCGTCGACCAGGTGCGCATAACCCTGGTAGTACGCGTAGAACTTCAGCCGCGGAATCCCACTGACGTAAACGCAGTCCGTGCTCGGGGGTGAGCAGTATGAGACGAACCAGACCCACGACGCGCGGTCGTACCTGCTGGTCAGCACGTCATAGTTGGCCAGCGCCATCATCGCGTTGGCGGGCGGGGCGATCACCGTCGCGGCGGCGGCGAGCGCGGCCGTCGCGATCCCTGCTAGCACCGACTTCATCGTCGTCCCTCCGTCCAACTCACCCCGATGGGGGCCTATCAAACCAGTTCATCGTCGGATTGTGTCGTGATCAGTCGATGACGGCGGCTTCCTTGCGCTCGGTGATCGGCCGGGCCAATTCCTGTTCGTCGCAGATGCGTTGCAGCTTCTCCAGTGTCTCGTCGAGGCCGGGGCCCAGCGGCTTGCTCGGGGTGAACGTCGCGGGCAGGTGCTTCATGCCCTGGATGACGCCGATGGTCTCGTAGTGCTCGGTGCCCTCGGGGTCGCAGACATAGTCTGCCATCCGGTCCAGCACGGCGGTGAGCATCGACTTGAACACCGTACGCGCGACGTTGGAGCCGACGCAGCGGTGCACACCGATGCCGAAGCTGAAGTGCCGGTTGCCCTTTCGCTCCATGACGAGCTCGTTCGGGCGCTCGAATACCGACGGATCGCGGTTGGCCATCGCCCAGGAGATCCAAAGCCGCTCGCCCTCTTTGAACTTCGTGCCCTCGACCTCGACGTCGTCCGAGAAGGTGCGGCCGTCGCCGGGGGCGGGAGTGAAGAAGCGCAGGAACTCCTCGGTGGCCGGGTTGAGCAGGGTGTCGCGTTCCCGGCTGAGCAGCTCACGCTGGTCGGGGTGGTCCGACAGCCACTCCAGCGCGTGCGCGGTCAACGCGGTGGTGGTGTCGAACCCGCCGCCGATGATCAACCCCAGGTTGCCCAGGATCTCCAGGTCGGGGGCGGGTTCACCGTCGATGCGCAGTTGCAGCAGCGCATTGATCAGGCCCGGTCGCGGGTTCTCCCGGACCTCCATCATCGTGTTGATCATGTCGATGCCCATCTGCCGATTCATCTCGGCCACTCGCGGGGCGTCGGGCGAATGTTCCGGCGTGGACACCGACAGGTGGGCCGGTTCGCTGTACACCGGCCACTTCTTCAACTCGATGCCCATCATCGCCAGCGTGAGCACGGCGGGCACGATGTTGGCGAGATCGTCGACGAAGTCGATGCGTCCCGATTCGATCTTCTCGTCGAGCGCGGCCCGCACGATCTCGTCGACGAACGGCTGCCACCTCTTGACCGCGGCGGGGGACAGATAGGGGTTCAGTGCGCCGCGGTAGATGCTGTGCTCGGGCTCGTCCATCTCCAGGATGCCGCCGCGCACGACCGTCGCGCGTTGCGCCTTCGGAATGGTGATGCCTTGGTAGGGCGTCTCCCCTGAGAGGTCGTGATGATTGGAAACCGCAGGGCAGCGCGCCAATTCGAAGACGTGCTTGCTGTCCGCGGCGACCCAGTGCCCGTTGTAGGTATCCGACCACGCCATCGGGCACTTGGACTGCATTTCCTCGGTGATCTTCTCGAACTGCAGCCGGTACTCGGGAGTGTGGCGATCGAAGTGGTAGCGGTTCTTCTTGCGGTCGCCGTCGGCGTCGGCGCCCCCGACGATGTGATCGACGGTGCTCAAGGTCTCTCCCTTATTCTTCGATCGAGATGGCCTGTTCCGGGCACGAGTGCACGGCTTCCCGAACGGCGTCCTCCTGATCGGCGGGAACGATTTCGTTCACCGGCGACGAGGTGCCGTCAATGTCGCTGAGCTCGAACGCATCCGGGGCGATCATCGAGCACAGCGTGTGCCCCTGGCAGCGCGCGGAATCAACGAAAACCTTCATGGCGTTTCTCCCGGATCAGTTGTGGTAGTCGTACCACTTGAGGTAGCCGCCTGCGTCCACCCGCACCTGCATCCCGGTGACGTACCGGGCCTCGTCGGACGCCAACCACAGCACCGCATTGCTGATGTCGACGGGCTCGATCCACGGCACCTTCATGGCCTGCTGGACGTAGAAGACCGGTTCGGCGTCGGCCTGGGTGGGGTGTTCCAGGTCGGGCCGGAACGACCGGTACATCGGCTCGCTCTGCAACATGTCGGTGTTGCAGTTGGTCGGGTGCACGACGTTGGCGCGGATGCCGCGCGGCGCGAGTTCGGTCGCCAGGTCGTGGACGTATGTCGAGAGCGCGCGCTTGGAATGCACATACGCCATGCCGCCAGGATCGTTGCCGGGGTCGGGCTTGTTGTGGGTGTCCATCAGCGCGGCGGTCGAACCGGTCGCGACGATGGCCGCGCCCTCTTTGAGGTGGGGCAGCGCGACGTTGATCGCGTTGATGGTGCCGATCAGGTTGGTGTTGATCACGTCGACCCAAGCCTGCAGCGGCGGTTGACCTTTCATGCCCGCGACGCCGGCCTGCGCGACGACGATGTCCACCTTGCCGAACTCGGCGATGCCGCGCTCCAGCGCCTCACGTAGCTGGCCGGCCTCGCGGACGTCCGCCTGCGCCGTGACGATGCCGCGGCCGGTCTTCTCGACCAACGTGGCGGTTTCCTCGAGATCCTCGGGTGTGGCCATCGGGTAGCCGATGGTCGGGATGTCCTGGCACAGGTCGACGGCGATGATGTCCGCGCCCTCTTCGGCGAGCCGCACCGCGTGGCTGCGGCCCTGACCGCGCGCCGCGCCGGTGACGAAAGCGACTTTCCCTTGCACGCGTCCCATTCCGAGTCCTTTCTCCTTTGATTTACGTGTTTCGGCCGCCGTTGACGCCCAAGATCTGTCCGGTGATGTAGCCGGCCTCTTCGGAGATCAGGAATGCACACGCGGCTGCGATGTCTTCGGGCCTGCCCATCCGGCGCACGGGCGTCGACTCGATGTTCTTGTCGATCACGAGGTAGCCGCGCTCGGCGGACTTGCGCAGCATCGGGGTGTCGATGAACCCGGGCGGCACCGCGTTGACGGTGATGCCCGCGGGCCCATACTCAAGTGCCAGCGACTTGGTCAGCCCGTTGACCGCCGACTTGGCGGCCACGTACGGCGCCATGTACGGCTGACCCGAATGCGTGCTCGACGACGAGATGTTCACGATGCGGCCCCAGCCCGCTTCGATCATGTCCGGAAGCACCGCCTGGATGCAGTGGAAGACGCCGTTGAGGTTGACGTCGATGACGCGCTGCCAGTCGTCGAACTTCAACTCCGTGAAGCGCTTGAACTTCTCGAGCCCGGCGGCGTTGACGAGCACCGTGACGGGACCCAGTTGAGCGCGGATCGCCGTCAGCGCCTCCTCGACCGCGACGCGGTCGGTGACGTCGGCGACGAAGGCGTGTCGCTCATCCGACGGGTTGAGGTCGATCGTCGCCACATCCAACCCGTCGGCGCGCAACCGTCTTGCAACGGCAGCCCCGATGCCGGAGCCGCCACCCGTAACAACCGCGGTCTTCACACGCAGGCCTCAGTTATCAAGAACCGTCCTTCCGATTATGAGAACCGTACTCTCGTCGCATGCAATACCGCAAGACAATCGAGCAACAGCGTTCGCACTGGTGAGACGTTGGCGGGACGATTGTCTTACCCCTCTTCGCAGGCAGGGGCAGTTCCGTACATCTGCTTGAGTTCTCTGTATGCGAATGTATGATTCGCCGGTGATGAGAATGAAGTTTTCATCACACTGCGAAGAACACTGAGGAGGATCGTGCAGGAAACGCCAACCATCTCAAGTGACGCAGCCAGTGCCGGTACGGCTGATCGGCACCTCCTGATCGACGGCAAGCTGCTCGACATCCAACGGACGTTTCCTTCACTCAATCCCGCGACCGGCGAGGTGCTCGGTCATGCGCCCGACGCCACCGTCGCCGACGCCCAGGCCGCCGTGGCCGCCGCGCGACGCGCGTTCGACGAAACCGATTGGGCGACCAACACGGAACTGCGCGTCCGCTGCCTCGAGCAGTTCCACCGCGCGCTCGTCGAACACCGCGACGAACTCGCAGCACTGACCATCGCCGAAGCCGGCGCCACCGAATCGCTGTGCCAGGGCGCGCAGTTGGACGCGCCGATCGAGATCGTCCGCTACTACGCGGAACTACTCAAGACGTATCCGTTGACCCAGGACCTCGGCAATATCGAGAGCCGCGGCGCCCAGCACCACCGCTGGGTGGAAAAAGAAGCCGCCGGGGTGGTGGCCGCGATCATCGCCTACAACTATCCCAATCAACTGGCGCTGGCGAAGCTGGCGCCCGCGATGGCGGCGGGCTGCACGGTGGTACTCAAGGCGGCGCCGGACACCCCGCTGATCACGTTGGCGATCGGTGAGCTGATCGCCAACCACACCGACATCCCCGCCGGGGTGGTGAACGTGCTCGCTGGCGCGGACCCGGAGGTCGGCGCGGTGCTGACCACAAGTCCCGACGTGGACATGGTGACGTTCACCGGGTCGACGCCGACCGGTCGCCGGATCATGGCCGCCGCCAGCGACACCCTCAAGAAGGTGTTCCTCGAACTGGGCGGAAAGTCGGCGGCGATCGTGCTCGACGACGCCGACTTCAACACCGCCGCGCTGTTCACCGCGTTCTCGATGGTGACCCATGCGGGGCAGGGCTGCGCGCTGACGTCGCGGCTGCTGGTGCCGCGCATCCATCACGACGAGATCGTCGAACTGGTGAAGAACAACTTCGGACTGGTCCGCTTTGGAAATCCAGCCGACCCTTCGACCTACATGGGGCCGCTGATCAGCGAGAAGCAGCGCGACAAGGTCGACGGCATGGTCAAGCGCGCCGTCGAGGCCGGCGCCACGCTGGTGACCGGCGGCCAGAAGATGGACCCCGGCTTCTTCTATACGCCGACGTTGCTCACCGACGTCGATCCCGACAGCGAGATCGCCCAGGAAGAGGTGTTCGGGCCGGTGCTGGTGGTCATCGCCTACGACGATGACGACGACGCGGTGCGGATCGCGAACAACTCCATCTACGGGCTCTCCGGTGCGGTGTTCGGCAGCCAGGACCGCGCGCTGGCGGTGGCCCGTCGCATCCGGACAGGAACCTTCTCCATCAACGGGGGCAACTACTTCAGCCCCGACAGCCCGTTCGGCGGCTACAAGCAGTCCGGCATCGGTCGCGAGATGGGCACCGCCGGACTCGAGGAGTTCCTCGAGTCCAAGACATTCGCGACGGTGGTCGGCTGATGTGGGGGCACCGCCCGCTTGCGGGGGACGCTTGCGCGAAGAGGAGACAGCACTGATGCGGCCGCTGGAAGGCATCCGGGTCCTCGAGGTGGCGATGTACGGGTTCGTCCCGTCGGCGGGCGCCGTGCTCGGCGAGTGGGGCGCCGACGTGATCAAGGTCGAACACGCCGTCACCGGTGATCCGCAGCGGGGTCTGCGTCAGACCGGTCCGCTTCGGGTCGAGGGCGATCCCAACCCGAACATCGAGCACGCCAACCGCGGCAAGCGCAGCATCGGGCTGGACATGTCGGTGCCGGAGGGCCTGGAGGTGCTGCTCGATCTGGCGCGCCGCGCCGATGTGTTCCTCACGAGTTTCCTGCCGGGGCACCGGCAGAAGTTCGGCATCGACGTCGACGACATCCGCGCTGTCAACCCGAACATCATCTATGCCAGGGGCAGCGCGCTGGGTCCGCGCGGTGAGGAGTCGGTCAAGGGCGGCTACGACATGACCGCGTTCTGGTGCCGCGCAGGCACCGCGGCCACCATCACCCCACCCGGCATCGAAGGCATGATCGGGCCGCCGGGACCGGCCTACGGCGACACCATTTCCGGTACCAACCTCGCGGGCGGCATCGCGGCGGCGTTGCTGAAGCGGGAACGCACCGGTGAACCGTCGGTGGTCGACGTGTCGCTGCTCGGCAGCGGCCTGTGGTCGATGGGGCACACCGTCGCGCTGACGTCGCATCTGAACCAGTTGATGGTTCAGCCGCCGCCGGGGGTGCACGGTTCGCCGATCAACCCGCTGGTCGGGGTGTATCCGACCGCGGACAACCGCTACATCTCCTTCGTGATGATGCAGCCGACGAAGTTCTGGGCGGACGTATGCAGGCACATGGATCTCGACGACCTGATCGACGATCCTCGGTTCGCGACGGTCGAATCGATCGCAGAGAACACCGCCGCCGCGGTCGAGATCCTGCGCGAGGCGATGGCCAAGCGCACCCTTCCGGAGTGGAGCGAGCGGTTCTCGACGCTGGCAGGCCCGTGGGCTCCGGTGCAGGACACCTTGCAGGCCGCGGCCGACGCGCAAATCAGGGCCAACGACTACATCGTGTCCACGGGCGAACTCGAATTGGTCGCGAATCCGGTGCAGTTCGATGTCAGCGCACCGCAAACCGGACCCGCGCCGGAGTTTGCGGAGCAAACTGACGAAATCTTGCTTGAACTCGGTTTGGATTGGGACCGCATCATCGAGCTCAAGACGGCCGGCGCCGTCACCTAGGTTCGGAGAGATCTCAATGCCCTACGTCGCGTCGATCGGCACCTACCTGCCGTGTTGGGGTGCGCCCCGGCACCGGGTGGCCGGTGACGACGAGGACGCGATCACCCTTGCGGTCGAGGCCGGCCGCGCGGCGCTGATCGCCAGCGGCGCGGTCGAACGCGTCGTCCTGGTCAGTCGCGACATGCCGTTGCTGGAGAGCAGCAACGCCGCGGTGTTGCTGGCCGGGCTGGGGCTCGACCCGGAACTCGAGGTCGACGAACGCCTCGGCGGGGCACCGGCCACGCTCGACGCGGTCAGCTCGGCGCGGCCGCGGACACTGATCATCGGGACCGACCTCGACCCCGCGGGTGCGGCCGCGATCCTGACTGCCGAACGCGGCCTGCAGGTGCGCACCGCGGCCCGCGTCGCGCGCAGCCTGCCGGTGCGCACGCGCAACGCGACCGGTGACGTCACCGACTACGGCGACCCCCGACTGCTGCACGAGCGGGGATTGGTCGCGTCACTGGCCGCGGCATGGCTCGACACCCCCGCCGCCGTCGCGGGCGTCGAGCACGACCGCGCCGTCGAGATGTGCATCGGCGACCCGCCTGCGCTGCCGACCACCGGCGCGAGCGCCAGCCTGTTCGCGCTCGCAGGCATGGCCGACGCGGGGACCACCGGGCCGTTGGTCGCGGTCGAGCAGGCGAGCCTGTCCGGCATCACTGTGAGCAACGGCGTCGCCGAGATCCATCGCCGGGAACCGCCCGCGCGCCCGACGCCGGACGGCACCTATGTCGAGGGCGGTGACATCCCGATCTCGCTGGCTGCATACGAGCGAGCCTTCGAGGCCAAAACCCGTTGGGAGGCAGGCAGGTTCGCCGCGACGCCCGACGGTGCGCTGGATTTCCCGCCGCGCTTCCGACTGTCCGACGACGGCGCGCTGGCCACCGACTATGAGTTGATCCCGCTGCCGCGCACCGGAACGGTGTACACCGAAACGACCGTGCACATGCCCGTGCCTGGGCTGCGCACCCCGTACTCTCTGGTGATCGTCGAACTCGACGCGGTGGGAGTGCGCGCGCTGGTGAAGGTCACCGGTGCCGCACCGGGGACGGTCGACATCGGCTCCCGCGGGCGCCTGGCGCTGCGCCGGGTCGCGGTGCGCTCGGGAGTGCCGGACTACGGGTACATGTTCGAGCCGGAGCAGGTCGCGTGAGACGCGTGGCGATCGTCGGCGCCGGCATGACCGCGTTCGGTGAGCATTTCGCCCTCGGCATCAAGGATCTGCTGCCGATGGCGTTCGCCGAATGCGCGGCCTCCGTCGACAAGGGGTTGGCCAAAGCGGACGTGCAGGGCGCCTGGTTCGGTGCGATGGGGACCGCAGACGGCTTTCCGTCCGGCATCCTCGCCGATTCACTCGGGCTACCCGACCTGCCCGTCACCCGTGTCGAAAACTCTTGTGCCACAGGCAACGACGCAGTTCGCAACGCGCTGTTCGGTGTGGCCTGCGGCGCATTCGACGTGGCATTGGTGATGGGCGCCGACAAACTGCGCGACACCACCTCCAAGGACATGCTGTGGGCATGGGAGGCAATGGCACGCGATATGGCGTGGGACTACCCACTCGGCCTTGTCTCGCCCGCCGGGTTCGCGCTGCACGTCCGTCGATATCTGCACGAAACGCCTGCGACGCGCGAGCACCTGGCCATGGTCGCCGTCAAGAATCACCGCCACGGCGTGAGCAATGCCAAGGCGCGGTTGCGTTTTGAGATCACCCTCGAGCAGGCGCTGTCAGCGCCGACCATCGTGACGCCCTTCGGGCTGTACGACTGCGCTCCGCAGAGTGACGGGGCCGCCGCGCTGGTGTTGGCCGCCGAGGACGTCGTCGACCGGTTCACCGACCGTCCGGTGTGGATCCGCGGTGTCGGCCTCGGCCTGGACTCGGTGATGCATCAGCACAAACCCGATATGACGACGTTTCCGGCGACCACGCGTGCGGCAAAGCAGGCGTTCGCGATGGCGGGCATGACCCCCGCCGACGTCGACGTCGCCGAAGTTCACGATTTCTTCACGGGGATCGAGTTGATCAGTTATGAAGATCTCGGCTTTGCCGAGCGGTTCGGGGGCTACAAGCTTGTCGAGGCTGAAGTGACAAGTGTCGGCGGTGCGCTGCCGGTGAACCCCAGTGGTGGCTTGAAGGCCAAGGGGCATCCGCCAGGGGCAACAGGTGTGGCACAGTGCGTGGAACTCTTCGCGCAACTCCGAGGGGAGGCGGCCAACCAGGTGGACGACGCACGAGTTGGGTTGGCGCACAACATCGGCGGACCGACAGCGGTTTCAGCGGTCACCATCCTGGAAGGATCGGCCAATGGCGCGCGGTAGCGGCGCGGAACGGTGGTCACCGGGCCTGCCCACCATTCGCTCCTTCTCGGGCCCGATGCAAGCGGTCGGCGGCTTGTTCGCGATGTCCAAAGACGCGGTGTTGTTCACGTTCCGGCGGCCGTTTCAATGGCGGGAATTCCTGGAGCAGTGCTGGTTCATCGCGCGGGTCGCGTTGGCGCCGACCCTGCTGGTGGCGATTCCGTTCACGGTGCTGGTGAGCTTCACCCTCAACATCCTGCTGCGCGAGCTCGGCGCCGCGGACCTGTCCGGTGCCGGTGCGGCGTTCGGCGCGGTGACGCAGATCGGACCCATCGTGACGGTGCTGATCGTCGCGGGCGCCGGTTCGACGGCGATCTGCGCAGATCTCGGATCGCGGACCATCCGCGAGGAGATCGACGCGATGGAAGTGCTCGGCATCGACCCGGTGCAGCGGTTGGTGACGCCGCGGATGCTGGCGTCGGGTCTGGTGGCGCTGTTGCTCAACAGCCTGGTCGTGATCATCGGAATCCTTGGCGGCTACTCGTTTTCGGTGTTCATCCAGGATGTGAATCCGGGCGCGTTCGCAGCGGGTATCACGCTTCTTACGGGGGTCCCCGAAGTGGTGATCTCGTGCGTCAAGGCCGCGCTGTTCGGGTTGATCGCGGGCCTGGTGGCCTGCTACCGGGGCCTGAGCATCACCGGCGGGGGCGCGAAAGCCGTCGGCAACGCCGTCAACGAGACAGTCGTGTACGCGTTCATGGCGCTGTTCGTCATCAACGTGGTCGTCACGGCCATCGGCATCCGGATGACGACGGGATAGCGGGCTTCTGATGGGCACAATGACGATCCTGAAATCGACCTACCCGCGTCTGACGCGGGGGGCGCGCAGGCCCGTGGACCTGTTGAGCCGCATCGGCGACCACATGCTGTTCTATCTCAGGGCGTTGGGCGGCGTGCCGCACGCGGCGGTGCATTTCCGCAAGGAGATCATCCGGTTGATTGCCGAGATCTCCATGGGCGCAGGAACATTGGCGATGATCGGCGGCACCGTGGTGATCGTCGGCTTCCTGACGCTGGCCGCGGGCGGGACGTTGGCCGTGCAGGGCTACAGTTCGCTGGGCAACATCGGTATCGAAGCCTTGACCGGATTCCTGGCGGCATTCATCAACGTGCGTATCTCAGCACCCGTGGTGGCCGGTATCGGGTTGGCCGCGACGTTCGGCGCCGGCGTGACCGCCCAGTTGGGCGCGATGCGCATCAACGAGGAGATCGACGCGCTGGAATCGATGGCGATCCGTCCTGTCGAGTACCTGGTGTCCACGCGAATAGTGGCGGGCATGGTGGCGATCACGCCGCTCTATTCGATCGCCGTCATCCTCAGCTTCGTCGCCAGCCAGTTCACCACCGTGGTGCTGTTCGGCCAGTCCGGCGGCCTGTACGACCATTACTTCAACACGTTCCTGAACCCGATCGACCTGTTGTGGTCATTCCTGCAGGCCGTGCTGATGGCGATCACGATCCTGTTGATACACACTTACTTCGGCTACTTCGCCTCGGGCGGCCCATCGGGCGTCGGGGTGGCGGTCGGCAATGCGGTGCGCACCTCACTGGTCGTCGTGGTGTCTGTCACGCTGCTTGTCTCGCTGTCCATTTACGGCTCCAACGGCAACTTCAATCTGTCGGGGTAGGGGAGCGAAGTTGACGAGCAACCTGGGACCAGGACCGATTCACCGGTCCGAAACGACGACCGCAGCACAACCGGTCGGCGGACGGCCTGGTCGCAGCTTCGGCGCGCAGAGTTACGCCCGGCCGCTCGCGGGGCTGGCGACCGTGGTGGCGATCGGCGCGATCGTCGCACTCGCCGTCGGTTTGTTCCGGGGCAGCTTCACGCGGTCGGAGCCTGTCACGGTGCTCTCGGATCGCGCCGGTCTGGTGATGAACCCGGACGCCAAGGTGAAGATGCGCGGTGTGCAGGTCGGCACGGTGAAGTCGATCGAGGTGCAGCCGGACGGCAGGGCCAAGCTGCAGCTTGCGATGGATCCCGAGCAGCTGCACCTGATTCCGTCGAACGTCAATGTCGACATCGAATCGTCCACGGTGTTCGGCGCGAAGTCGGTGAACATGGTGGCGCCGGCGCAGCCGTCGCCGGACAAGCTGCGGCCAGGACAGGTGATCCAGAGCCAGCACGTCATGGTCGAGGTCAACACCGTCTTCCAACAATTGGTTCAGGTGCTGGACAAGATCGACCCGGCCAAACTGAACCAGACGCTCGGCGCGATCGCCGCGGCCTTCAACGGACGCGGCGAAAAGATCGGCAACACGCTCACCGACTTCAACGCCTTCCTGGCCAAGATCGAGCCGAGCCTGCCGAGTCTGAGCCACGACATCGAAACCGCGGCACCGGTGTTGAGCGCCTACGCGGACGCGGCGCCGGACCTCCTGGCGACCGTCCAGAACTCGACTCAGCTCAGCGACAGCATCGTCGAGGAGCAGCACAACCTCGACGCGTTCCTGGTCAGCTCGATCGGGCTGGCCGACATCGGCAACGACGTGATCGGCGGTAACCGCCAGGCGCTGACGGATGCGACGCACGTGCTCCTGCCAACCGCCGAATTGTTGAACAGGTACCACGAGTCGCTGTGGTGCGGTATCGGCGGCCTGATCCCGATGGCGAACTCCGTGCCGCAGTTCAAACAGGTGATTGTGTCCGCAGGACTGACGCTCGGCGTCGAACGGTACCGCTATCCGAACGACTTGCCGAAGGTCGCGGCCAAGGGACGCCCGTACTGCAAGGAACTGGGCCTGCCCGACGTCCCGCCGGAGTTCCGGCCGCCGTTGATAGTCAGCGACGTCGGCACCAATCCTGCGAAGTACGGCAACCAGGGCATCCTGCTGAACTCGGATGCCCTCAAGCAGTGGTTGTTCGGACCGATACCCGGCCCGCCGCGCAACACCGCGCAGATCGGAATGCCGGGATGACCCGCTCGACCGGCACACTCATCAAGTTCACGATCTTCGGGCTCGTGATGGTCATGCTGACCGCGTTCCTGTTCTTCATCTTCGGCCAGGTGAGAACCGGTGCCACAAACGGATATTCGGCGGTTTTCACCGACGCGTCCCGGCTGAAGGCGGGCGACACGGTGCGGGTCGCAGGCCTGCGGGTCGGCACCGTTGAGAACGTGTCTCTGCAGCCCGACCGTTCGGTGTTGGTGAAATTCAACGCCGACCGCCACATCGTGCTGACCACCGCGACGAAGGCACAGGTGCGTTATCTGAACCTCGTCGGCGACCGCTACCTGGAACTGGTCGACAGCCCCGGTTCGACGAAGCTGCTGCCCGTCGGATCGCAGATACCGAAGGACCGCACCGCCCCGGCGCTGGACCTCGACCTGCTGCTCGGTGGTTTGAAGCCCGTTATCCGGGGCCTCAATCCGAAAGATGTGAATGCCCTGACGGCATCGCTCATCCAGGTCCTGCAGGGGCAGGGCGGGACGCTGGACTCGCTGTTCTCGAAGACGTCGTCGTTCACGAACGCGATCGCCGACAACAGCCAGGTCGTCGAGCAACTGATCGATCAGTTGCGCACCGTACTGGACACGCTGTCCAAGGACGGGGACGAGTTCTCCGGTGCCATCGACCGACTCGAGCGGTTGGTCAGCGGGCTGTCGCAGGACCGAGATCCCATCGGCACGGCGATCGAGCAGTTGGACAGCGGCACCGCATCGCTGGCGGACCTGCTCGGCCGCGCCCGGCCTCCGCTGGCAGGCACTGTCGCGCAATTGAACACGCTGGCGACGAACATCGACAACGACAAGGACCGCCTTGATGACACCCTCGGGCGGCTGCCGGGCATCTACCGCAAGCTCGCGCGGGTCGGCTCCTACGGTGCCTTCTTCCCGTACTACATCTGCGGGGTCACCTTCCGCGCCAGCGACCTCGAAGGCCGCACGGTCCAGTTCCCGTGGATCAAACAGGAGACGGGAAGGTGCGCTGAGGGCTGATGGATAAGTACCGCGGATCCCAACTGATCAGGGCAGGCTTCATCGGCGTTGTTCTGATCGTCCTCGTCATCGCGGTCGGGCTGCAACCCGAGCGGCTTGTGCAGATGGCGACGTCGCTGCGCTATCAGGCGCTGTTCACCGAGGCGGGTGGTCTCACCGCTGGTAATGACGTCACCGTCTCGGGTATCAAAGTCGGCTCGGTGTCCGATGTTTCGCTGCAGGACGGCGATGCGCTGGTCAAGTTCACGATCAACGGGCGATATGCGCTGGGTTCGCAGACCACCGCGCACATCCGCACCGGCACGCTGCTCGGCGAACGCGTCCTGGCGCTGGACTCGGCGGGCACCGGCACGTTGTCGCACAGCGACGTCATCCCCACGTCCAGGACGTCGTCGCCGTATTCCTTGACCGACGCGGTCGGCGAGCTGACCGCCAACACCGCGGCCACCGACACCGACACGCTGAACCAGTCGTTGGACACGCTGTCGGCCACGCTCGACCAGATCTCCCCGCAACTCGGCCCGACATTCGATGGCCTGTCCCGGCTTTCGCGCTCGTTGAACAATCGCGACGAAAGCCTGGCGCAGCTGCTCAAGACCGCGGGCGATGTGACCGGCATCCTCTCGGAGCGCAGTCAGCAGGTCAACACGCTGATTCTCAACGCCAACGACCTGCTGGCGGTGCTCAACGACCGACGGCAGGCGATCGCGAGCCTGCTCGCCAACACCTCCGCGGTGTCGAAGCAGTTGTCCGGTTTGGTCGCCGACAACGAAAAGCAGTTGGCGCCGGCGCTGGAACGGATGAACCGGGTCAACCAGATGCTGGAACGGCACCGCGACGACCTGTCCAAGATCATCCCGGGGTTGGCCAAGTACGAACTCACCCAGGGGGAGTTGGTGGCCAACGGCGCCTACTACAACGCGTTCGTGCCCAACCTCATGTTCGCGCAGATTCTGCAGCCGTTCCTCGATTACGCCTTCGGGTTCAGGCGTGGGGTCGACGCAGGCCAGCCCCCGGACAATGCCGGGCCGAGGGCGGAGATCGGGTTCCCTGTCAACGGTATTCCGGCTCCAGGAGACCTTCCGCCGCGATGAACAGAAAGAGACTCGTCACCGTCGCGGCCGTTGCGCTGGTCGCCCTTCTGATAGCCGGTGCGGCGTTCGTGCTCCGCCAGATGTATTTCGGGCCCACCACCATCACCGCCTACTTTCCCACCTCGACGTCCATCTATCCGGGCGATGAGGTGCGCGTCTCCGGCGTGAAAGTCGGCAAGATCGACTCGATCACGCCGGAGGGCACCCAGACGAAGATGGTCCTCAAGGTCGACCGTGGCGTCCCGGTTCCGGCCGACGCCAAGGCCGTGATCGTCGCTCAGAATCTCGTCGCGGCCCGGTACGTCCAGCTCACGCCCGCCTACCGCAATGGCGCCGGCCCCACCATGCGTGACGGTGCTGTCATTCCCAGCGACCGCACCGCCGTCCCCGTCGAATGGGACGAGGTCAAGACGCAATTGATGCGGCTGGCAACGGAATTGGGCCCGAAGAGCGGTGTGTCGGGGACGTCGGTGTCCCGCTTCATCGACAGTGCCGCCAATGCGCTGGACGGCAACGGCGACAAGTTGCGTCAGACGCTCGCGCAGTTGGCCGGTGCGGCACGGATTTTCGCCGAAGGCAGCGGCAATGTCGTCGACATCATCAAGAACCTGCAGGTGTTCGTCAACGCGCTGCGCGACAGCAAGCAGCAGATCGTTCTGTTCCAAAACCGGCTGGCCAGTCTGACCAGTGTCGTCAACGACAGCAGATCCGACCTGGACGCGGCGCTGAGCGATCTGTCGGTGGCGTTGACCGACGTGCAGCGGTTCGTCAACGGCAGCCGTGACCAGACCGCCGAGCAGATCAGAAGCCTGGCGAGTGTGACCCAGGTTCTGGTCGACAACCAGATGGCACTGGAGAACGTCCTGCACGTCACGCCGAATGCGATCGCGAACTTCGAGAACATCTACTACCCGCCGTCGGGTGGTGTGACCGGCGCGTTCTCGCTGGTGAACTTCTCGAACCCGATCTACATGATCTGCGGCATGATCGGTGCGGTCGAGAACATCACCGCGCCCGAGACGGCGAAACTCTGCGCGCAGTATCTCGGCCCGGCGTTGCGGCTGATCAACATAAACAACATTCCGCTGCCCTTCAACGCGTACCTTCGTCCGGCGCCACGTCCGCAGGACATCATCTACACCGATCCGAGTATCGCGCCAGGGGGCCCGGGGCCTTCGGACCCGCCCGAACCTCCGCCGACCGTGTCCGCGTACACCGGCATGGGTGACGTGCCGCCGCCGCCCGGGTTCGGGTTGCCGCCGCCACCGCAGGGCCTGTACGGGCACGACGAGAAGCCCGCGATTCCGTCACCGGCACTGTTCCCCGGCGCGCCGATTCCCGGACCGCCCACGGTGCTCCCGGGACCGCCGCCGAGCGTCGACAGCATGCTGCTGCCGCAGACCCCGGCGCCGGAACCGCCGCCTGGGCCGCTGTTGCCCGCCGAAGGGACGCCGCCGTCATGACCCGACATCGTTTCAGGACGCTGACGGCAGCGGCATGCTGTGCCGCGGCGACAATGACCGGCTGTTCTTTCCAGGGGCTGAACTCACTACCGCTGCCCGGTGCGGTGGGGCGGGGGGCCGATGCAGTCACCTATCACGTCGAACTCCCGAATGTGGCGACCCTGGAATCGAATTCGCCGGTGATGATCAATGATGTCGTGGTCGGCAGCGTCGGCAAGATGACCGTGCAGGGTTGGCATGCCGACGTGGAGATCTCGCTCAAGCCGGACGTGGTGGTGCCTGCCAACGCTGTCGCCACCGTCGGGCAGACCAGCCTGCTGGGATCCATGCATCTGGCGCTCAACCCTCCGCTGGGTGAGGCACCGGAAGGCCGACTGCAGCCAGGGGCCACGATCGGCTTGAACAAGTCGTCGACCTATCCGACCACCGAGCAGACGCTGTCATCGTTGTCGGCCGTCGTCAACGGCGGCGGCCTCGGTCAGATCGGCGACATCATCCACAACTTCAGCGAGGCGATGTCGGGGCGCGAGCCCCAGATCCGTGAGTTGCTCACCCGTCTCGACAACTTCATCGGGGTGCTGGATGCACAGCGGGACAACATCATCGCCTCCATACAGCAACTCAACCGGGTGGCCACCACGTTCGCCGGGCAGCGCGATGTGATCGACGCCGCGCTGAAGAAGATCCCCCCTGCCATCGACGTGTTGATCAAGGAGCGGCCCAACCTGACTGCCGCGCTGGAAAGGCTTGGCACGTTCAGTGATACCGCCACCCGACTGGTCAACGACGCCGGCGACGACTTGGTGGCCGACTTGAAGAATCTCGAACCGGTGGTGAAGGCGCTCGCCGACATCGGGCCAGAGATCAACAAGGGGCTCGTGTTCGGCAGCGCCTTCCCGTACGGGCCTGCGTTCGCGGATCGAATCGTCCAGGGCGACTACATCAACCTGTGGGCCGTTTTCGACCTGACCTATCCGCGGTTGAAGCGGACGATGTTCCTCGGCACCCGGTGGGGTGACCAGGACGCCCACCTGATCCCTGCGCCGGGCGACCCGTGGTATCTCAATTACTCGTACAACCCGTTGTCGCTCGGTGTCTCGCCACCGCCTACCGAAGCCTTGCCGCCCGCGCCGGCCGCGGCGCCGGGCGGGCCGATGCCACCGGTCAGCGAGCCGCTGTTGCCGGTTTCGCCACCACCGGCGCTGCCCAACGCGGCTCCGTCACCGGCGATCACGTCCTCGCAGTTCTTCGCCGGGCCGTTCGGACCCGAAGCGCAGGGCCAGCCTGCCGCGCCACCTGCGGCCGCCATACCTTCTGAGCCGGAAACGCCGTCGGCGCCTGACACACCGCCGGTGCCCGACGTACCCGCGCTGGACATGCCGATGCCGCCGGTCAACGAACCGCTTGTCCCGCTGCGGCCACCCATTGACAGGCTTCAGCCCGAACGGGTGACGACGACGAGTGTCTTCGCGGGCCCGTACGGCGAAGCGATGCCGGGAGGCGGTGGCTGATGCTGACCCGTTTCGTCCGAAATCAGTTGATCATCTTCACGATCGCTTCCGTCATTGGCATCGCCGTGATGGTGTTCAGCTACATGCAACTGCCCACCCTGTTGGGGGTGGGCCGGTTGACCGTGACGTTGCAGTTGCCCGCAGCGGGCGGGTTGTACCGCTTCAGCAACGTGACCTACCGAGGCGTTCAGATCGGCGAGGTCACGTCGGTGCGGTTGACCGAGACCGGAGCCGAGGCGACGATGCGGCTCGCCAGGTCGCCGAAGATCCCTTCCGATCTTCAGGCTGACGTTCTCAGTGTCTCGGCAGTGGGTGAGCAGTACGTCGATCTGCGGCCCCGCACCGACTCCGGGCCCTACCTGCATGACGGTTCGGTGATTCCGGTGCAGGACACCACGATTCCGCAACAAGTCGGGCCGATGCTGGACCAGGTGAGCCAGTTGGTGGCCAGCATTCCCAAGGACAGGCTCTCCGACCTGCTCGACGAGTCGTTCAAGGGTTTCAATGGCGCGGGGGAGGATTTCCAGTCCCTGCTCGACTCGTCGTCGAAGCTGACCGGTGACATCAACGGCGTGTCCGACCAGAGCCGTCGGCTGATCGAAGACAGTGGGCCGCTGCTGGATTCGCAGGCGGAAACCACCGACTCGATTCGGACGTGGGCGCGCAGCCTGTCCGGAATCACCGAGCAGGTGGCGCAGAACGACCCCGACATTCGGGCGATCCTGCAGAACGGTCCCGGGTTCGCAAGCGAAGTGTCGAATCTGCTGAATCAAATCAAGCCGACGTTGCCGGTGCTGCTGGCGAACCTGAACACCCTCGGACAGATCTTCGTCACCTACAACCCAGGGCTGGAACAGCTGTTGGTGTTGTTGCCCGCCACCATTGCCATGGAGCAATCGTTCGGCAAGATGAAGAACAACCCCGAGGGCCTGCCCCTGAGCGACTTCGCCATCACCATCGGCGATCCGCCGGTGTGCACAGTTGGTTATCTGCCGCCCTCGCAATGGCGTTCGCCCGCTGACCGGACAACTCTCGACACACCGGACGGGTTGTACTGCAAGTTGCCGCAGGACTCACCGATCGCCGTCCGCGGCGCGCGTAACTACCCCTGCGCGGGGCATCCCGGAAAGCGCGCTCCCACGGTCGAACTCTGCAACGATCCGAAGGGCTTCCAGCCGTTGGCGATGCGCCCGCATGCACTCGGGCCCTACCCGCTGGACCCGAACCTGATTTCTCAAGGTGTGCCGGTAGACGATCGGGTGGACTTCAACGACCGGATCTTCGCGCCGACGGAGGGCACGCCCTTGCCTCCTGGTGTCGGTCCGCCGGAGAACCCTGATCCGCTGACGGCGCCGATCGCGCCGTCGCCCGTGGCGCCGCCGCCACCTCCTGGCAACTCGCTCAACGGCGAGCCGATACCGCCCGCCGACGCCGCGCCCGCCCCGCCGTCCGAGCCGGCACCGGTGCCGACGGGGCCGCTGCCGGGCCCTGCGCCCGACGGTGCGATCCCTGCTGCGCCAAGCGCATTCGACGGCGGCCGCGCTGCAGGCCCCTCGGTGGCTGTCGCGCATTATGACCCGAACACGGGCCGTTATATGACCCCGGACGGCCGACTCGAGCAGTTGGCGAACGTGGGCGCGAAGGCAGACCCCAAGTCGTGGAAGGACTTGATGCCGACGTAGTTAGGAGACCTTCTCCAACCGCAACGGATACTCGGTGACCACAGACTTGTTCTGACCGCACGCGCCGCTGGCGGCCTGCGTCCTGTCGCGGCCAGGCATCACGTCGTTGTATCTCATGTCGCGGTCGCTGGCGACAGGGTTCCATCCCCAGAACAGGAATTTCTGCGCGCCGGGGACGACGGTGCCGTCGGGGCACGGTAGCCAGTTCTCGACGAAGTGGTCGACGACCCAGTAGTCGCCGGTGGTGGAGACCGGAGAAGACCAGCCCTGATCGCTTGTCACGGTGCCGCTGCACCGAATCGGGCTCGTACAGCTCGAAGTGATGGTCCAGGTCTGGACCACCGTCGGCTGGTCGATGAAGACCTGCGCTCCGCCCTGGCCGAATGGACCCGCGCTCGTGGTCGCCCAGTCGCCGTTCGAGATAACGCGGTAGGTGCCGTTGAGTTCGACGCCGTAGTTGGACGCGGATGCCTGCGCCGACAGACCGAGACTCCCCAGCACAGCAGCTGCCGTCGATACCGCGCCGAGCACGCCAATTGCACGCATGAACCGAGCCTAATACCGCGCGGAGCAATCTTCTCCGAAAGCGAGAATTTCATTCCCGCCCGTGTGAAAATGTTGCCGTGCGGTCCGTCTTCGCAATACTCGGTGCCTTGATGGTCTCCGCGTTGGTCACCGCCGCGCCACCGGCGGCGGCGGATCCGACCGACTGCAACTACCCGTCGTGCACACCGGGTATCAGGCCGGCTGTGGTGCTGGGCTCCAACTGTGACAACACCACGTTCTACGTCTTCGGCGTGACCTCGTGGGGCCGCCTGGTGTTCTGCGGCTCACCGCGGCGGTACGAACCACGATGGTTCCGGTCACCCGAAATGCACGGCGTCAAGAACGAGGGCGACACGTGCCCCGCATTGGACGGCGAAGTCGCCCAAGCGCCCGACGGGTTGTTTCTCACCTGCGTGTTGAAAGACGGCAGCGCGCACTGGGCCCGCGGAGACACCTAGACCTGACGGCGGCCACCGCTCAGAAATGCACCCACTGCAGTGCGCTGTTCACCTTTGCGCACCGCAGCGGCACCCCGAAGGTGCGGGGTTGTAAGTCGTTGCCTGCCACGGGTTCCTGCGCGGTGTCGCCCAGCCTGGCGCACGGTTGCGCCACCTGCTGCTCGCCGACCAGCGGTCCGACCCGCACCCACACACCCTGTGCGGAGCAGATCAAGGTGCCGAGGTTTGCATCCAAGCCGAAGACGAATGACGGCCCTGGTGCACACGGTGCGCCTTCGACGACGTTGCGCGCCACGTTCGGGACGCACAGCGCCGCGTCGCAGTCCGCCGATGACTGCGCCGCGAGAGAGACTGCGGCCGCGGTCAATCCAACAGTCAGAACCGGTATCGCGATGATCGTACGCACGTGTGTCCCCTCGCCTGATCGATCCAGCCTAGCGCGGCAGCGCGGCACCGACCGCAGTTTCACCAGCGCACCGGCAGTTCGGTGATTCCGCCCGCCAATGCGTCCCGCGGTAGCGTCAGTTCTGACACGTCGACCGCCAGTCGCAGCGTCGGGAACCGGGACACCAGTTGTGTGAACACGGTCTGGAGTTCGATGCGGGCCAGTGGCGCGCCGAGACAGTACCTGGCGCCGTACCCCAAGGCGAGATGACCTGACGCGGAACGTGTTACATCCAGCCGGTCGGGATCCGGATAGGCGGCCGGGTCGAGGTTACCTGCGCCGAGATCGAGAAGGACGAGATCACCCGCCTTGACGGTGACGTCGTCGATGTCGAAGTCGCGGCGGGCATAGCGTGGCACCGGGAAGCCTCCGGTGCGGGCGGCCCGCAGGGTCTCCTCGATCGCGTTGGGGATCAGCGAGGGTTGATCGACGAGTGCCTGCCACTGCGCAGGGTTCGCCAGCAACAGCATTGCGGCAAGGCCGATTTGGATCACCGTCGTCTCGTGGCCTGCGAAGAGCAGAGCCATCGTCAAACCGGCCACCTCGAGGTCTTCGACACCCTCGGTTGCGCACAGCCGAGAGATGACGTCGTCACCCGGTTCCTGGCGTTTCGCCGCGACAAGCTGCAGGCCGTAACCGAACAACTGCATCATGCCCTGTTCCGAACGGGTTCGGTCGCGGGTGTCCGCGGCGTCGTCGGCCCAACTGCGGAACTGCTCACGATCCTGGTAGGGCACCCCGAGCAGTTCGCAGATGACCTGTATCGGCAAGGGAACGGCCAGCGCGGTGTGCAGATCTGCCTGCGGTCCCTGCTCGGCCATCTCGTCGAGCAGTTGCGCCGTCATCGCCTCGATCCGGGGCTGCATTGCGCGCATGTGCTTGGGCGCGAAGTGCGGTTGCAGGAGTTCGCGCATGCGTGCGGTGTCGGTGTCCTCGGTGTCGAAATTGCCTATCGGACCGCCGAACAACAACGATTCACCCAGTCTTGCCGCGTTCTCCGGTTCGGGGTGGCCTCGACCAAGCCGGTCGTCGTCGAGCAGGCGTCGCACGTCAGCGTGCCGGGTGACGAGCCATCCCTCGTGGCCGACGCCGGTGCGCACCCGATGGATCGGCCCTGCGGCCTGAAGCTCGCGAAGTCGCGGTGCGACTTGCAGCGGATGTCCTTGCTCGAAAGGCAGTTGCGCCGCAACGGCCATGCCTGACCCCCTTACATTCCGGCACGAAGGTGTATCTAAGGATGCCCGCTACCGCACGACTTGTATAGCCGGTTTTCGATCCGTCATCGGCGGTGCGGTGCGTTTGCTGCGCGGTGACCGCCGGACATTGTATGCGGTGGATGCCGATGCCGGGCACAGCAATTCGATGAGTTGACCATCAGAGCCGAAGGCGCACATCAGATTTCATCGAACGCGTCAATATCCGTTCCTTGTGTTCATTGAACATGCATGCTTGACTTCGTAATATCAGCCGTTTGCCAGAAAGAGCGAAGCTGAGCGTTATTTGCACAAGGTGATTTCGGCGGTGGTGCATGCAGCAGGTTCGTGAGATCGAGACGGGTTCGCTCCCGACGCGCTTCGCTCGGGGTTGGCATTGTCTGGGCCTGGCGCGGGACTTCCTCGACGGAAAGCCGCATGCCGTCGAGGCGTTCGGAACCAAATTGGTTGTCTTCCAAGACAGCCAGGGAGCACCGCGTGTCCTCGACGCGTATTGCAGGCACATGGGCGGTGACCTGAGCCGCGGTTCTGTCAAAGGTGATTCGATCGCGTGCCCGTTTCACGATTGGCGCTGGGACGGCGACGGGCGGTGTGCACTGGTGCCGTATTCGAAACGGGTCCCCAAACTCGCGCGCACCCGTTCGTGGATCACGTGTCAACAGAATCACCTGCTGTTCGTCTGGCATGACCCGGAAGGCAGTCCGCCGCCGGACGACGTCGCCATTCCGCGTATCGACGAAGTGTTCAGCGACCAGTGGACCGACTGGACCGTGAAGCGCTGGCTCATCGAGAATTCACACAGCAGGGAAATCGTCGACAATGTGGCCGACACCGCTCACTTCTTCTATGTGCACGACGGCTTTCCGACCTACTTCAAAAACGTGTTCGAGGGCCATACTGCGACGCAGTATCTGACCAACCGCGGCAGGCCCGACACCGACCTGGGCCCGGCGTTCGCGAACTCGATCCTGAATTCCGAATCGTCGTATTACGGCCCGGCTTACGTGGTCACCTTCCTGCACAACAACTACAGCGGCTATCGCACCGAAGCGATCCTGATCGCCTTTCACTACCCGGTGACCCACGACTCGTTCATGCTTCACAACGCGGTGGCCGTGCAGAAGCCGCAGGGTCTGGATCCCGACACCACCGACAAGCTTGCGCGGATGGTCGCGGAAGGGGTGACGGCCGGCTTCGAACAGGATGTCGAGATCTTCAAGAGCAAGGCCAAGATCGACAACCCTCTGCTATGTGACGACGACGGCCCGATCTATCAACTGCGGCGTTGGTATGAGCAGTTCTACGTCGACGTCGCCGATGTCACACCGGAGATGACGGACCGGTTCGAGTGCGAGGTGGACACTTCCTATCCGACTCAGATCTGGACCCGAGAAGTGGAAGAGAACATGGCGCGGGAGTCCGCGAGTGCCACAGCACCGTCCACGGTGCGCTGAGAAGGCCGGGGGAGCGCGGTGAAGGTGCACCGACTCGGTGGCTTCGATGCGACGCTGCTGCTGTTCGAGAGCCCATCGCAGCCGATGCACGCGTGCTCGCTGGCCGAACTGGACGTCTCGACCATGCCGGGCGGATACAGCTTCGAGGCCTTCCGGGAGATGCTCGCTGTGCGTACCCGCGCACTTCCGGAGTTCCGCGCGAAGGTGGTCGACAGCCGGCTCAACCTGGGCACCCCGGTGTGGGCGGAGGACCCGAATTTCGATATCGACAACCACGTGCATCGCCTCGACCTGCCCGCGCCGGGCGGTCAGCGCGAATTGTGCGATATCGCAGGGCGTCTGGCATCCGAACCGCTCGATCGCAGCCGACCCCTCTGGGACATGTGGGTGCTCGAGGGGGTTTCGGGTGTCGAGCCGAAGGTCAGCGGCCGCATCGCGGTGGTCATCAGGACACATCACGTTTTCGCCGACGGGCTGACCAGCGGTGACCTGTGGGCCAAGTTGTATGCCAGTGACACCGACGCTCCCGCGACGTCTCCTGTCGACGGTTTCGGCGATATCTCACCGCAACGCCTGGCGGTCGACGGACTGCTGCGCTTCGCGGCTCGACCGTGGTTCCTACTGACCAGGCTCATCGTCCCTACCCTCGTGGCGCTGGCGCGGACGGTGGGGCGCGCCGTGCGCGGCCGAGCCATGTCGGCCCCGTTCCTCGCACCACGAATTCCGTTCAACGGCGACGTCAGCGAACGCCGCAACGTCGCCTACGCCAGGCTCGACCTGCGCGACGTCAAGACGGTCAAGAACACATTCGGGGTGAAGGTCAACGATGTGCTGCTGGCTGTGGTGTCGGGTGCGGTCAGGCAGTTCCTGGAATCGCGCGGCGCGCTGCCCGACAGGGCTTTGGTGGCGTTGATCCCGGTGGCGGTGCAGGACGGCAGGGAGGGACTTCGCAATCAGTTCGCGCCGATGTGGTCGAGTTTGCACACCGATCTGGAAGACCCGGTGGGACGGCTCAAAGCCATCGCCGAATCCAGTTCGGTTGCCAAAGAACACAGTTCGGCGATCGGCACCACGTTGCTCGCCGATTGGGCGCATTGCGCACCGTCGCTGCCGCCTGCCATCATGCGGCTGTACGCGTGGTCGGGGCTGAGCAAGCGCCTGCCCGTCTACAGCGTGTCGCTGTCGAATGTGCGGGGAGACCAACAGCAGATCCTCGGCGCGCACGTCATCGCGAACTATCCATTCGGACCGGTGATGAACGGAGCCGGACTCAACATCACCGCGGCATCGCTCAACGGCAACATCGACTGCGGCCTGGTCTCCTGTCCGGAACTGCTGCCGGACCTGTGGGAGGTGGCAGACGCCATGCCCGTCGCGCTGAAGGAGTTGTTGAATGCAGCGCACTGACCGCTCCGAATACCGCAATCCCGACGGCATCGTTCCCGACCGACGGTCATGGCGAACGATCATCGCAGGCTGGCGCGGCCTGACCGTCACCGGTAAACCCATGTACGAGTACTTCTATCTCGCTTCGCTGGAGATCTCGATACCGTCGATCCCACGCCAGTTCTATCAAGTGCGTGCTCACCCCCACGGCCGCAACATCATTCGCGACAAACCCGACCTGATGGCATTACTGCGCGATGAGGCGTATCTGGCGTCGCTGCCCGCAGGCACATTGGGGCACGCATACCGCTGCTTCCTCGCCCTCAACCGTCTCGATGCCGATGTGTTCGACGAGGCGAAGGTGGTTCGGCCACACGCCGAGGCGCGTAATTGGCACGAGGACTACTACTACTTCTTGATGCGGTGCAACGCGATGCACGATCTCTCCCACGTCGTCACCGGATACGGACCCGACCTGGCCGGCGAGATCACCGGAATCGGTTTCCAGTGTGGCCAAATGGAACCCGCAGGGCCGTTGGAGAAGCTGGGGTATGCCGCGGCGGTGAGCCTGCCGGGTGGTTCGCTACGGCACAAGTTGCGCGTCTTCCGGCAGGCCGTCGAAAGAGGCAGGCGCGCGGACAAGCTCACAGCGGCGCCATGGGAACAGCTACTCGACAAACCGCTCGACGAAGTCAGGGCTCAACTGGGGGTGGCCCCGACACACGAGGCACATCCCGACGGCCTCTGGTTCACCGCGTGGACGCCGCCCGGGATGCGGCCACCGACCCGGTGGGACTACGACGCGATCCTGGCCAAGGAACATGCCTGACGCGCGAGTCGGTCGACGTCCGCCCGGCCCCAACATCGTTGAGCTGGGCTGGCTGTCGCTACGGCACGCGGCCGACCCGTTCGCACTGCTGCCGCAGATCGCGAGTCGATACGGGGACGTGGTGGACCTCCCGGTGCCGATGCTGGGCTCGACGACCACGCTGCTCAGCCATCCCGATCACGTCGAGCACATCTTCGTCCGCGACCACAGCCGTTATCACCGGCATCATCTGACCAGTCAGTTGGTGCCGGGGGAGCCCGACGTGTTGCCGGTGCTCGAAGGCGAGGAATGGCGACGCTGGCGCCGACCGCTGAACCCGCATTTCGGGGAGGAGGCGCTGGCGGCCAGAAGCCGCTCGATGGCCGCCGCGGTGTCGGCCGGGATGGACGCGTGGGCTCCATACACGACGTCCGGCCAGTGGATCGACCTCGAACACGAACTCGGCGCCGTGGTCATGGACGCGCTGCTGCGGTCGATGTTCAGCACTGTGCTTGACCCAGAGACATTGGGCCGCTACGTCGATGCCGCGCGAGACCTTGGCAAGTACACCATCGGCAGGGCCTTGATGTCGGCCTTCCCGCGCTTCCTGCCCCGCCCCTTCCAGAGGCGCGGTGAGGCGGCGCAGCGGACGTTCCTCGGCGAGCTCGACAAACTGATCGTCCGGCGACAGGCCGAGGGCCCCCGCGACGTGCCCGACATCCTGGACGCCCTGATGGGGATGACGTTCGACGGATGTCCTCAGATGGCCTACCGCAGGCTGCGCACAGAGCTTTCGTCGCTGGTCTTCGCCGGCTTCGAGACGACTGCGGAATCGGTGTCGTGGTGTTTGGCGTTGCTGCACGACAATACGTCTGCGCTTGCCAAGGCGTACGCGGAGGTGGATGCCCTGGCCGGCGCGCCGATCGAGTACGCCACCCTCGCTCAGCTGCCGTTCGTGCGCGCATGTTTCGATGAGGCCCTGCGAACCGAGGCTCCGCCCGGAATCCTGCGCACGGCCGCCGAGGACGACACCATCGACGGCTATCACATTCCGAAGGGCTCCCACGTCCTGGTCTCGCCGTTCGGTCTGCATCGTGACTCGCGATTCTGGAGTCGCCCAGAAGAATTCGAGCCAAGCCGGTTTCTGACCGGGAAGATCAACCGCAACGCCTACATTCCGTTCGGCATCGGCCCGCGCAAATGCCTGGGCTGGCGACTGGCCTACATCGACGGCCTGATGACGTTGGCTGCGGTCCTGCAGCGCTACACCATCGAGATTCGACCCGGCTGGAAACCCAAACCGACGCTGCGGATATCCACCGGACTGGTCGACGGGTTCCCCGTGTGTCTGACGACTCGCTGAGCGCTTACGCTAGTCCAGCACCACCGTGGCACCGCGGTCGGGCACGGGGCTGATTCCGCCCCTGCGCACTCGCTCGGACCGGTCTGTGGTGGCCCGCACCGTGCAGTCGCCGAACAGGGCAGCCAGCACCACACGCATCTCGTTTTCGGCGAATGCTTCACCGAGACAACGGCGGATGCCGCCACCGAACGGAATATACGTGTAGGTGCCGGTTCGCTTCCCGATGAAGCGCTCCGGGGAGAACCGCTCGGGTTCGGGATAGATCTCCGGCCGGCGGTGCATCAGATAGATGGACGGCACCACATCAACGCCTGCGGGCAATTGCACACCGTTGATGCGCATGGGCGCCTTGAGCCGCCGGGACACCAGCGAGATCACCGGCCGAAGACGCAAGGTCTCTTTGACTACCGCGGCCAGGAATTCTGTTTGTCCGCTTGCCAATTCGTCCTTTAGGCGGGCGTGATGGGCGGGGTGGCGCACCAATCGCTCGACCGCCCATGACAGCGCGGTCGCCGTGGTTTCGTGTCCCGCCAGCAGCAGGGTCATCAGCTCGTCGCGGATCTCGACGTCGCTCATCGGCATGCCGTCCTCGTGCCGGGCCGCCAACAGGGCTGACAGCACGTCGGCGCGCTCGCCGATGTGGCCTGCGCGTCGCCGCTCGGCGATCTCGGCGTAGAGCAGACGATCGACACCACGAAGCAACCTGCGGGTGAGTGTGGCCCTGATCCGCCGGGGTCCCAGCGCCACCAGGAACAGCTGAGTCGCGACACCCGTTGTCCTGACGAAGATTCGTGTCATTGCCGCGCGCAGCGCATCCAGTCGCGTGCCCTCACTGAGCCCGAACACGGTGCGAAGGATGATCTCCAGCGTCAACGTCTGCATCAGCGGGTGCAGGCGCACCGGGGTCCGCCGCGGCCATCGAGCGATCTCGGCCTTGGTGACAGCGGTCATCGACTCGGCGTAGGAGGTCAAGTGGTTGCCGCGGAAGGGCGGCATCAACAACCGGCGCTGTTGTCGGTGTGCCTCACCGTCGAGCAGCAACACCGAATTCGTGCCGAGTGCAGGCACCAGGATCTGCTTACCCTCGCCTGCGTGGAGCAGTTCGGGCGGACCCGTGAAGATCTCTTTGACCGCGTCCGGGTGCGAGACCATCACCCAGGGCGGCTCACTGACGAGCCGCAGGGTGAACATGTCGCCATAACGGGCCGCCGACCTTGCCATGAATTCCCACGGCCTGGTGATGTACGCGGCGGTCTGAACAGCGACCGGTAGCCGGGGACCCGGCGGCAGTGAATCGGGCGTCACCACTTGGCTATCCACTGACAGCACCTAACCGGTTTGGCGCATCGGTCGGGGACTGCTCCGGGTTCAAGCGCCTGTGCAGGCGTGCCAACGGCTTTGGTGCCCACCAGTTCCAGGGACCGAGCAGGTGCATGAACGCGGGCAGCAGCACCATCCGGATCAACGTGGCGTCGACCAGAAGCGCAAGGGTGAGTCCCACACCGAACATCCGCATGATCGACACCTGCGCGCCGATCAAGGCGGCGAACGGAATCGCCATCAACACGGCCGCCGCCGTGACGACCCGGCCAGCTTTCGCCAAGCCCAGCGCGACGCTCTCGTCGTTTTCGGCCTGTGTCCGGCCGGATTCCAGCCAGTGCTCCCGGATCCGGGCGACGAGGAACACTTCGTAATCCATCGAAAGCGCGAACGCGAAGAAAAACAGCGGTACCGGCACGATTGCAGCCAGTGTTCCGGTGGCGGTCGTACCAAAGGCGCCCAAGTGGCCGTCCTGGAAGAGCCACACCAACGCGCCGAACGTGACGGTCAATGACAGCACACTGAGAAGCAGTGCCTTGACCGGCACCACAACGCTTCCGGTGAGCAGGAACAGCAACACGAAAACGGTCGCTGCCATCACGGCGAGCACCCACGGCAGCGGTCGCGCGATCGCCTCGACGTTGTCCCGGTTGATCTGGGCCGCGCCGCTGATGAGCGTGGACCGCCCGGCCGGTCCCGCGACCTGGTGGAGACGATCCAGCTGCACATCAGAACTCGTCGACAGCGAAGGCGCTGCGCTGTCGACGGTGAGGAATGCACTGCCTGCTGCGATTCCGGTGGCGGCGGACGGCGGCCCGACCCTGGCGCCGGACACATATGTGCCACCGGGGGAGGACACGCTGGAGACGTCGATGACACGGGACAACCGTTCGGCATACCGGTCCAGTTCGGCTGGCGCCAGGTTGTCGACGTCGGGAACGACGATCGTGATGGCGGCCGCCTCGTTGCGGGGGTAGTCGTCACGCAATTGGTCGCCCACCTGGCGTGCCTGCGTCGACGTCGGCAGCATCCGATCGTCGGCCACACCCAACTGGACCCCGCCGAACGGCATCCCCAACAGCAGCAGCAGAACCACAACGCCGATGCCGACCGGAACCGCGTGCCGCATGACCTGTTTCGTTGTCCGGTACAAGAATTGCTGCTCGAGCGCGCGGTCGCCCGCAGGCCGCAACCGCAACGCTCGCCGCAGCGGCCGACGCACATCCAATGAGTTCAACCGATCCCCCAGCAGCACAATGGCCGCCGGTGCCACCAGCAGAGCGGAAGCCGCCGCGAAACCCACCGTCACGATGCCCGCATATGCGAGCGACCGCAATGCGCTCATCGGGAAGAGAATCATCGCGACCATCGACAGCGCGACGGTGACCGCGGAGAACGACACGGTCCGGCCTGCGGTCGACAGGGTGGTGAGAAGCGCCTCGTCACGGGTTGCGCCGTCGGCCAACTCGTCGCGATAGCGGTTGACCATGAGCAGCGTGTAGTCGACGGCCAGCGCGAAACCCAAGCCAACGCTGAGGTTCAACGCGAAGATCGAGACCTCGGTGGCCAACGACACCAACATCAACGCGGCCATGGATCCGACGATCGCGATCACGCCCACCGCGACGGGCAGTGCGGCGGCGATCAGACCACCGAACACCCACACCAGCACGAGGAAGCTGAGCGGGATCGCAATGGACTCCATCAGCACGAGATCGCTAGCCGCTTGCTGTTTCATCTGCGAGGCGAACATCGTTGGCCCGCCGACACGAACTGCTACCCCGTCGGTCCCCGCGGGCAGTTGCTTCGTCAGCGTCTCGGCCCGTACCGGTGCGGTGTTCTCGGTGCTTTGGATGTTCGCGACGATCAACCCGGAGGTGGCGTCCCTGCTGAGCAGTCGAGTCGACTCCTGCGGCGGCACCGTCCACGGCGAGATCACGCTGGCGACGTCTGGTGAATGAGAGAGGTGGTCGACAATCGTCATGCCCACATCGCGGGCCGGACCGTCGAGCGCACCTGAGCGATCGGTGACGGTGACCAACAACTGCCACCCGCTCTGGCCGAATTTCTCCGACATCACCGCCATCGCCCGCGACGATTCCGCGTTCGCATCGTATCCGCCACCGGCGCTTAAGTTTCCGGTCACCGAACATGCCAGCGCCCCGAAACCGATTGTCAGCAACGCTGCGACGACGAGGATGCGTCGCGGCGCGGTAATGGCCAGCAGCGCCAGGCGTCGCAACACGTCACACCGTCCGGTGAGCAAAGCGCTTAGGAATCACGCCGTTCGTGACCTCACATGGCTGCTGCTTTGCACCACCGTCAAATTCGGTTGTGCAAATAACGCTCAAGGGTGCCGCGTGCCATGCTGGGCAAACACGCGCTGTGGGCATCAGTGAATCATGCTGGGTGTTCGGGGCGCAAGGGTCGCAGGGGTGGGGCCTCCAGCCGCGGCGTCAAGACCCATGCGCCTCAACCATTGTCGCCGCCGGTTCGACCGGCTTACGATCTGCGGTGATGACGAGGATGACCAGCCTTAAGCCGCGGGACCTGTTCTTCCGCGTGGCTTACCACCCGTTCGTGTTGAAACACTCACCGAAGTACCACTATCCATGGCTGACCGGTCAGGTCGAAGGCGAGAACGTGGTGTTCCTCAACGCCGGTTACGAAGAGGACCCGCCGCTGAACCTGCCGTTGGAGCCGGCCGACGAACCGAACAGGGCGTGCATTCAGCAGTATCACCTCACCGCCACCCAGGCGGGCATCAGCGGCAAACGCGTGCTCGAGGTGGGCTGCGGCCACGGTGGCGGCGCTTCCTACCTGACCCGCTATCTGCACCCGGCTTCTTATGTCGGAATGGATCTGAACGCCAAGGGCATAGCGTTCTGTCAGCGCACTCACGACGTGCCGGGGTTGACGTTCGTCCACGGCGATGCCCAGTCGTTGCCGTTTCCTGACGAGTCGTTCGACGTGGTGATCAATGTCGAGTCGTCGCACAGCTATCCCGATTTCCCAGGGTTCCTGCGCGAGGTCGCCCGCGTGCTCACCACGGGCGGACATTTCCTCTACACCGATCTGCGCATCCGCAACCGGGTCGCCGAATGGGAGATGCAGCTGGCCCAGGCGCCATTGACGATGCTGTCGAGCCGAGACATCAACGCCGGAGTCGTCAGAGGTTTCGACCAGTGGTGGGTATCCCCGCAGACCCGCGAGACGTTCGAGCGTGTGGTGCCACCGATGCTGCGCGGCGTCGTCAAAGGTGCGATGGGCGCACCGGGTGCCGGGCTGTACCGCGCCATGCAGGACGGGACCATGGTGTACCGGATGTACAGCTTCGTGAAGTGACGACGCATGGGAATTCTGTTCCGCGTGGCATTCAACCCGCTGGCGTTCAGGCTTTCGGCGAAGTACATCTATCCGCTTGCCACCCGTCGGATGGAAGCCGACGACGTCGTCTTCTTCAACTTCGGCTACGAACAGGATCCGCCGCTGGGTCTGCCGTTGGAGGCGGTCGACGAACCGAATCGGATGTGTATCCAGCTGTATCACCGCACGGCTACGCAGGCGGATATCGGCGGTAAGCGTGTGTTGGAAGTGGGGTGCGGGCACGGTGGCGGCGCTTCTTACCTCACCCGTTATCTCGGTCCGGCGTCCTACACCGGAATGGACCTGAATCCCAGAGGAATTGAGTACTGCCGACGGGTGCACGCGGTGCCAGGACTGGACTTCGTCCAAGGCGACGCCCAAGCGCTGCCCTTCCCCGACGAGTCGTTCGACGCCGTGCTGAACATCGAATCGTCGCACTGCTACCCGGATTTCCCCGGGTTTCTGCGCGAGGTCGCCCGCGTGCTCGCGCCGGGCGGACGATTCCTCTACGCCGATCTGCGCAACCGCAACAAGGTGGCGGAATGGGAGGCGCAACTGGCCGCCGCCCCGCTGACCATGCTCGACGAACGCGACATCAGCACCGAAGTCGAACGCGGACTTGAGAAGTCACGAAGCTCACCGGAACTGAACGAATTGGTCACGCGCCGGACCCCGACATTGCTGCGCGGCGTGGCCGAGCATGGGGCACGCAGGCTCAACCGCGCGCTGCAGACCCGGGAGATCTGTTACCGGATGTACGACTTCGTCAAGCCGGCGTGAACTCGATGTTGAGTTCGGTGAGCCCGCGCAAAATGAACGTCGGCTCGTAGGTGTAGTTGCGCGCGTCGATCGGGCCGTGCTTCTCCTCGCTGATCCTGATGTCGGCCAGGCGGTCGAGCAGCCGCTCGATCGAGACCCGCCCTTCGACACGAGCCAGCGGGGCGCCTGGGCAGGAGTGGATGCCGCGGCTGAACGCGATGTGCTCGCGGACGTTCTTGCGGTCGAGTTGGAACTCGTGCGGATTGTCGAACCGCCGGGGATCGCGGTTGGCCGCCCCGGGGCTGACCATCACCGTGGTGCCCGCAGGCACCGGCGTCTCGCCGAGAGTCGTTGTCTTGCGGGCCATCCGGAACACACTCTTGACCGGGCTGTCCATCCGCAGGCATTCCTCGATGAAGACCGGAATCAGGCTGCGGTCCTCACGAAGGCGTTGCTGGATGTCGGGCCGGTCGCCGAGCACGCGCAGCGCCGCGCCCAACAGCTTCGCAGTGGTCTCCTGGCCGGCGGCGAACAAGAACGTAGCGGTGCGTACGACGTCGACCACCTCGGGTGTGGAGCCGTCCGGATATTTGGCGGTCGCGATCGACGTCAGCACGTCGTCGCGGGGAGTCTCGCGGCGATCTTCGATGTACTGCGAGAACTTGTCGTCCGCCCACGCCAGCGGATTGGTGGCGATCACCTCGTGGTCGAGGGCGCCGATGTTGGTTCCCGGCTGTCCCGCGCCGAACGACTGCCGGAACTCCTCGTGGTCCGACTCGGGAACCCCCAGCAGATCGGCCACCACCAAGAGCGAGAAGGGTTTCGCGTATGCGGCGAGGAATTCGCAGCGACCGTCGGCGATGAACTCGTCGATGTGGCGATCGGCCAACCGCCACATGAAGTCCTCGTTCTCCTTCAGCCGCTTGGGCGTCAGCAGCCGGGACAGGATCGAGCGCGCGTCCGTGTGCTGCGGCGGATCCATCGTCACCATGTGCTCGAACATCGGGATCTCGGTGCGGTGCTGCTCGAGCAGTGCGGTGATGTCGTCGCCCTCGGGGGTGAACGGGATCGGCGTGAACGGACCCATGACCGCGACGCAGGACGAGTAGTTCTCGGCGTCCTTGTAGACGTTGTTGGCCGACTCCCAACCTGTCACCGCGAGCACCCCGTTGTTGATCGGACAGCACACCGCATTCTTCTGCCGGATGTGGTCGTAGTAGGGGTGCGGGTCTGGCACCAGCGACGGATCCGTGAAGTAGTCGACAGCGTCGTAATCGGTGGTCATCTGATGCGTTCCCTTCCGAATCCCGAATGTGCTGAGCACCTGCTTAGCACGGGCGTAGAGTCATGGTCAAGGTGACACCGCGACGCGGCGTCTAACATCTGCGTGTCGACATCGTGGGCACCTGGTGAGGCACGAATCGAAGGAGCGGGGATGGCATCGGCGCGAAGAATCGGAGCGCCGGACGCGAAGAATCGCGGCGTGTTGCTCGACGCCGCCGAGCAACTGCTGCTCGAAGAGGGCTACGCTGCGGTCACGTCGCGGCGGGTCGCCGAGCGGGCCGGACTCAAACCGCAACTCGTGCATTACTACTTCCGCACGATGGAGGACCTGTTCTCCGAAGTGTTCCGGCGCAGGGCAGAAGAGGGGCTCGGGGTGCTGAAGACCGCGCTGGCATCGCCGCAACCACTGTGGGCGCTGTGGCGGTTCAGCACGATGCCCGAAGCCACCAGACTCACGATGGAGTTCATGGGTCTGGCCAACCATCGCAAGGCGCTGCGGGCCGAAATCGTCTACTACGCAGAGCGTTTCCGCGAGGAGCAGAACAAGGCGATCGCCGCCGCGTTGGAGCGCTACGGAATCGCCACGACTGACGTCCCCCCGGTCGTGTGGACGGTGTTCGCGACGAGTGTGTCGCAGGCGATCGTGATGGAGCGGGCGCTTGGCATGTCCTCCGGTCACGACGAAACCTTCAAGTATTGCGAGGATTGGCTACGCCGCCTCGAGGGCGACCCGCCGGGTGTCGACGATCACCAATTGCGAAGCGAGCAAAGCGCGCCCTTGGGACCCTGATGGGTCTTCACGACCACGCCGTCGACGGCGAGCGCGCAGTGGATGTTGGGCGCTTTCGTCGACTCGCCGCCGGTACCCGCCACGACCATCGCCCACTCGTCGGGGTTGACCAGTCCGACGTCCATGTTCCACTGCTGGTTCGGACCGACGTCGGCCTGCACCTTCGGGCTGAACTGGTACGGGTTGTGGCTGAAATCGGCCCAGTTCGGCGGGTCGGTGTCGCGGTAGTAGATCGACACGCTGAAAGGCTGCTCCGCCCACACGGTGTAGTGCACGTTGTGCAGGGGCGGAGGCGGCGGATCGTCGTCTGCGGCCGCGGACGGCATGCCGGAGATCAGACACGCGACGGCCAACACCGTCGCCGACAGCGCGGACGGAAACCTCATTTCCGGGATCCTAGAACCATGTTTCCCACACCGGGTTCCGATTCGGCGATCCGGTGACTACAGGCTCAGGATCGTCGCCGACGCGGTGCCCGGCGCCCCGTAGACCTGGGCCAGGCCGACCCGCGGCCCGCCGGGCACCTGACGGTCGCCCGCCTCGCCGCGCAATTGACGCACCAACTCGTGCACCTGCCGCAGCCCCGACGCGCCGATGGGCTCACCGTTGGCGATCAGCCCGCCGTCGGTGTTGATCGGCATCGAACCGTGGATCTCGGTCTCGCCGTCGGCGATCAACTTCTCCTGGTCGCCGTCGGCGCACAGGCCCGTTTCGGCCATGTGGATGACCTCGGCTCCGGCATCGGTGTCCTGCAACTGCGCGACATCGACGTCCTCGGGGCCGATGCCCGCGGCCTCGTAGGCGGCCTTGGCCGCATACACCGTGGGGGAGGCGTCCTCGTCCAGCGGCGCCGACGTGGCGTGCACTTCGTACGCGCCGAAGGTGCGTGTGCGTATCTCGGTGGCACGCACGTAAACCGGTTTGTCGGTGAACTTGTGCGCGATGTCGCCCCTGCACATGATGACCGCGGCGGCGCCCTCGTCGGGCGCGCAGAACATGTACTGCGTCAAGGGGTAGTTCAACACTGTCGAGTTGAGGATTTCTTCCTCGGGAATTGGCTTGCGCCTGAACGCATTCGGATTCTTCTCGCCATTACGGAAGTTCTTGGCAGCCACTTTGGCCAGCGTTGCCTGGGAGATGCCGTGCTTGTGGATGTAGTGGTTGGCCTTCATCCCGAAGAACTTGGTGGTGACGAACTGGCCGTTCTCGGCGTACCACTGCGGCAGCGCCAGCTTGGCGGGGTCGTCGGTGAACGCCCCGCGGGGATGCTTGTCCAGACCGATCGCGATGCCGATGTCGTACTTGCCGAGCCGGATGGTGTCGGCCGTCTGCTGGATGGCCGATGCCGCTGTGGCGCATGCGTTGAAGACGTTGGTGAAGGTGATGCCGGTCAGGCCGACGAGGCGTGTCACCGCGTCCGGGTTGGAGACTTCATGGCTGCCGCCGAAGCCGAACTGGATGTCCTTCCACTCGACCCCCGCGTCGGTGAGGGCCGCCTGGATCGCGTCGGCGCCCATCTCCATGGCGGTCTTGTCGAAGCGTCCGAACGGGTGCAGGCCCACGCCGATGATGGCGACGTCGTTCATGGCAGTCCTTTCTCAGACCGGCTGAAAGGCGAAGGTGACGATCTCGTTGCCGTTTTCGTCGGTGGTGAACGGGATCATGGTCAGTTCGACCTCCTGGCCGAACTGCAGTTTGGCCGGATCGTTCTCGGTGAGCCTGCCTTCGACGCGGATCACGTCCTCGAGTTGCACCAGGCCGACGCCGAACGGCACGAAGTCCTTACCGGTCGGGCCCTTGTACGGCGCGCCGGGCGGAAAGCCCTGGGTGGTCCATGCGACCAGCGTGCCGCGGCGGGGCAACAGGACCTCGGACATCTCGCCGGCGCTGCACTTCGGGCAGCGCTGCTGCACGGGGAACGCGGTGGCCCCGCACTTACCGCAGGAGCTTCCGATGAGTTGGGGGTGCTCGGCTGGCCAGGTCGAGATCTCCGGCGCGAGCGCTATCTGCTGTACTGACACGCCGTTGACGATAACTGGAAATGACATTCTCGTCTAGAGAGAACGCTTCGCCCGGCGTTGGCTTTGTTTGCCGGAAACGGTCGTGACGCCAATCGGTCGAAATCAGAGAGTGTCGCCGCGAGAAATTAACGCTTGCTTTTTAATTACGGTGATGCGCAAAAGGCTCCGGCCATTTGCTGCGCAGCGGGGGGCCGGCGCCGAGGCGTGACAAACGCAGTGCAGCGCAACGGGTTTGGGGGCACGCATATTTTCTCGAATTCGCCAACTGCTGCTGTGAAAGATGCGAATATGTGCTCGTTAGCTCAGCCAATTTGCGAGTTGGGGAACCTTTGTCATGACGGCTGTTCCGCAATTAACGGTGGTCGGCGCGGTCGTCGCCGCGGGCGTTTTCAGTGCAGGCGGTTCGGCGGCCACCACCCAGGATGGGCCGATCGTGGCCGCGATGCCGGCGACCTCGCAGCCCAGTGCCGACGCCCTGGTTGAGCCTCACGGCCCGAACGCGACTGTTGCGGGCGCGGCGTACGTGGAGCCCGGTCTGGAGCTGTTCGACAGCACACCGTCTGTCGCTGCAACTGTGGAACGGTTGGCGCGGGACCGAGGCGTCGAGACGTCGACGCCAAAGTTGTTCGCGCCCAATGTCATCGCTAGAACGAACGTCGCGCCGAAACTCGCGGGTTCCGCCGGTGCGGTCGCGCCGACTGCGGCGACCTTGACCACGGCCGGTGACATCGGCAACTTCATCGGTGCGGTCGTCGGCATCTTCATCAGCAATGGCGACGAGCCAGGCGAGAACGGCGGCCTGCTGATCGGCAACGGTGCCGACGGAGGTCCGGGCCAGGACGGCGGTCACGGTGGCCTGCTGTTCGGCAACGGAGGGCGCGGCGGCGACGCCACTGAGCGCGGGCGTGCGGGCAACGGAGGCCACGCCGGCTTGGTCGGCAACGGCGGTGCCGGTGGCGCGGGCTTCGATGTCGACCTCGACATTGCCGTCGGTCTCGCAGGCGCAGGCGGAAACGGGGGAGCAGGTGGTGTGCTCTTCGGCACCGGAGGCGCGGGCGGGTCTGGAGGCAACGTCGTCTCCGCATCCCTCAGCATTGGAATCGCCGGTGACGGCGGCGACGGCGGCAGGGGCGGCTTCTTCGGTAACGGAGGCGCCGGCGGCGCCGGCGGCAACGCGGATGGCATCCTCAGCTCAATCGTGGCCGGGGCGGGCGGTAAAGGCGGCAAGGGCGGTGTGGTGGGTGCCGGTGGCGACGGCGGCGCCGGTGGCGACGCAGCCGTTACGGTCGGCGAAGCGCACGCGGGTGCTGGCGGTGACGGCGGCAGGGGCGGCGCCATCGGTTCCGGCGGCGACGGTGGTGCGGGCGGGAATGCCTCTGCCACGACTAATCCCGATCTCAGCGGTGACAGCATCGCCAACGGTGGTGCAGGCGGCAACGGCGGGAAAGGCGGAGTCATAACGCGGGGCGGTGCCGGTGGTGCGGGCGGTGCTGGAACCGGTACCGACGAGCCCGGCAGTACCGGCAACGGCGGCGACGGCGGACAAGGCGGTGCGGGGGGCGCTGGTGCTCCCGGCGGTCCCGGCGGCACAGGCGGCGAGGGCACGACCAGCGACGGCAGCAAGGGCGCCGACGGCCCCGACGGCTAGTTCCTACGAAAGCGCTTGATGGCCAACCAATTTGCGAGTTGAGGAACCTTTGTCATGACGGTTGTTCCGCAATTAACGATGGTCGGCGCGGTTGTCGCCGCGAGTGTTCTCGGTACTGGCGGCTCGGCGACCACCAGCCAGGACGGGCCGATGGTCGCCGCGAAGCGGGCGACGTTGGCGGTGACCGGGCAGCCCGGTGCCGACCCGCTGATCAAGCCTCACGGCCCGGACGCGACTGTTGCGGGCGCGGCGTACGTGGAGCCCGGTCTGGAGCCGTTCGACAGCATGCCGTCTGTCGCTGTAATTGTCGAACGGTTGGCGCGGGATCGCGGTGGCGTCGCGGCGTCAACACCAAAGTTGTTCGCGCCCAACGTCACTGCCAGGCCTGCCGTCGCGCCGAAACTCAGCGGCGTAGCCGGTGCGGGCGCGCCGACCTTGACCACGGCGGGTGACATCGGCAACTTCATCGGTGCGGTCGTCGGCATCTTCATCAGCAATGGCGACGAGCCAGGGGAGAACGGCGGCCTGCTGATCGGCAACGGTGCCGACGGAGGCCCGGGTCAGAATGGCGGTCACGGTGGCCTGCTGTTCGGCAACGGCGGCCGCGGCGGCGACGGTATCGCCGAAGGCGGGCGTGCGGGCAACGGAGGCCACGCCGGCTTGGTCGGCAATGGCGGCCGCGGTGGCGACGGGGACGACGTCGAACAGCCGATCGGAGGCAACCTCGGCGGTGCAGGTGGCAACGGCGGGAGAGGCGGCGCACTGTTCGGCACCGGCGGTTTTTTAAAATCTCCGGGGCCCCGGGACGGGCTCCCATATCCGTTGGCGGCTTTTGCTTGGCGGCGCCGGTGGGGACGCAGCCGTTACGGTCGGCGAAGCGCACGCGGGTGCTGGCGGTGACGGGGGCAGAGGTGGCGCCATCGGTTCCGGCGGCGGCGGCGGTGCGGGCGGGAATGCCTCTGCGACGACTAATCCCGATCTCAGCGGTGACAGCATCGCCAACGGTGGTGCAGGCGGCAACGGCGGGAAAAGTGGAGTCATAACGCGGGGCGGTGCCGGTGGTGCGGGCGGTGCTGGAACCGGTACCGACGAGCCCGGCAGTACCGGCAACGGCGGGAACGGCGGACAAGGTGGTGCGGGGGGCGCTGGTGCTCCCGGCGGTCCCGGCGGCACAGGCGGCGAGGGCACGACCAGCGACGGCAGCAAGGGCGCCGACGGCCCCGACGGCTAGTTCCTACGAAAGCGCTTGATGGCCAACGATCAACGCCGAGATGTCGCGGCCGACGACCTCCGCGAACGACCGGTCGCCGTACTTGCCCGCCGCCCAGTGCCGCGCGCCCTCGCCCACGAGAGATTGCGCGACGTTCGCGACATGCGCGACATCGAAGTGCGGAGGTAACTTGCCGTCTCGCTGCGCCCGCTCGAACACCTCCGCGAAGATCACCGACGTCCGCTCCAGGTGATCGTGGCCGGCAAGCGCCTGCCGATAACCCTCGAGGATCGCCTCGACGATGAGTTCGGGGGTACTGCGGCGCATGGTGTCCTCGATGCTGGCGAGGACCGCTGTGATGACCGCGGACACTTCGTACGGTTTCGCCATCATCTCGATCGAAACAGCGTGCGCGACGTCCGTCGACAGCACGCCCACCTCGAACAGCACGTCTTCCTTGCGCGGGAAATAGAAGTAGAACAACGCCTTTGACACGCCCGCCGCCCGGCAGATGTCGGCCACGGTCGTGGCCGCGTAACCGTTGGTGCGCCACAGCGCCATCGCCGCCTGCACCAGTGACTGTTTGGTCTGGTGTGAGCGCGCCTGCTGAAACGAGGCGCGGCGCTGACCCTGGTCAGCAACCTGAGATCGGGCTATCCCTGCCATTGGCAAGTGTTTTCCACGGTGCACATAGTTGACCTGAGTCTAACTCATGAAATAGCCTCGGCCCGTGGACGCCGATAGGGAGCAGATCACCGACGTGCTGGTCCGCTACGCCACCGGAATCGATTTCAAGGACTGGGCGCTGCTGCACACCTGTTGGACCGAGGACGTCGACGTCGACTACGGCGAAGTCGGCAGCTACTCCGGCGCCGACGCGATCACCAACCTGATGCAGCAACTCCACGACGCGATGGGTCCGACGTATCACCGGCTGACCAACTTCACCATCGCCGTCGACGGTGACCGTGCGACGGCGCGGTGCTACGTCCACGCTGTGCTGCAGGCGATCCCCGACGACGCGGCCAGTTGGGTTGAGGCGCTGGGACATTACGACGACGAGCTGGTCCGGACGTCCGATGGCTGGCGCATCTCCCAGCGCACGACGAGCATCGCGCGGGTGCACGCAGGCGCCGCATCGGGCGCTCGGTCATGACCGGAGATTTCGGGCAGAAGTACGGCCGGTGGGCCGTCATCGCGGGTGCCTCCGAAGGGATAGGCGCGGCCCTGGCCGACCAATTGGCCGCGCGGGGTGTGGATCTGGTGTTGATCGCGCGCAACGGGCGTCTGCTCGACGAGGTGGCTGCTCGGGCCCGCGAGGACCACGGGGTGCAGACGCGCGTCGTCGTGCAGGACCTCACCGACCCGGATGCGGGCGCGACGGTGGCCGCTGCGACCGACGGCCTCGAGGTGGGGCTGTTGATCTACAACGCGGGCGCGTCGGACCGGACGAACGCCTTCCTGGACAACGAACTCGACTATTCACTCAAGCAGATCAAGCTGGACTGCATCGGGCCGACCGTACTGGCGCACCATTTCGGTACTGCCATGCGCGAGCGCGGTCGCGGCGGCATCGTGCTCGTCTCGTCGTTGGCCTGTCTGGCCGGTTCGGCGACGCTGGCGATGTACTCGGCGGTCAAGGCCTTCCAGCACAACTTCGCCGAAGGATTGTGGGCCGAGCTTCGACCGCACGGCGTCGACGTCTGCTGCACCCCGCTCGGCATGACGTACACCCCGGCCTTTGCGCGGATGGGCATCGAGTACGACCCGGCCGCGCACATGCTGCCCGAGGACGTGGCGGGCGAGATCATCGCGAACATCGGCAACGGTCCTGTGCATGTGGTCGGCGAGAACAACCGCGCGGCCTCGTCCGCGGTGTGGACCATCGACCGGCGCGCGCTCGTCGAGATGATGACCACGGCCTCACTGGATTTCGCATCCAGGAGGAACGCCTGACATGCGGGCGGTGGTGCTACGTGACGGCGGGTTGACGGTCCGCGAGACGGCCGATCCCGTGCCAGGGCCCGGCCAGTTGCTGATCCGGCCGCTCAGCGCGGCGATCTGCGCCTCGGACGTCCACTACATGGATCATCCGAACTCGGCGCCGCGATTCGTCTGGGATTCCGGCCGCGACACCGTGATGGGACACGAGTTCATCGGCGAGGTCGTCGGCCACGGGCCGGATTGCTCGGGTGACTTCCCGATCGGGTCACGCGTCAGCAGCCTGCCGCTGCTGATCCGCCACGGCGCCGAACCGCATGTGATCGGCCACGATCCGGACGCACCGGGGGCCTTCGGCCAGCTCATGCTGGTGTCGGAAGTGTTGGCGCGCACGGTGCCCGACGGTGTGCCCGACGACGCCGTCGCGGTGGTCGACGCATTCGCGGTGGGGGAGTTCTACGTTCGCTGTTCGGCCATCGGACCTGGCGAACTGCCACTCGTCATCGGCGCGGGCGCCATCGGCCTGTCCGCGGTCGCGGCTCTGGTGTCGCGGGGCGTCGGCCCCGTCATCGTGTCGGACTACAACGTCGACCGACTGGAATACGCCAGCAAGTTCGGCGCCGATGTGTTGGTGAATCCAGCCGACCGCTCACCGTATGACGTGTGGCGGGAAGTGGCCGCAGACAACGGGATTCCGAAGCCACAAGTCATCTTCGAATGCGTGGGTGCACCGGGTCTGCTCAGTGACATCATCGGATCCTGCGAGTTTTTGGCCCGGATCTTCGCCGCGGGCGGTTGGTACGGCAACGATTCGGTGTCCGTCACCGCGGCAACACACAAGGGTGCGACCGTTCAATTCGGCGGCGGCCCGCATCCCGTCGACTGGTACGGCACGCTCGACGCGGTGGTCAGCGGTCGACTGGACACACTGCCCAGCATCGGCAGGGTGATCGGTCTCGACGAGGTACCCGACGCGATCGATGCGGCGCGCAAGTCGCAGGGACCGCCACGCGTCGTCGTCCACCCCACCGCGTCATGAGTGTGCTTCCGGGTCCGATCCGTCAGATCGGCTACGTGGTCACCGATCTCGACGAGGCACTGGCAGGCTGGGTCGAGTTGGGGGTCGCCCCGTGGGTGGTCATCCGTGACTTGCCGATGAGTGCGTCGTATCGCGGCGGGCCGTGCGAGACCACGCTGTCGTTGGCGATGGCGAACAGCGGCGAGATGCAGATCGAGCTGATCTGCCAGCACGACGACACCCCGAGCATCTTCACGGAGTTCCTGGCGGCCAACGGCCCCGGCTACCACCAATTGGCGTACTGGACCGAAGATTTCGACGCCACCATGAAGGCGGTCGAGGAGGCCGGCTGGCCGGTGGTGTGGTCGGGCGGCGCAAACTTCGGAGTGCGTTTCGCCTACGTCGAGCCGCCGAACAGCCCGGCCCCGGTCGTGGAGATCTCCGAACTCACCGAGACGACTCGAGCCAGCGCCGAATTCATCCGCGACGCCGCGGCGAATTGGGACGGCACCAACCCGATTCTGTAGCGATTTGTGTGCGTTTCGGAGCGCTCACCGCTCGTCAACGCACACAAATCACTGCTTCTTGAGGACCTTTTCGGCAGCCGCCCAATGCTCGTCGGCCACCCACAGCCGCGCGAACGCCGTGACGGCCTCCGTGGTGGAGACACCCTTCATCACGCGCTTGATCTCGCCTGCTGGCAGGCTCGCCAGCGCCTTGGCGATGCCACGCCAGTCGTCGGCGAAGGTGGGGCGCGGTAACACCTTGTCCACCAAGCCGATTCGCTCGGCTTCGGCGGCGTCGAGCACCGTGCCGGTGCCTGCCAGCAGCAGCGCCTTGCTGTAGCCGACGAGCGTGACGAGGCGCTCCGCGCCGCCCCATGCCGGCATGATCTCCAACGCCACTTGGTTGAAGCCGATCTTGACGTCGTCGGCGGCCAGTCGGATGTCGGCCGCTACCGCGAACTCGGCGCCGCCGCCAAGGGCATGGCCGTTGAGCACCGCGACGGTGGGGGTGGGGAACGCTGCGATCCGATCGCAGATCGTGCGCATCCGAAACGCCATCGAGGCCGCCTCGTGTTCAGTGCGCAGCGCGCTGAGTTCCTTCAGGTCGCCGCCGGAGACGAACGCGCGATCACCGGCGCCGGTGAGCACCAGCGCCTTGGCACCGACTGCCCCGTCAAGCGCCTTCTCCAACTGATCCATGGTCTCCAGTGAGATGGCGTTGCGGGCGTGCGGGCGGTCGATGGTGATGACCGCCAAACCGTCGTCCAACTCGAGGTCGACCATCAAGCGTTCTCCGTCTGCGGTATTGGCATTCTCTCTAGCGGAGAATAGCATCGCAGCGGAGTGGAGGTGCTGCGGAACGCATGCGAGAAATCCCTGTTGAGCTGACCAAGCGCTACCAGGAGGCGGGGTGGTGGACCCAGGACACCCTCGGTGACCTCGTCGCGCGCGGACTGAAGGACAACCCCGACGTCGGTTTCCACGTGCACTCGTCGGTCCGCCCGTTCGCGGGCACGTTTCGTGACGTCGAGTTGGAGGCGCGACGGTTGGCGGCCGGCCTGCATGCCCGCGGCGTGGGCCCCGGCGACGTGGTGGCGTTGCAACTGCCCAACTGGATGGAGGCGGCCGCCGCATTCTGGGCGTCGACGTTCCTCGGCGCGGTGACGGTGCCGATCGTGCACTTCTACGGGCGCAAGGAACTCACCCACATCCTCGGGACGGCCAAGCCGCGGGTCTTCATCACCGCAGAAGAGTTCGGCCGCATGCAGTTTGCGCCCGACCTCTGCGCGGACATCCCGATCGTCGGGCTTGTCGGCAGGGACTACCACGAACTGCTTGCCGACGAACCGCTCGAGGGCACATTGGCCACCGACCCGGCCAGTCCGGCGTTGATCGCCTTCACCTCCGGCACCACCAGTAATCCCAAAGGCGTTGTGCACAGCCATCAGACGCTGGGCTTCGAAACGCGCCAGCTGTTGGAGAACTACCCGGAGGATCGCGGCAGGCAACTCACCGCCACCCCGGTCGGCCACTTCATCGGCATGCTGGGCGCCTTCCTGATCCCGGTGCTGGAAGGCGCACCGATCGATCTGTGCGACGTGTGGGACCCCGGCAAGGTGCTCAAACTCATTGAGAGCGAGGGCCTTTCGATTGGCGGCGGCCCGCCGTACTTCGTCACCAGCCTGCTGGACCACCCGGACTGCACGCCTGAGCACATGAGCCACTTCACGACCGTCGGCCTCGGCGGCTCAACGGTGCCCGCGGCGGTCACCCGGCGGCTTGCCGATCTCGGCATGTTCGTCTTCCGGTCGTACGGCAGCAGCGAACACCCGTCGATCACCGGGTCGGCGCCCACCGCGCCGGAGGACAAGCGGCTCTACACCGACGGCAACGCCCGCCCCGGCGTGGAGATCCGGCTCGGACCCGACGGCGAGATCTTCAGCCGCGGGCCCGATCTGTGCCTCGGCTACACCGATCCCGAGCTGACGGCCAAGGCGTTCGACGCCGACGGCTGGTACCGCACCGGCGACGTCGGCGTGCTCGACGACGACGGCTACCTGACCATCACCGACCGCAAGGCCGACGTGATCATCCGCGGCGGCGAGAACATCAGCGCGCTGGAGGTGGAAGAGGTGCTGCTCGCCATGCCCAGCGTCGTGGAGGCGGTGGTGGTGGCCGCGCCCGACGAGCGGCTCGGCGAGCGGACGGCCGCGGTGCTGCGCATCAGGGCCGGCCACGCGATGCCGACCATCGACGAGGTGCGTGCGCACTTCAAGCGGGCAGGCGTCGCGGCCCAGAAGTGCCCGGAGGAGTTGCACCAAGTCGAGGACTACCCCCGGACGGCCAGCGGCAAGGTGCAGAAGTTCCGCGTCCGCGCGGACGTGGCGGCGGCCCGGCAGGATATTGCGGCTTGTCAAAAGTGAGAATATGATTCTCGCAACGAGAAAAGGAGTGTTCCAATGGGGCAACTGTCGCACCGGGTCGACATACCGTTTCCGCTGTTCGACGCGGACAACCATCTGTACGAGCCGCCGGAGGCGCTGACGAAATACCTGCCCAAGGAGTACCAGGACGTCGTCCAGTACGTCGAGGTCAACGGCCGCACCAAGATCGCGCTGCGCGGTGTGATCAGCAACTACATTCCGAACCCGACGTTCTCGGTGGTCGCCAGGCCGGGCGCGTGGGAGGAGTACTTCAAGTTCGGCAACCCTGAGGGCAAGAGCAAGCGCGAACTGTTCGGCGAGCCGATGCGCTCGATCCCAGCGTTCTTCGAACCGGGTCCGCGGCTGGAACTGATGAACGAGTTGGGCGTCGACCGCTCGCTGATGTTCCCGACGTTGGCCAGCCTGATCGAGGAGCGGTTGCGCGACGACCCGGTCGCGATCCACGTGATCATCCACTCGCTGAACCAGTGGCTCGACGAAGTGTGGGGCTTCAACTACCAGAACCGGATCTTCACCACGCCGGTGATCACCCTGCCCATCGTCGAGAAGGCGATCGAGGAACTCGAATGGTGCGTCAAGCGTGGGGCACGCGCCATCCTGATCCGGCCTGCGCCGGTGCCCGGCTTCCGTGGTCCGCGGTCGTTCGCGCTGCCCGAGTTCGATCCGTTCTGGCAGAAGTGCGTCGAGTACGACGTGCTGATCGGCATGCACTCCTCCGACAGCGGCTACTCGCGCTACACCTCCGAATGGGACGGGGCGGCTCAGGAGATGCTGCCGTTCCAGACCAACGCGATGTCGATCCTCAACGAGTGGCGTCCCATCCAGGACGCGGTGGCCTCGTGGGTGATTCACGGCGCGCTGTTCCGCTTCCCGACCCTCAAGGTAGCGATCGTTGAGGCGGGTTCGAAATGGATGTTCCCGCTTCTGGATTCGATGGCCGAGGTGTACAAGAAGACGCCTGAGAGCTTCCCTGGCAACCCGGTCGAGGAGATCAAGAACCGCATCCACGTCAGCCCGTTCTACGAGGAGGGCATCGACGATCTGATCAACCTGGTTGGCGTGGACCAGGTGCTCTACGGCTCGGACTGGCCGCATCCGGAAGGCCTTGCCGAGCCGACCCACTACGTGACGGCGCTCGAGCATCTGTCGGTCGAGGATCAGGCGAAGATCATGGGCGGCAACCTGGACCGGCTCGTCACGGTGTGAGGCGCGCTGCGACGATCAAGGGCGCAAGCGCCCGATGAGGAGCGGCGCCAGATGACCCAGCCACAACCGTGGGCGACCATCCCCGAGATGGTCCTGAGCGCGGCGGACCGCTTCGGCGACGCGGAAGCGGTCGTCGACGGTCCGCTGCGCCTCACCTTCACTGAACTCGTCGCTCGGATCCGTTGCGCGGCAGGTGCGTTCAACGACTTCGGGGTGCAGAAGGGTGACCGGGTCGCGATCTGGGCGCCGAACTGCGCCGAGTGGATCATCGCGGCGTTCGGGTTGCTCACCGCGGGCGGCGTGCTGGTACCCGTCAACACTCGGTTCAAGACGGACGAGGCGGCCGACGTCATCGGCCGCAGCGGCGCGAAGGCGGTGTTGATCCAGAAGGGCTTCCTAGGCCAGGACTTCAGCGCGCCGGCGGGCATCCCGGCGATCGACCTGAAATCCGATTTCCTGTCCGGCGGCGCGCCTTTCGAGCGGGCGGTCGACGGTGCCGACATCTCCGACATCATCTTCACCTCGGGCACCACCGGACGGCCCAAAGGCGCGAAGATGAACCACCGCCAGACGTTGCGGATGTACGAGGAGTGGGCCACGCTCGCGGACCTTCGCGAGGGCGACCGCTACCTGATGATCAACCCCTACTTCCACACCTTCGGCTTGAAGGCGGGGTTGATCGCGTCGTTCCTGCGCGGCGCCACCATGGTGCCTGTGGCCGCGTTCGACATCGACCGTGTCGTGGAACTCGTTGACACCGAACGGATCACGATGCTGCCGGGGCCGCCGACGCTGTACCACTCGCTGCTGGCAGTGACAGATAAGGACAAACTCGCGACCCTGCGGGCGGGCGTCACGGGCGCCGCGGACATTCCGGTGGAACTGGTCCGCCGGATACACGACGAACTCCCGTTCCAGACGTTGATGACCGGGTACGGGCTGACCGAGGCGGGCAACGTGACGCTGTCCAGGCCAGGCGACTCGTTCGAGGATGTCGCGACCACCGCGGGGCTGCCGTGCGAGGACATCGAGGTGCGGGTCGCCGATGACGGCGAAGTGCTCGTACGCGGCTACGGCGTCATGCAGGGCTACCTCGACGACCCCGTCGCGACCGCGGAGGCCATCGACGCCGACGGGTGGCTGCACACCGGGGACCTCGGCACCTTCACGGAGTCGGGCAGGCTGCGGATCGTCGGCCGCAAGAAGGACATGTTCATCGTCGGCGGCTTCAACGCCTACCCCGCCGAGATCGAGGGCTTCTTGATGGAACACCCCGCCGTCGCGCAGGCCGCGGTGATCGGCGTTCCCGATGACCGGCTGGGTCAGGTGGGCAAGGCGTTCGTGGTCGTCAAGCCCGGGAAAACCGGATTGACCGGGGACGAGTTGATCACATGGAGCCGGGAGCGGATGGCCGGATTCAAGGTGCCCCGGTTCGTCGAGTTCCTCGAACAGCTACCGTTGAACGCCACTGGCAAAGTCATGAAAGACAAGTTGCGCTGAGCGCCCGCACAGCGCGTAAATAGCATTTCCGCAGGAAACGGCGCAGAGGTCCCGGGTCGGGGATGGGGTATCCTCGCGGCAATACTCAAAAATGAATAATGCCATTCTCGTATTGAGTAGAGCTTTGCAGCAGACAAGGAGGTCGCTGTGCCGTCTTTCAGGCGCCGCGAGTCGGTGATCGACGCGGACCGCGTCGAGGCGCCGCCGCACGAACCTGAACGCGCGGCCGATGCGGCCGATGCGCTCGCACTTGCCGAGGAAGCCGAAGCGGAGGCCGCGGAGGCGGAGGCCATTGCGGCGGCTGCGCGCGCCAGGGCGCGTGCCATCCGGCTGCGGCGGCAGGCAGAGGCCGAGCCCGAGGTTTCCAAGGCCGACGAGCCCGAGGCTTCCGAAGCCGTCGAACTGATCGAACCCAGTGTGGCGGTCACCGACGACGAGGCTCAGAAGGTCGAGGAAACTGAGGCCCCGGTCCGCACACGGGGCGCTCTGCTGCTGCGGATACTCAAGATCTTCACCACCGTGGTCGCCATCGCGTGCACAGCGGCGTTCATCACGCTCAGCGTGCTGATGGTGATCAACCACCGGCACCAGGCCGCCGAACAACAGAACCGCGCGGAGTTCGCGGCGGCCGCCCGGCAGAGTGTCGTGACGCTGATGTCGTTGGACTTCAACAACGCCAAGGAAGACGTCCAGCGGATCATCGACAACTCGACGGGTCAGTTCCACGACGACTTCAAGAATCAGGCCGAGGACTTCATCAAGGTCACTCAGGACTCGAAGGTGATCACCGAGGTCACCGTCAACGCCACCGGCGTCGAGTCGATGACCGACAACTCGGCCGTCGTGCTGGTGTCGGCCAGCTCACGTGTCACCAACGCCGCAGGCGCCAAACAGGAACCACGCACCTGGCGGCTGTCCGTCGACCTCGAGCGCGTCGGCGATCAGATCAAGATGTCGAAAGTGGAGTTCGTGCCGTGACCGCGGAGGATACCGACGCCGTGACCGACGTCGACGAAAAGGCAACGGACACCGCCGAATCGAAGCCGGCCAAGCTCAGCGCAACTCGGCGTGCGGTGGTGGGGCGCATCGGCGCGATCGTGTTGGCCGTCGCGCTGCTCGCCTCCGGCGGCGCCACCGCGTGGCTGTACTTCAACCAGTACCGCGCCGACCGGCAGACCGACGATGCGGCGGCCAACGTCGCACTGGACGCCGCGAAGGTGGGCACGGTGGCGATGCTGTCGTACTCGCCCGAGAGTCTGGACAAGGACTTCGCCAATGCGAAGTCCCATCTGACGGGTGACTTCCTGTCGTACTACACGAATTTCACCCAGCAGATCGTCACACCGGCAGCCAAGCAGAAGGCGGTCAAGACCACCGCGGCCGTCGTGCGGGCCGCGGTGTCGGAGATGCACCCGGATTCCGCCGTGGTGTTGGTGTTCATCAACCAGAACACCACCAGCAAGGAGAACCCGGACGGTGCGTTCGCCGCGAGCGCGGTCAAGGTGGGTCTGAAGAAAGTCAACGACACCTGGCTGATTTCGTCGTTCGATCCCGTGTAGCGTCGGCGCCGTGGCGGATCCGAAGCCTGCCGACATGGTGCTGTCGGGTGGCGGCGTCAAGGGAATCGGGCTGGTAGGCGCCGTCGTCGCGCTGATGGACGGCGGATATCGCGCCCAACGCGTCTCGGGGACGTCGGCCGGGTCCATCGTCGGCGCGATCCTGGCGGCCGCGGCGATGGGCGACCAGTTGACCCCCGACGAGGTGAAACAGCTTGCCCTGCAACTGGATTACCGAAAGTTCACCGATGCCGGTCCCGTCGAGCGGGTGCCGCTGCTCGGCCCGTCGCTGGCGGTGCTGCGCGGTTCCGGCATCTACAAGGGTGACTACGCCCACGACTGGGTGCGCAGCGAACTCGCGAATCTCGGCGTGCGTACGTTCGGCGACCTGGCCATCGACGACGACGAGCTGCCGCCCGAGCGGCGCTACAAACTGGTCGTCACCGTCGCGGACGTGACGACGGGCCAACTGGTCCGGCTGCCCTGGGACTACCGTCGGGTCTACGGTCGCGATCCCGACGAGCAGTCAGTCGCTGACGCGGTGCGCGCCTCGATGTCGATCCCGTTCTTCTTCCGCCCCGTCACGCTGACCGCCGCGAGCGGGTTGACGTCCACGTTGGTCGACGGCGGAATCCTGTCGAACTTCCCGATCGATTCGCTGGACCGCCACGACGGGCGGCGACCGCGCTGGCCCAGTTTCGGCGTCACCGTGCTGCCGAACCTGCCGGAGGGCAACGACAAGGTGATTCCCGCGTTGGCGCCGATCCGGATGCTTGGCGCACCGCACCTGCTGGAGGACGTGATCACCACGGCGTTGGTCGGCCGCGATCAGGCCTACCTGAACGAGCCATGGGTGAGTGCGCGCACCATCCGGGTGGACTCGACTGACGTCGGCTTCCTCGACTTCGACATCTCTGAAAACGAGATCGAAGCGCAGTACGTGAAGGGGTACGCCGCTGCCGAGCAGTTCCTGGCCGGCTGGAACTGGCACGCCTACCTCGACCGCTTCCGCTGATGGCAGGCGATCTGGCGGCGATCCTGCCGTTGTATGCGACGTCGGCGGACGCGGCGTTCGTGCCGTTGGCGGGGGAGACGCCGTTGGTGCGCGTTGCCCGCACGATGCGTGGTGCCGCGGTGGTCGCCGCCGCCGAATCATTGGCCGATCGGGCGCGGGAAGCGCTTGCGGGCCAAGGGTTGTCGTCGATCGACGTGGTGACGGTGACGGGTCCGGATTCGCGAGCCGGATGCATCGCCGCCGCGCTGCAGGCCTTCGCGGATCCGCCGCGTCAGGTGCTGATCCACGACATCCGCAGGCCATTGGCTCCGACAAGCCTGTCCGACAGGGTGATTGAAGCGTTACGGGCAGGCGCTTCGGTGGCGATGCCCATGCTGCCGGTGACCGACAGCGTGAAGACCGTCGACGAGCTGGGGTCGGTGACCGGCACCCTCGATCGTTCGCTGCTGCGGGTGGTGCAGTATCCGCGCGGGTTCGCCGTCGATGAACTGACCCGGCTGCTGGGACAGTGCAGGACCGACGACTTCGACGAACTCGGTGAAGCGCTGCACACGACGACGCCGGTGAGGTTCGTCGAGGGCGATGCCGACGCGTTCGCCGTCGAACTGCCAAGGGGCACCGACTATGTCGAGGCGATCATCGCCTGCCGGACACAGTGAGCAGTCGGGCCGCGACGGCGATGTCCTTGGCGTAGGTCACCTTCAGGTTGGCCTCGTCGCCGGGGAACGTGCGGACCTGCTCGTCGGTGTACTTCTCGATGCACGACGACGTGTCGGTGCCTTCGAATCCGTCGGCGTCGGCGGCACGGTATGCGCGCAGCAGAGGTCGGGCGCGAAACGCCTGCGGGGTCTGCACCCGCACCAGTGCACCGTCGGTTGCCTCGACTCCGGCAGGTCCCTGCCGCACCACGTCCGCGGTGGCCAACGCCGGTATCGCGCCGCCGAACTCGCGCGCGAGCGACAGTGCACTGACGAACATGGCGCTGGCCGCCAAGGGCCTGGCCGCGTCGTGGATCAGCACCACGTCGACTGCACCGGACTCGATGTCGTCGGCGAGGTAGCGCAGCACGTTGAACTCCGAGGCGTGCCTGGTGTCGCCGCCCTCGACCAGTTTCACCGCCGTGCCGGGCAACTCGGCGGCGACGGTGTCGCGGGCGAGGTCCAGTTCACCTTTCCGATACACCAACACCGTCCTGGCGATCTCGTCGACGGCGGCTACCGCGGCCAGCGACCAGGCCACCATGCTGCGGCCAGCCAGCGGCAGGTACGCCTTGTTGCCGTCGGCGCCGACACGCGTGCCGAGGCCGGCCGCCAGCACCACGCCGACTGCACATGGCGTGGATTGCGTTGCGGGAGAACGGCCTCGGATGGCGCCGAGGCGGTCACTCTGCGACATTGAACGCCTTGATCACCTTGGTCGGCTTGATGCGCACGACGAGCTCACCGGGTACGCCGTTGCGCCTGCCGTACTCCTGCGCCCTTTCTGCGCCCATGTAGCGGCCACCGGTTCTTGTCGCGATGTCGAGCACGTCCTGCGGGTCTTCGCTGATGGTCGCGATGCCCTGGACCTGTACGAACGAGTACGGCGGTTGCGAGTCGTCGACACACATCACCACCCGCGGATCCCGCGTCAGCGCACGACCTTTCGCGGTGTCCTTACCCGTGTTGAAGGCCAGCTCACCGTTGTCCACGACGAACCACACCGGCGCCACGAGCGGTCGGCCGTCGGATGCGAGGTAGCCGAGCAGTCCGGTGCGAGTGCCTTCAGACAGGAATTCGACGACATCGTCGGAAAGTTCTTCCACGCCATCACAGTAGACCGCGCCGACGGTTCAGTCCTCGGCGTGACGGTTGTAGTCCCAGCGTTCCAGCCGCGCCTGCAGGTCGTACAGGCCCAGTGCGGCAAGCGGTGTGCCGATGGACATGCAGATCATCAGTAGCGCGTTCATGGTCTTCTCTAGTCGTTCTTGGACTTCCGGATGGAATGAAGCGTATGTGCCGACCGCATGGAGCCACACGCGTAGGCGGCTACCTGCTTTTCCGATCCGCCGCTCAACGCGTCGCGCGCCGCCTTGCGGGTGGCGCGGTAACGCTGACGTTCGGCGTGCGCCCACGGTTCGGACCAGCCGTCGAGAAGCTCACCGGCGCGAAGCAGCGGAAGCAGATCGGCCACGAACTGCGGGTCGACGGGCGCCTCGGCGTTGAGCAGGTGCTCGATCTGGTCGACGGCGTCGTGCCAATCCACCGAGACGTCTGACGCCAGCGCGATGTACTGAGGATCGACTTCGAGCAGCGGATCGGCGCCGACCGGGCGAAGCCGCCACATCGTCGAGCGCAGGCTCGCGATCGCGCGCCGGGTCTGCGCATGCGGCCACAGCATCGCGCATACCCACAGCCGGTGCACCGGCCTGCGCTTGAGCGCGACGAGGGCGATCAGCCGCTGGCACGCGGGAGGTAGCTCCACCACCTCCTCACCGCGCTGGAGGGAGAACTGTCCGAGCAGCTTGAGCGCAAATTCATCCGACACACGTCGATCGTCGATCCGTTAGCCGGTGATGGCATGCGTAGTCCACTACCTGTTTTTTTGCGGACGCGAAGGTCGGCGCCGCCGCCGGTTCTCCCGGAAGAACTGCGCCGCCCTGCGGACCGACTCGAGCACCGGTGCCGGCCGCCATCCCAGCTCCCGCTCGGCCTTCCCGTGGTCGAGCTTCGGCCAGATGTGCATCAGCCGGACGCTGCGACTGGTCAGCTGGGAGTCGCGGCCAAGCGCGGTGCGCACGTCGCCGGCGTACCCCATGGCGTACATGGCCCACAGCGGCATGCCGAACCGCGGCGGCTCGACGCCCGCCGCCTCCGCGGCGGTCCGGTACAGCTCCTGCACCTCCACGTACCGCTCCGAGACGATATAGCGCTCGCCGCTGCGGCCCTTTTCGGCGGCCAGCAGCAGCGCCTCGGCGGCATCCTCGACCCCCACCGCTTCGCCTGCCCACCCCTTGACGTAGAACGGCAGCCTGCCCGCCGCAGCGAGCGCGATTTGCTTACCGTGCGACGTCGGCTGCCAATCACCGGGCCCGTAGGTGTTCGAAACGCACAGCGCCACAGCGGGTAATGCGCGTTCAGAGACCGCGCACAGCACGAGGTTCTCCGCCTCGACCCGCGAGCGGATGTAGCCGCTGCTCCTGTCGGCCCAGTTGAACTCGTCCTCCTCGGTGGCGGGTCGCTGCTCGGCCGGGATCCCGATGGTGCCGATCGTGCTGGTGAACACGAACCGCCTCAGGTCGGCATCCACCGCGGCATCAAGGACGCGGCGCAGACCGTCGACGTTGGTGCGGAACAGCGGAGCCGGATCCCGCAGCCAGGCGCGGGTGTCGACGACGCAGTAGAAGACGTCGTCGCAACCGGCCATCGCCGCGCGCACCGCGTCGTCGTCGAAGATGTCGCCGTAGCGGCACTCGACCGCACCCGTCTCGACCAGGTCCTCGATGCCCTGCGTCGAGCTGGTCGGGCGCAGGATGACCCGCACGTCGTCGCCGCGTTGCACCAACTGTCGGGTGACGTGGGAGCCGAGGAATCCACTTGCGCCCATCACCAACTTCTTGCCGCCCGCCATGGGGTGAAATGTAGCTGTGAGAGGACTGGATCGATGACGGAGGCGCAACCGCAGCGGCCGGCGGTGCATGCGCATCGCATCCGCAGGATGACCGGGCGCGACCCACACGAAGAGCACCGGGTGGCCACTCCGCTGGAGTTGCTGTTCGACCTGACGTTCGTCGTCGCGTTCGGTATCGCGGCGAGCGAGTACGCGCACATGCTCGCCGAGGACCACGTCCGCGCCGGACTGCTCGGGTTCTCCTTCGCCGCCTTCGCGATCTGCTGGGCCTGGATCAACTTCGCGTGGTTCGCGTCGGCCTATGACACCGACGACTGGATCTACCGGTTGATGACCATGCTCCAGATGGTCGGCGTGATCGTGCTGGCGCTCGGCTTACCGCAGATGTACGCATCGATCGAACACGGCGGCCACGTCGCAAACGAGGTCATGGTGGCCGGGTACGTCATCATGCGGATCGCGTTGGTGGGGCAGTGGTTACGCGCGGCCAAACAGGACCCGGGCCGACGCGCGGCGTGCCTGACCTACGCCACGGCCGTCACCGTCGCGCAGATCGGCTGGGCCGCCGCCATCTTCCTGCACACCTCGCTGGCTGCCACGTTCGCAGTCGTGGTCGTGCTGATCGGCATCGAGCTGCTCGGCCCGCTGCTGGCCGAGACCCGCATCGCGAAGACGCCGTGGCACGCCCACCACATCACCGAGCGCTACAGCCTGCTGACGATCATCGCGCTCGGCGAAGGTGTGGTGGGGACGGTGGCAACGGTGTCGGCGGCCGTGGGCGCGCAGGGCTGGTCGTACGACGCGATCTTCGTGGCGGTGGCGGGCATCGGGCTCACCTTCGGCATGTGGTGGACGTATTTCGTGGCGCCGCAGGCCGATCTGCTGCATGCCCACCGGGAGCGGTCGTTCTTCTTCGGCTACTTCCACATCGTCACGTTCGCCGCCATCGTCGCCACTGGGGCCGGTCTGCACGCCGCCGCGTACTACATCGAGCACCATTCCGAACTCGGCTCCGTTCCAACCGTGTTGTCCGTGGCCGTGCCGGTGGGGATCTACATCTTGTCGGTCTACGCGCTGTATGCACGGTTGGCGCGCATCGTGGATCCGTTCCACGTGCTGCTGCTGGTGTTGACCGCCGCGGTGCTCGGGGTCGCGGTGTGGCTGGCGGCCGCGGGCATCTCGATGGCGAACTGCCTGTTGGTCGTCACGCTGGCGCCGATGGTCACCGTGGTCGGCTATGAGACGCGCGGACATCGGCACGCCGCCGACGCGATCGCCAGAAACCTCGACGAGTGACGTCGTGAGCGGTTTTGCCTGGATGCCATCCGGGTAAGCGTCAGGGCACGACTCGACTGAGGAGCCACCATGCCGAAGACATCCAAGAGCGGTGCTGCCAAGAAGAGTGAGTTGCCGAGCACCCTGCAGAAGTCGTCTGCCAAGGCGCAGCGCACATTCGCCAAGGCTCATGACGCGGCGGCGAAAGAGTACGGCGAAGGTGAGCGCGCGCATCGCGTCGCGTACAGCGCGTTGAAGCACAGCTTCGAAAAGGTGGGCGACCACTGGGAGCCGAAATCGCAGAAGGGGCCGTCGGATTCGCGGGCCCGCAGCGGCGGACGGAATCCGAAAGGCGAGACCGCCGAAGGTGTCAATGCGAACGCATCGAAGAAGCACCTCGTGGAAGTGGCTCGCAAGTTGGACATCTCGGGCCGATCGACGATGAGCAAGGAAGAACTGGTGTCGGCGATCAAGAAGGCCAACCGGCGCACTACGGCGCGCAACCGCTGAGTCTCAGCGGCCCGCCGGATGCGTTTCGACACTCTCCAATAGCATCGCGTCGTCCTCGACGCGCATCAGCCTGCGCGCCTTACGCCTGGTGATCAGGATTCCGATCACTGCGAAGGCCCACACTGCATACTGCACCGTCCACGCCAGCCGGAACGAGGCGAAGGAGAAGTCGCCTGCGGCGTCGAGGATCAGGCCCATCACCTGCATGATCAACAGCGAGGCCACGAAGCCGCCCATGTTGACCATGCCCTGAGCGGTGCCCAGCGTCGAACTCGGATTGAACGTCCTGGCGAAGTCGAAGCCCACCATCGAGCCGGGGCCGCCGACCGAGATGACGACGATCAAAGTCACGAGTAGCCACATCGGCGCTCGATGTGGCAACGCCAGCACGACCGTCCACGCGATCGCGTTCGCGGCGATGATGCCCAGCACCACGCGTGACCGGCGATGCGGCATGCGGCCGGTGACGATGCCGATGGCGATGCCAGCCGAGATGGCGGCGACGACGGAGACGGTCAGCAGTGCGCCCGCCGCACCGGCCGAAAGACCTTGCGCTTCGGTCAGATACGGCACACCCCACATCAAGGCGAACACCGTGACGGAGAACTGCGTGCCCATGTGGGTGAAGAAGCCCAGCCGGGTGCCCGGACGCAGCCACACGGTCTTCAGGCTGACGAGGGTGTCCCGAACGGAGCTGATCTGCGTCGGGAGCGCGGGACCATTCGGTGTGTTCCTGACCAGCGCGAGGGTCAGCACAATCGACAGCACACCGAGAGCCGCCACCGACACATACGCCGGCGTCCACCCCGCGCCCGTCAGCAGCGCGAAAAACGGTACCGCCGAAAGCACTTGGCCCAATTGTCCGCAGATGCCGGTCAACTGGGTGAGCAGCGGCACCTGCTTCGGCGAAAACCAGTACGGCACCAGCCGCAGCACGGATATGAAGGTCACCGCATCCCCGAGGCCGACGACGGCGCGAGCGGCGACGGCCGTCGGCAGCGATTCGGTGAACGCCAGCACCAGTTGGCCTGAGGCCATCACGGCGCCGCCGGACAAGATCAGCGCCTTGGAGCCGAACCGATCGAGCAGCAAGCCCGCGGGGACCTGGGCGCCCGCATAGACGACCACCTGCAAAACCACGAACGTCGACAGCACACTGGGGCTGGCATTGAACCGTTCGGCGGCATCCAGGCCTGAAACCCCGAGCGTGGTCCTATCGAGAACGGCGACGATGTACGCGAGCAGTCCGGTGGCCCACACAATCCAGGGACGCACGCAGGACCTTTCGCTCAAGGGGAGTTGGTGTCTCGGCATGCTGCAACGCGCCGTCGCTCCATGATGTTCCAGCGAGCGGCGTCGACGCCAATTCGGCGACCGTGAAATCACTCACCCCGGCCGCGGCGTTCGATGGAAAATGGGTTGGCTGAAATCGCACAGCTATGTCACAGTCTCGGTTGATGTGACGGTATCGCGGCAGTTAAAGCTGTGTGTATCGCATAGCTAGCAAAACCATATTGCGGTGACTTGGACTTCGCTCGCAATCGGGTTTCGGCGGCTACAGTGGTCGCATGGGTCGTAGCGGTGCAAACGCCGAGCGCGCCGGGGTGCGCCGCGTTGGCTGAGTACCGCCTGGACGACCTGGCGCGCATCTCCGGTGTCAGTGCCCGCAACATCCGGGCCTATCGCGAGCGGGGTCTGCTCGACCCGCCGCGACGAGTCGGTCGGTCGGCCTACTACGACGACTATCACCTGTCGCAGTTGAAGACCATCAATCAACTGCTCCGCCGCGGGTTCACCTCCGCGCACATCGCGGAGTTCTTCACCAGCATGCGGCAGGGCGCCGATCTCGCCGACATCCTCGGCATCCAGCGGGCAGTGCTCGGCCCGCGGGCAGGCGAACCAGCCTCGCGGGCGCCGAGCGACCCGGGGGCCGCCACCCTCGACGCCGATTCCGAGGAGGCGCGCAAGCTGATCGACTACGGCATCGCCGACGTGGTCGACGGCGAGGTGGTGCTGAGGGACAGCGAGATCGGAGCCATCGTCGCGCGCAGCACGGAACCCGTCCTCTACGCGCGGGCGATAGTGCGCATGTTGGAAGCGACCCGGGACTCCATCGACGCCGTCGCCGTCGATCTCGTTCACACGCTGGAGGCGTTGTACGAGTCACGGTTCGGCGCGCGGCATGTGCCCAAGCCGGAACAGATGGCGGAGGTGAGTCGCATCGTGCTGGACTATCGCGATCTGGGCGACAAGGTGGTGGCCGACAGGGTGCGCGAGGCCGTGCGCGAACGTTTGGTCACGGCCGTCTCGGAGTTCACCGCGGGCATCTTGCTGGGCGGCGACTCGACAGAGCAGTAGCGGCTACACCCTCGTCGCGGCCGGGTCGCCACCGAACCGCTGGGCCAGCCACACCGGAATGATCGCGACGACTGTGAGCGCGGCAGCGACCACGTTGATCACGGGAGCCTGGTTGGGGCGGAACAGGTTTCCGAAGATCCAGATCGGCAGTGTCTGGACCGTCGGGCCCGCGGTGAAGGTGGTGACCACGATCTCGTCGAAGGACAGCGCGAAGGCCAGGATGGCACCGGCCAGCAACGCGCCCCGCATCATCGGAAACGTCACGTACCGAAACGTCTGCCACGGTGATGCGCCGAGGTCGGCCGACGCGTCCTCGAAATGGGTGCCAAGGCGCCGCAACCGGGCCTGGATGTTGTTGAAGACGATCACGATGCAGAACGTGGCGTGGCCGACGATCACGGTGGCCAGGCCCAGTGTGACGCCGAGCGCCGAGGTGAACGTCGCGTTGAGTGCGATGCCGGTGACGATGCCGGGCAACGTGATCGGCAGCACCACGAGGAAACTCACGACGTGGCGGCCGAAAAAGTCGTAGCGCTGCACGGCGAACGCGGCCATCGTGCCGAGCACGAGCGCGACCGCCGTCGCGCCGAGGCCGACCAACGCCGAATTGGCCAACGACGTCCACATGCCCTGGCTGTTCGCCGCGTCGATCCACCACTGCAATGTGAAACCGCTTGGCGGGAACGCGAACGTCCGCGACGCGTTGAACGCGTTGATCACCACCAGAAGCAGTGGGGCGTAGAGGAAACAGAGTACGAGGATCACCCACACCCGTACCGCTCGTCGCGCCGGCGTCGACAACATCACACGTTCTCCAGTGCACCGGTGCGTCGCATCGCCAACAGGTACGCGATGATCGCGATCAGCGGAATGATGGAAAGGGCCGCCGCAAGCGGTTGGTTGTTGGCGGTGACGAGTTGGCCGTAGATGATGTTGCCGAGCATCTGGGTCTTGCCGCCGACGATCGTCACCGCGATGTAGTCGCCCATCGACAACGAGAACGTGAAGATCGAGCCTGCCGCGATACCGGGAAACACCAATGGCGCCACCACCATTCGCAGCGTCGAGGAGTCCGAGGCGCCGAGGTCGGAGCTGGCGTCGATGAGCGCGTCAGGCACGCGTTCGAACGCGGCGAACACCGGGATCACCATGTAGGGCAGCCACAGATACGTCAGCGTGACCACGGTGGCGGTCAGTCCGTAGCCCGGGCTGTACCCCGTCGCCCACGCCATCGGCCCCTCCGGGGAGAACAGCATTCGCCACGCGTAGGCCTTGACCAGATAGCTCGCCCACAGCGGGGTGGTCACCGCGACCACCAACGCCAGTCGCACCCGCGGTGACGCGATCTTGGCCATGTAGAACGCCAGCGGCACCGCCAGCAGCGCACAGAGCACCGTGACGGCCAACGCGATCGCCACGGTGCGGACCGTGGCGATGCGGAACACCGCCTCGGTCGCGACGTGCACGACGTTGTCGCTTGTGAATTCGCGCACCACCGCGCCGGTGAAGGTGTCGGTGGTCCAGAACGCCGAAACAAGCAGCACCGCAAGCGAACCCAGATACGCCAAGAGCAGCCACGCCAGTGGCGGAACGAGCAGGAACGCCAGCGATAACCGGTGTTTCAGCCCTTGATCTGCTGCCACTTGTCGACCCAGTCCTGATAGGCCGTGCAATTGTCGCCGCTGCCGTCGACGCAGTGCTTCTGCGGCGTCGTCCAGTAGTGGATCTCTGCGGCGAACTTCTCATCGGTGGCGTGGTAGATGTCGCAGAAGTCCTTCTGGGTGGTGTGTTCACATGCCTTCGTCTGCGCGGGCGCCTCGCCGAAGTACTCGGCGACCTGGGCGTTGACCTCCGGTGAGGAGATCCAGTCCATCCACTTGTACATGCAGTTCGGATGTGCGGCCTTCGACGACACCATCCAGGTGTCGGACCATCCGGTGGCGCCTTCCTTCGGTAGCACCGTGTTGACCTGAACCTTGTTGTCGGTGCCGATCGTGTTCGCGATCACCTGCCACGTGGTGCCGATGACCGACGTCCCCGACTCGAACGCCTGCACCTCTTTGGTGTAGTCCGACCAGTACTCGCTGATGTTCTCGCGCTGCTTCTTCAGCAGATCGACTGCGGCGTCGAGTTGTTCGGGCGTCAGCGAATACGGGTCCTTGATGCCGAGATCAGGTTTCGTCTTCGACAGGTACAGCGCCGCGTCGGCGATGTAGATGGGGGAGTCGTAGGCGGTCACCTTGCCCTTGTACTTGCCCGCGTCGTCGAACACCGCCGACCACGAGTTCGGTGCATCGCGCACCACGTCGATGTTGTACATCAACAGGTTGGCGCCCCACCCGTGCGGAATCCCGTACATCTGGCCGTTCACCGAATTCCACGGCTTGTCCTTCAGGAACGACGAAATGGTCGCGTAGTTGGGCACCAGATCGGTGTTCACCGGCGCCACGTCACCGGCGTAGATCAACCGCAACGTGGCGTCGCCGGAGGCGGACACCCCGTCGTACTGACCGCTGCGCATCAACTGCACCATCTCGTCGGAGGTGTTGCCGATCTTGACGTTGACCTTGCAGCCGGTCTGCTGTTCGTACGGGGTCACCCAGTCGACTTTGGGGTCGTTGGAACCGTTTTCGGCGTAGCCGGCCCAGGCGATCAGGTTGAGCTGGCCTTCGCCGTTGCCCACTGCCGACAAGGGCTCCATCTTCGGCGGCGACTGGCCGTTGCCGCCACCGGCCTCCTGCGATTTCGAGCAGCCGGTGAACCCCAAAACCAGGGTGACGCAGGCGACGAGCGCAAGGCCGAGTCGCGCGGGCGTGGATGTCATGACTACTCCTCGCTTTTCAGTTGATGAACGGCCTTTTCGGGCCAGGCCAACGTGATTGGTGTGCCATGGTGCAGGTCGGGCGGCAGCCAGGTGCTTGCCGTCAGTACGGTGGCGGTGAGTGTTACGTCGGGCGCGGCGACCGCAGCGATGCGAGTGGTCGGGCCCGCGTAGATGACCTCGGACACGGTGGCCTCGACCGTCCGCACGCCGGGCACCGGATCGGTGCCGGGCCGGAACACCCCGATGCGTTCGGGCCGGATGACGAACATGCCGGGCCTGCCCATCAGCGCCTCGGCAGCCGCGCCGTCGAGCACGTTGGAGGTGCCGACGAAATCGGCGACGAAGCGGTTGGCGGGATTCTCGTACACGTCGCGGGCGACGCCGATCTGCTCGATCCGCCCGTCGTTGAAAACGGCCAGCCGATCGCACAACGTCAGGGCCTCGTCCTGGTCGTGGGTGACGATGACGAACGTGATGCCCACTTCGCGCTGGATCGACTTGAGTTCGACCTGCATCTGCTCGCGCAGCTTCATGTCGAGTGCGCCCAGTGGCTCGTCGAGCAGCAGCACCCTGGGCCGGCCTACCAACGCACGGGCCAGAGCCACCCGCTGCCGCTGACCCCCCGACAACTGGGCGGGCCTGCGCGACGCGTGGCCGGTCAGGCGCACCATGTCCAGCGCGTCGGCGGTGCGGCGCCTGCGCTCGGCCTTCGGCACGCCCTTGACCTTCAGCCCGTATTCGACGTTCTGCGCCACGGTCATGTGCGGAAAGAGCGCGTACTCCTGGAACACCGTGTTGACGTCGCGGTGGCGGGCAGGCAGCGCGGTGACGTCGACCCCGCCGAGCTTGATCACGCCCCCGGTGGGCTGCTCGAACCCGGCGATCATCCGAAGCACCGTGGTCTTTCCCGAACCCGAGGGGCCCAGGATCGCGAACAACTCGCCGTCGGCCACCCTCAGGTCGGCGCCCTCGACCGCCACCACGTCGCCGAACGTCTTGCGGACCCCGACCAGCTCGATCTGCGGATCGTCAACCGCAACAGTCGCATTCACAGGCTGTGAGCTGACCGTCGGCGAGGGCATGGCTCATCGTAGGAATTCATCGGTGCGGGCGCATCGTGAACGCGGATTTCGTGATCGAGGCCGTGGCGGACCACTGGTTCCGTATCCGCGAGACTGTAGTTGTCGCGCAGCCCACTCGAACTTCCGCGCGGTAACTCCAGTCTCGCGGCGCAGGGTCCCTTACGAATCTTGATACAGATGTGACCAGTGGCGTTGAGGTGAAAATTGATGCTCCTGTCATATTCTGTGGCACGTGGCAGTATCCCGGCGCGACGTGCTCAAATACGCCGCCGTGGCGCCCGCCGTGCTCGGTCTCGGCGCGGGCCTGCAGGCGGTTTCGCCGGCGCAGGCCTCGGCCGCGCCGCTGGGCATCCTGCTGGACTACGCGGCGGGGGTGATCAGGGCCAACGATCTGCGGGCATCCGGTGCGCTCGGCGCCATCCGCTACGTCTCCGACCGGCGCCCAGGCGGGGCCTGGATGCTGGGCAAGCCCATCCAACTGCCCGAGGCGCGTGACCTGTATCAGAACGGGATGAAGATCGTGTCCTGCTACCAGTACGGCAAGCAGGACACCGCGGACTGGCTGGGCGGGCAGAGCGCCGGGATCGCACATGCCAAGCGGGGCTGGCAGTTACACGTCGCGGCGGGCGGTTCGTACGGCGCGCCGATCTACGCGTCTATCGACGACGACCCCAGCTACGACCAGTACAAGACGCAGGTCGCGCCGTATTTGCGGGGCTGGGAGTCGGTGCTGGGACATCAGCGCGTCGGGGTCTATGCCAACTCCAAGACCATCGACTGGGCGCTGCAGGACGGGCTGGGTTCCTATTTCTGGCAGCACAACTGGGGCTCACCGAAGGGCTTCACGCACCCCGCCGCACACCTGCATCAGGTGGAGATCGACAAGCAGAAGGTGAGCGGCGTCGGGGTGGACATCAACCACATTCTCAAGCCGCGATTCGGCCAATGGGACTAAACCTTACCGATCAGTAAGCAAAGTCAGCAAACTTCTTCCGGTAGCCAGCGGTCGTGGGGAGACAGAATCGCCTCGGTTGTCGACTCTGCTTGCCACGACGCCGCTGCCCGGAGAGCGCAGAATTTTTACATAACGATTACATAACAATACTGCCTTGATCTGCGCTGTTGTCCTTACTCAACCGTAACCACCCGCCAACAGGACGTTTGTCCCGCATGCCTTCGGGCCGAATGCGGGCCGGTGTTACCGAACCTCCGGTTACCCATGCGTAGAACTCGCCAGTAACCATTTGGGGCGCGAAAATGGTGCAGTCTCTTATGACACTCTTAGTACGGCTGGAGAGGCTTGGAGCGTCCAGTAGGACGCGCGCGACCCAGCCGGGATTCGACGCCGAATCGCCCGACCTGCGCAGCGTAAGCGCGGGCCATCCGAGAGTTCCAAAGACGACAGCCGCAGACGACGAGCGATACGCGCGAGACAGCAGCGAGGGAGATAACGAGACGTGACGATCAATGAACAGAGCAGGGTGACCACCGGCCGCCACGCCGCCAGCGAGAACACCGACGCGTTTCCCTCTGCATCTGCCCTGGTCGATCGTTTGAATGCAGGAGAGCCTTATGCGGTCGCCTTCGGCGGCCAGGGCGGCTCCTGGCTGGAGAACCTGGAGGAGCTGGTCAGCTCCGCGGGCATCGAATCGGAGTTGAGCGAGATCGTCGGTGAGGCCGCGCTGCTGCTCGAACCGGTGGCCCGCGAACTGGTCGTGGTCCGGCCCATCGGCTTCGAGCCGCTGCAGTGGGTCCGTGCGCTGGCCGCCGAGGAGAAGCTGCCCACCGCCAAGCAGCTGATGAGCATCGCCATCTCGGGCCCGGGCATCCTGCTGACCCAGATGGCCGCCACCCGCGCCGTGATCCGGCAAGGCCTCGACCTGTACGGCACCCCGCCCGTGGCCATGGCCGGGCATTCGCAGGGCATCGTGGCGTGCGAGTCGCTCAAGGCGCAGGGCGCCCGCGACGCCGAGCTGCTGGCGATCCTGCAGCTGATGGGCGCCGCCGGATCGCTGATGTCGCGCAGGCGGGGAATGGTCGGCCGCGGCGACAAGTCGCCGATGGTCTCGGTCACCAACGCCGATCCCGAGCGCATCGCCGAACTGCTCGAGGAGTTCTCGCAGGACGTCCGCACCGTGCTGCCGCCGGTGTTGTCGATCCGCAACGGCAGGCGCTCCGTCGTCATCACCGGCACCCCCGAGCAGCTCGGCCGCTTCGAGCTGTACTGCAGCAAGATCACCGAGAAAGAAGAAGCCGAGCGCACGAACAAGATCCGTGGCGGCGCCGTCTTCTCGCCCGTGTTCCACGGCATCCAGGTCGAGGTCGGCTTCCACACGCCGCGGCTCGCGCCTGCCGTCGACCTGATCGACGAGTGGGCCGCTCGCACCAGCATCGATCCCGAACTCACCCATCACTTCGCCGAGGCCGTCTTCGTCAAGCCCGTCGACTGGGTGGCCGAAATCGAGCGGCTGCACGACTCCGGCGCGAAGTGGATCGTCGACCTGGGTCCGAGCGACACCGCTACCCGTGTCACCGCGCCGGTGGTCCGCGGCCTCGGCATCGGCCTCGTTCCCGCAGCAACGCGGGTGGGTCAGCGCAACCTGTTCACCGTTGGCGCCGAGCCCGAGGTGCCGCCAGCCTGGTCGAGCTACAAGCCGACCACCGTCAAGCTGCCCGACGGCTCGGTGAAGCTGTCGACCAAATTCACCCGGCTGACCGGACGCTCGCCGATCCTGCTCGCGGGCATGACCCCGACGACCGTCGACGCCAGGATCGTCGCGGCGGCCGCCAACGCGGGCCACTGGGCCGAGCTGGCAGGCGGCGGCCAGGTCACCGAGGAGATCTTCGAAGACCGCATCGCCGAGCTGACCCAGCTGCTCGAGCCGGGCCGCGCCGTGCAGTTCAACTCGCTGTTCCTCGACCCGTACCTGTGGAAGCTGCAGGTGGGCGGGAAGCGGTTGGTGCAGCGCGCCCGTCAGTCGGGCGCCCCGATCGACGGCGTCGTCGTGTCGGCCGGCATTCCCGACCTCGAGGAAGCCGTCGACCTGATCGACGAGCTCAACAGCGTCGGCATCAGCCACGTGGTGTTCAAGCCGGGCACCATCGACCAGATCAAGTCGGTCATCAACATCGCCGCCGAGGTGCCTGGCAAGGACGTCATCGTGCACATCGAGGGCGGTCGCGCAGGCGGCCACCACTCGTGGGAGGACCTCGACGACCTTCTGCTCGCCACGTATGCCGAGCTACGCAAGCTGTCCAACATCACCGTCTGCGTCGGCGGCGGCATCGGCACCGCGGAGCGGGCCGCCGAGTACCTGTCGGGCGCGTGGGCCGAGGAGTACGGATTCCCGGCGATGCCCGTCGACGGCATCCTGGTCGGCACCGCCGCGATGGCGACGCTGGAGTCCACCACCTCGCCCGCGGTCAAGCAGAGGCTGGTCGAGACCACCGGCACCGACCACTGGATCAGCGCAGGAAAAGCCAAGGGCGGCATGGCTTCCAGCCGCAGCCAGCTCGGCGCCGACATCCACGAGATCGACAACGCCGCCTCGCGGTGCGGCCAGCTGCTCGACGAGGTGGCCGGGGACGCGGACGCTGTTGCCGACCGGCGCGACGAGATCATCGCCGCGATGGCCGCCACCTGCAAGCCGTACTTCGGCGACATCGGCGACATGACCTACGCGCAGTGGCTGCGTCGTTACGTCGAGTTGGCCATCGGCGACGGTGACAGCACGGCCGACACCAAGCTGCCGAACAGCCCGTGGCTGGCCGACACCTGGCGCGACCGGTTCGAGCAGATGCTGGAGCGTGCCGAGGCCCGGCTGCACCCGCAGGATTCCGGCCGCATCGAGACGCTCTTCAATGACGTTGCGCTGCTTGACAATCCGGACGAGGCAATCGCCACGCTGGTGGCGCGTTACCCCGAGGCCGAGACACTCAAGCTGCACCCGGCCGACGTGCCGTGGTTCGTGACGCTGTGCAAGCTGATCGGCAAGCCGGTCAACTTCGTCCCGGTCATCGACAAGGACGTGCGCCGCTGGTGGCGTAGCGACTCGCTGTGGCAGGCGCACGACGCCCGCTACACCGCCGATCAGGTCTGCATCATTCCCGGCACGCAGTCGGTCGCGGGCATCACCCGCGTCGACGAGCCGGTGGGTGAACTGCTCGACCGCTTCGAGCAGGCCGCCATCGACCACGCGCTGGCCACCGACGGTCAGCCGGTCGCGGTGGTCTCCCGCCGCCAGGCCCGCGCCGACATCACCGGTCCGCTCGCGGTGGTGCTCGACTCGCCCGACGTGTTGTGGGCCGGTCGCACCGCGATCAACCCGGTGCACCGCATCGGTGCGCCCGACGAGTGGCAGGTCAACGAAAACCGCAATGCCACCCACCCGTCCACGGGTGCCCGGCTGGAGCTGGCAGGCGATGCGGTGACGCTGAGCGTTCCACTGTCCGACATCTGGATCGACATCCGCTTCACGCTTCCCCCGTGCACGGTCAACGGCGGTATGCCGGTCGTCACTGTCGAGGACGCGTCGACCGCGATGCGGTCGGTGTTGGCGATTGCCGCCGGCGTGGACGGACCCGACGCGCTTCCGCCCGTGCAGGACGGCACCGCCACCGTCACCGTCGACTGGGACCCCGAGGCCGTCGCCGACCACACCGGCGTCACGGCAACGTTCGGGGCGCCGCTGGCGCCGGGCTTGACGCTGGTGCCCGACGCGCTGGTCGGGCACTGCTGGCCCGCGGTGTTCGCCGCGATCGGGTCGGCCGTGACCGACGACGGCTTCCCCGTCGTCGAGGGCCTGCTGAGCCTGGTGCATCTGGACCACGCCGCGCACCTGCTGACGGCGATGCCGAAGACCAAGGCCGAATTGACGGTCACCGCAACGGTTTCCGCGGCCACCGACACCGAATACGGCCGGGTGATCCCGGTCTCGGTGATCATCAGGGACTCGGCAGGCGCGGAGCTGGCGACGCTCGAGGAGCGGTTCGCGATCCGCGGCCGCACCGGCACCGCCGAGTTGGCCGACCCGCCGCGCGCGGGCGGTGCGATGACCGACAACGCGACCGACACGCCGCGGCGCCGTCGCCGTGACGTCACGGTGCCTGCACCGACCGACATGAGCGCGTTCGCCGTGGTGTCCGGGGACCACAACCCGATCCACACCGACCGCGCCGCCGCGCTGCTGGCCGGTCTGAAATCGCCCATCGTGCACGGCATGTGGCTGTCGGCCGCCGCGCAGCACGTCGTCACCGCGACCGACGGCAAGCCGGCTCCGCCCGCCCGTGTCGTCGGCTGGACGTCGCGCTTCCTTGGCATGGTGATGCCCGGCGACGAGATCGATTTCCGCGTCGACCGCGTCGGAATCGACCGTGGCGCAGAGATCATTGAGGTCAGTGCGAAAGTCGCCGGTGAACTGGTGATGTCGGCCACCGCGCAGTTGGCCGCCCCGAAGACCGTCTACGCGTTCCCCGGCCAGGGCATCCAACACAAGGGCATGGGCATGGAGGTCCGCGCGCGGTCCAAGGCCGCCCGCAAGGTGTGGGACGCCGCCGACAAGTTCACCCGTGACACGTTGGGTTTCTCGGTGTTGCATGTGGTGCGCGACAACCCGACCAGTCTGATCGCCAGCGGTGTGCACTACCACCACCCGGACGGCGTGCTGTTCCTGACGCAGTTCACCCAGGTCGCGATGGCAACCGTGGCCGCGGCACAGGTGGCCGAGATGCGTGAACAGGGCGCGTTCGTCGAGGGTGCGATCGCGTGCGGCCACTCCGTCGGTGAATACACCGCGCTGGCATGCGTTTCCGGCGTCTACGAGTTGGAGGCGCTGCTGGAGGTGGTGTTCCACCGTGGCAGCAAGATGCACGACATCGTGCCGCGTGATCACCTCGGCAGGTCCAACTACCGACTGGCCGCGATCCGGCCGTCGCAGATCGACCTCGACGATGCCGACGTCAAGCAGTTCGTCGCCGACATCTCCGAGCGCACCGGAGAATTCCTGGAGATCGTGAACTTCAACCTGCGCGGCTCGCAGTACGCCATCGCAGGCACCGTGCGCGGTTTGGAAGCGCTCGAGGAAGAAGTCGAGCGGCGACGCGAGATCACCGGCGGCAAGCGGTCGTTCATCCTCGTGCCGGGCATCGATGTGCCGTTCCACTCCTCGGTGCTTCGGGTCGGTGTCGCCGACTTCCGGCGCTCGCTGGAGCGGGTCATGCCGCGCGACCAGGATCCCGATCTGATTGTCGGCAAGTACATTCCGAACCTGGTGCCGCGGCCGTTCACGCTGGACCGCGACTTCGTCCAGGAGATCCGGGACCTGGTACCCGCCGAGCCGCTCGACGAGATCCTCGACGACTACGACACGTGGCGGAACGAGAAGCCGGCCGAGCTGTGCCGCAAGATCGTCATCGAGCTGCTGGCGTGGCAGTTCGCCAGCCCGGTGCGCTGGATCGAAACCCAGGACCTGCTCTTCATCGAGGAGGCTGCGGGCGGTCTCGGCATCGAGCGGTTCGTCGAGATCGGCGTCAAGTCGGCGCCGACCGTCGCCGGGCTTGCCACCAACACGCTGAAGCTGCCCGAGTATTCGCACAACACAACGGAGGTGCTGAACTCCGAGCGCGATGCGGCCGTGCTGTTCGCGACCGACACCGACCCCGAGCCCGAGGACGACGGCGACGAGACGCCGGCCGCCCCTGTTGCGGAGGCAGCCCCCGTCGAGGCGGCTCCGGCTGCGCCCGTGGCACCTGCGGCACCTTCGGGTGGCCCGCGCCCGGATGACCTCGGCTACGACGCCGCCGACGCCACCATGGCGTTGATCGCGTTGTCGGCGAAGATGCGCATCGACCAGATCGAGCCGCTGGATTCGATCGAGTCGATCACCGACGGTGCGTCGTCGCGGCGCAACCAGCTGCTGGTCGACCTCGGCTCCGAGCTGAATCTCGGCGCCATCGACGGTGCCGCAGAAGCCGATCTGGCCGGGTTGAAGGGACAGGTCACCAAGCTGGCCCGAACCTACAAGCCGTTCGGCCCAGTGCTTTCCGACGCGATCAACGATCAGCTGCGCACGGTGCTCGGCCCGTCCGGCAAGCGTCCGGCCTACATCACCGAGCGGGTCAAGAAGACCTGGGAACTCGGTGACGGCTGGGCCAAGCACGTGACGGTCGAGGTGGCGCTGGGCACCCGCGAGGGCTCCAGCGTCCGCGGTGGTGAGCTGGGCGGCCTGCACGACGGCGCGCTCGCCGACGCGGCCACCGTCGACAAGGTCATCGACGCCGCCGTCGCGGCGGTCGGTGCCCGCCAGGGTGTTCCGGTGTCGCTGCCATCGGCAGCAGGCGGCGGTGGCGGCGTGGTGGATTCCGCCGCGCTCGGCGAGTTCGCCGAACAGGTCACCGGCCGCAACGGCGTGCTCGCCTCGGCGGCCCGCATGATCCTCGGCCAACTCGGCTTCGACACTCCGGTCCCTGTGCCAGAGGCCACCGACGCCGAGCTCATCGACCTGGTCACCGCCGAACTCGGTTCGGACTGGCCGCGATTGGTGGCCCCGGCGTTCGACGGCCGCAAGGCGGTGCTGTTCGACGACCGCTGGGCGAGCGCGCGTGAGGACCTGGCAAAGCTGTGGGTGCTCGACGAGAGCGAGATCGACGCCGACTGGCAGCGGCTGTCCACGCGGTTCGAGGGTGCCGGCAATGTCGTTGGCACGCAGGCGACATGGTGGCAGGGCAAGGCCCTGGCCGCGGGCCGCAACATCCACGCCTCGCTGTACGGCCGCGCCGCGGCGGGTGCGGAGAACCCGGGCAAGGGTCGCTACACCGACGAGATCGCCGTCGTCACGGGTGCGTCGAAGGGATCGATCGCCGCATCGGTGGTGGCGCAACTGCTCGACGGCGGTGCGACCGTGATCGCGACGACGTCCAAGCTCGACGACGACCGGTTGGCGTTCTACCGCAACCTGTATCGCGACAACGCCCGCTTCGACGCGAAGCTGTGGGTGGTGCCCGCGAACATGGCCTCCTACACCGACATCGACAAGCTCGTCGAGTGGGTCGGCACGGAGCAGACGGAAAGCCTTGGGCCGCAGTCGATTCACCTCAAGGACGCGTTGACGCCGACGCTGCTGTTCCCGTTCGCGGCGCCGCGGGTGGCCGGCGATCTGTCCGACGCCGGGTCACGTGCCGAGATGGAGATGAAGGTGCTGCTGTGGGCCGTGCAGCGGCTCATCGGCGGGCTGTCGCACATCGGTGCGGAACGCGATATCGCCGCGCGTCTGCACGTGGTGCTGCCCGGTTCGCCGAACCGCGGCATGTTCGGCGGCGACGGCGCATACGGCGAAGCCAAGGCCGCGCTCGACGCGGTGGTGTCGCGGTGGAAGGCCGAATCGTCATGGGCGCAGCGGGTTTCGTTGGCGCACGCCCTGATCGGCTGGACCAAGGGCACCGGCCTGATGGGCCACAACGACGTGATCGTCGACGCGGTCGAAGAGGCGGGCGTGACGACGTACACCACCGACGAGATGGCGAGCATGCTGCTGGGCCTGTGCGACATCGAGTCCAAGGTCGCCGCTGCCCGTGAGCCGTTGCAGGTCGATTTGACCGGCGGGCTCGCCGAGGTGGAGCTCGATCTGGCCGAGCTGGCCAGCAAGGCCCGCGAGGACATGCTGGGCGAGGCGGCCACAGAGGAGTCCGACGAGGAGGGCACCATCCGTGCGCTGCCGTCGCCGCCGCGCGGCTACCAGGCCGCACCGGCGCCGGAATGGGACGACCTCGACGTCGACCCGGCCGATCTGGTCGTGATCGTCGGCGGCGCCGAACTCGGCCCGTACGGCTCGTCGCGGACCCGCTTCGAGATGGAGGTCGACAACGAGTTGTCGGCGGCGGGCGTGCTCGAGCTGGCGTGGACCACTGGCCTGGTCAAGTGGGAAGACGACCCGACACCGGGTTGGTACGACACGCAGACCGGCGAGCTGGTCGACGAGGGTGAGCTGGTGGAGCGCTATCACGACGCCGTCGTCGAGCGCGTCGGTATCCGCGAGTTCGTCGACGACGGCGCGATCGACCCCGATCACGCTGCGCCGCTGCTGGTTTCGGTGTTCCTCGACAAGGACTTCACGTTCGTGGTGTCGTCCGAGGAGGAGGCGCGTCAGTTCGTTCAGTTCGATCCGGAGCACACCGCCATCGCACCGGTGCCGGACAGCGGCGACTGGCAGGTCACCCGCAAGGCGGGCACCGAGATCCGGGTGCCGCGCAAGACGAAGCTGTCCCGCACGGTCGGCGCGCAGATCCCCACCGGGTTCAACCCGATGGTCTACGGCGTCACCCAGGAGATGATGAACTCGATCGACCGGTTGGCGATCTGGAACCTCGTCACCACGGTGGATGCGTTCCTGTCGGCGGGATTCACGCCGACAGAGCTGATGCGCTGGGTGCACCCCAGCCTGGTGGCCAACACCCAGGGCACCGGCATGGGCGGCATGACGTCGATGCAGACCATGTATCACGGCAACCTGCTCGGCAGGAACAAGCCGAACGACATCCTGCAAGAGGTCCTGCCGAACGTATACGCAGGACACGTCGTTCAGTCCTACATCGGCAGCTACGGCGCGATGATCCATCCGGTCGGCGCGTGCGCGACCGCGGCGGTGTCGGTCGAGGAGGGCGTCGACAAGATCCGGCTGGGCAAGGCGGACTTCGTCGTGGCAGGCGGTTACGACGACCTGACGCTCGAGGCGATCATCGGCTTCGGTGACATGGCGGCGACCGCCGACACCGAGATGATGCGCGCCAAGGGCATCAGCGACCGGAAGTTCTCGCGTGCCAACGACCGACGCAGGCTCGGCTTCGTCGAGGGCCAGGGCGGCGGCACCATCCTGCTGGCCCGCGGCGACCTCGCATTGCAGATGGGTCTGCCGGTGCTGTCGGTGATCGGCTACGTGTCGTCGTTCGGCGACGGTGTGCACACGTCGATTCCGGCACCGGGCCTCGGTGCGCTGGCCGCCGGCCGCGGCGGTCGCGAGTCGCAGCTGGCGCGTTCGCTCGCCAAGCTCGGCGTCGGCCCCGACGACATCGCGGTGGTGTCCAAGCACGACACCTCCACGCTGGCCAACGATCCCAACGAGACGGAGCTGCACGAGCGGCTCGCCGACGCGATGGGCCGCTCTGCGGGGGCACCGCTGTTCGTGGTGTCGCAGAAGAGCCTGACCGGTCACTCGAAGGGTGGCGCGGCGGCCTTCCAGATGATGGGGCTGTGCCAGATCCTGCGCGACGGCGTCATTCCGCCGAACCGCAGCCTGGACTGCGTCGACGAGGAGATGGCCACCGCGGCGCATCTGGTCTGGTTGCGCGACACCCTGCGGTTGGGCGACAAGTTCCCGCTGAAGGCGGGCCTGATCACCAGCCTTGGGTTCGGTCACGTGTCCGGTCTGATCGCGTTGGTGCACCCGCAGGCATTCATCGCCTCGCTGAGTCCCGAGCAGCGCGCGGATTACCAAGCGCGGTTCGAGGCCAGGGTGCTGGCCGGTCAGCATCGGCTGGCATCAGCGATCGCGGGCGGCCCGTCGCTGTACGAGAGGCCTGCCGACCGCCGGTTCAGCCACGAGGCGCCGGAGAAGCGGCAGGAGGCCGAGATGCTGCTCGATCCCGAGTCGAGGCTGGGCGACGGCGACGTCTATGCATGGTGAGATAGCGTCTCCGGCATGGCGGTAGTCGGGGTGGGGATCGACCTGGTCTCCATCCCCGACTTCGCCGAGCAGGTCGACCAGCCCGGGACGGTGTTCGCCGAGACGTTCACGCCCGGTGAGCGGCGTGACGCCGCGGACAAGAGCTCGTCCGCGGCGCGGCACCTGGCCGCGCGGTGGGCGGCCAAGGAGGCCGTCATCAAGGCGTGGTCCGGTTCGCGGTTCTCCAAGCGGCCGGTGCTGCCCGAGGGCATCCACCGCGACATCGAGGTGATCACCGACATGTGGGGCAGGCCGAAGGTGCGGTTGACCGGTGCCATCGCCGAGCATCTGAAGGACGTGACGATCCACTTGTCGTTGACCCACGAGGCCGACACCGCCGCGGCGGTCGCCATCCTCGAGGAGCGCTAGTCTCGGCTCCATGAGTGATCTCGTGGAGCGGGTGCGTGAGGTGCTGCCTTCGGTGCGGCGCGACCTGGAGGACCTGGTGCGCATCGAATCGGTGTGGGCCGATCCGGCCCGCAGGCCGCAAGTGCAGCGCAGCGCCGACGCGGTGGCAAAGCTGTTGTCGGAGGCCGGGTTCGGCGACGTCAAGATCGTCAGCGAAGGCGGCGCGCCCGCCGTCATCGCACGCCATCCCGCGCCGCCGGGGGCGCCGACGGTGTTGCTGTACGCCCACCACGATGTGCAGCCCGAAGGCGACCACGCGCAGTGGCATACCGCGCCGTTCGAGCCGACCGAGCGCGACGGCAGGCTCTACGGCCGCGGCGTTGCCGACGACAAGGCGGGCATCGCAACGCATTGGGCGGCTTGCGGGGCGCACGGCGGCCAACCGCCGGTCGGCGTGACGGTCTTCGTCGAGGGCGAGGAGGAGTCGGGCTCACCGTCGTTGTCGCGTCTACTCGCCGCGCATCGCGACGTGCTGGCCTCCGACGTCATCGTCATCGCCGACTCGGACAACTGGAGCACCGACGTGCCGTCGCTGACCGTGTCGCTGCGCGGCCTGGCGGACTGCATCGTCGAGGTCGCAACGCTGGATCACGGTCTGCACTCCGGACTTTGGGGCGGTGTGGTGCCCGATGCGATCACCGTGCTGGTGCGTCTGCTCGCCAGCCTGCACGACGACGACGGCAACGTCGCGGTGGCCGGACTGTACGAAGGCACCGCCGCTGACGTCGACTACTCGCCGGAGCGGGTGCGCGAGGAGGCCGGTCTGCTCGACGGCGTCTCGGAGATCGGCTCAGGCTCTGTGCCGCAACGGCTTTGGGCCAAGCCGGCGATCACGGTGATCGGCATCGACACCACGTCGATCGACAAGTCGTCGAACACGTTGATTCCGCGGGCCCGCGCGAAGGTCAGCATGCGTGTCGCTCCTGGCGGCGACGCGCGCGAACATCTAACGGCGCTGACCCGTCACCTCGAAGAGCACGCGCCGTGGGGTGCCAAGGTCACCGTCACCCCCGGCGACCTCGGCCAGCCCTACGCAATCGACGCCAGCGGGCCGGTCTACGACGCCGCGCGCGCGGCATTCCGGCAGGCCTGGGGCAATGAGGCCGTCGACACCGGGGTGGGCGGGTCGATCCCGTTCATCGCCGAGTTCGCCGAGGCGTTCCCGTCGGCCAAGATCCTGGTCACCGGCGTCGAGGATCCGCAGACTCAGGCGCACAGCATCAACGAGAGCCTGCATCTCGGCGTGCTCGAACGGGCCGCCACCGCCGAGGCGCTGCTACTGGCCCACCTCGGCTCAAACGGACAGGTCTCGCCGTAACTTGGCGACGTGCCCGGTCGCGCGGACGTTGTACTGCGCCTCGGCGATTTTGCCCTTCTCGTCGACGACGAACGTCGACCGGATCACCCCCTGAACGGTCTTGCCGTACATGGTCTTTTCGCCGTAGGCACCCCACGCGGTGAGCACCTTGCGGTCCGGATCGGACAGCAGCGGGAACGTCAGCTTCTGCTCGTCGCGGAACTTGGCCAGCTTGGCGGGCTTGTCGGGGGAGATGCCGATGACATCCAGTCCGGCGCCGTTGAGTTCGCTCAGGCTGTCGCGGAAGTCGCAGGCCTGCTTCGTGCATCCGGGGGTGGAGGCGGCCGGATAGAAGTACACGATGACCCTGCGGCCCTGGTAGTCCGAGAGCTTGACGGTGTTGCCGTCGGCGTCGGGCAGGCTGAACGCGGGGGCCTTGTCACCCACTTCGAGTCGCGGGGTTTGCGGCATGCGGAAAGTCCCTTCTTCGACCGGTGCACTCCGGCGAGTGCAGGCTGAACTAGGGTAGTGCGGCAAGGCGACGCTCATGGAGTGGCTTGGAGGCAGCAAGTGGCGGACCGCGATCCCGACACCATCAAGCGGGACATCGATCAGGCGCGTGATCAGTTGGCGGCGACCGTGGATACCCTCGCCGAGCGCGCCAATCCGCAGAAAATCGCGGACGACATCAAGGCGGCCGCACTGCGCTTTGTAAAGAAGCCCGCGGTTGCTGTGACGCTGGCAGGCGCCGGCGCTGTGTTCGTCATCGTGGTCATTCGCCGTATCCGGCGAGACTGAAGGTTGGGTCAGCGCCGCCGCGCAGCACGGAACCAATCAGCGAAGGAGAAGCTGGGCGGGTTGGCGACACGTCCGAGGCGACTGCACGTGTAGACCATGACCGGTCGTTGCGCAGTTACGTCGTCAGCTGTTCCCGCGCCGGACACGCCCGCGGTGAGCGATGCGTCGGAGCTGGCCACAGCTAAGACCTCGTTTCGTAGTGAACATGACGCTTTGGAGCCATGTAATTTGTCGCAGCTAACCGAAGGCTAGCATTCTTGCACCCTTTTATGCAGCATAATTCGCTATGAACCCACACACCCGTTACCAGCTACGATGCCCGACGGCTTCGTAGCATAAGTTCGGTTACGGGAGCTGTAGCACATTCAACGAACCTCGTTCAGCCAAATCACGAAATTTTTCGTGTGCGTAAATAGGCTACTGCGTGATCGTAGCTGACGCAAGGATCGGAGGGTTGCTTGGGGGGCTGGCCGACGCGTCGACCGATGGTCCGAAACGCGGGCCCCGAGCAGTGGCTATCCCGGCAGTCCGGCTTTGCGCGTCGCTGGCAGGCGGGTTTGCTGATTTCACCCCAGCGCGCTTGCGGTCGTGGTAAGTGCGATGATTTCCGCGTGATCGATGACCCCGATACAGCGCAGGCTCTTGCGCTGTTGCAATCACTGCACGCCCACGTCGACGAGATCTCGAGGAAGGTCGAGTCCGCAGAACACCGCGGCCGACGGGTCCAGGGTCACGCCGCGTCGGTCGCCCGGCGCCGGGCCGCCAGCCTGCGTCGAGAGCTCTATGAAGTGCACCGACTGATCGACGGACTTCACCAACGGTTTCCGGACGCCCGATCGAAGCACCAAGGGCAGGTCATCGGCCGGTGAAAGCAAATTTCTGGCCTCACTCGCCGCGGCTCGGGGACGAAGCTTCACCGAGCGTAAGTCGATGACGACGCGGAGCGGCGTGCGGCAACCGATGGCCTCCGGTGGCAGTGCACGTCGTATTGATCAGGGGACTCAAATCGTGCTCAGCAGACGCGATCCGATCGCCAGTGAGATCGCCAGGCAGCCGACCCCGGCCGCCGTTCGCAAGGCCCATGACATCTCCGTCTCCTTCCAGCCAGGCGTCGGACACCTGTAGTGAGACCGACTCAGCAAGCAAGTCTTTGGCTCAAGTTAACGATCTGGCCTCGAAAAAAGCGGCGTTCAACGAAACTCGGCTAATTTTCACGAAACCGTTAGTTTTGCGGATGAGCCGGCATCACCCCCACCAAGATCATCTGGCTGGAGGGGTTTGCGCTCTGCGCCGTCAGGGTGTCGAACCCCGGCCCGCTGATTAAGAGGCATCGGAAGGTATGCGCGGGTGTCTACCCACTGAGCGCATCGGGATCGATCTCACACCGAACGTGACCCAGTGATGGTGCGCCGCAACGGCCGGCGCCGTACTGCTGAATTACGCAGAGTTAGCTCAGGTTGTTGACCGACCTCCGTCCGGAGGATATTGATGTGGAGATCGAAGCCGTCTGACCGGACAGAACTGAGGTGCCGGTGGTGCCATGAAGTCACGGATGTTGGTTTTGCTGCTTATCCTGCCGCTGGTGGTCCTTCACCTGGGGTGCTCTGTCCAAGAAACGCCGCCGACGCACGGACACACTTCGCCTGAACTGGATCGAAAGCTGAGTGAGATTGCCAGTCGCGGAGATCTTCCAGGATTCGGCGTGTCCGTCGTTACCGGCGATGGGGTCCTGTTCGAGAAGGGTTATGGCTACGCTGATATCGAGAAGAAGATCCCGTACACCAAAAAAAGCCTGCAAAACATCGGTTCAATTTCCAAGACCCTCATTGGGATTTCCCTCATGCAGCTGGTGGAAGAGAACAAAATCAGGCTCGACGACGATGTCAGTCGCTATTTGCCGTTCAAAGTTGTGAATCCGTACTTTCCCAATGAGCCGATTCTCATACGCCATCTCGCCGAACACACTTCAACGCTCCAGGACACCGAAGAGTTCTGGCGCTACGACTATTTTCTGCAGGAGTCGGTGCCGACTGGGCGCGGCAACCTTGCCAATGTTGACCTTCTCAACCCCGGCAACAAACGAATACCCCTCGATCAATTCGTCCGAAACTTTGTTTCGACGGATGGGATTTGGTACAAGGAAAGCAACTTCCTCAATCAAAGGCCCGGAACACAGTTCGAATACAGCAACCTCGGAGCGGCGCTGGCCGCGTATGTCGTCGAGTGCGTAACGTGGGAGAACTATGCCGACTACACCGATAGGCGGATTTTGAAACCCGTTGGCATGACAGACTCCGCCTGGTTCCTATCAGAGATCGACAAGAGCCGGTACGCCACGCATTACATGGGCGAAAAGGTGATTCCCTGGTATGCCTTCAGCAGTTACCCGGATGGCGGTCTAATCAGCAGCGTCGAAGACATGGGTCGGTTCCTCACGGAAATGATCCGCGGGTACAAAGGCGAAAGCAAACTGCTGCGTCGCAAGTCGTTTCATGACATGATGTCCGGTACGGAAGGATACGGAATATACTGGGACCACCGGAAAGGCGCCATCGGCCATTTCGGCGGTGATCCTGGAGTCAAAACCTCCATGTGGTTCGATCCTTCCACGGAAGTCGGCTTCGTCCTTTTCACCAACTGCAACTGGCGCGGGCCGAACGGCGCACTCTACGAGAGGGAAGGTGCGGCCAGCCAGAAGGCCTTCGCGGATATCCAAAAGATATTGACCGAATCATTAACGCCAAGCCATCCGTGAAAAGGGGGCTCGGGAACTGTGCAGAAGATGTCATGGCGGGGGAGTTCGTCAGGCTGGCACCCCCGCCAACAACTGTTCTTCAAAATCGGGCGGCGCGAGTCGCGACTCAACGGTGAAACAGGAGCATCGATCGGGTCCGAAGCGGCGAGGCAGACATATGTCCCGCCGAACGTGTTGGGATCGCGATCTCACCTACTACCGGGTCCGCTCACTGCTGGACTGCGACAGCCTCGACAGCCTCTGTAGAGGCTTTCTGGCGTCTCGAAGCCGGTTCGGGTACCGAGTAGCGCGACGATGAGGTGGTGCGCCGTCAGGGTTTCGAACCCCGGACCCGCTGATTAAGAGTCAGCTGCTCTACCAACTGAGCTAACGGCGCTGCGTGTGCGACAATAACAGGCCTTGCGGCAAGGGTGAAATCAAGCCCGCGTGCCGCCGCTGGGAGCGACGCCGGCGTTGCGCCGCTGGCAAAATTTGCCCTTAGACTATTGCCAAGAATCCTCAGTCTATGGGTCATGGGTGGGAAGTGGAGCAAAGTATGTGGCAGGTCGGAACGGCGGCCCGTCCGCGTCGGTGGGGTGCGTGGCTGGCGGTCGCAGCCCTGATTCCCGCCATGATGCTCACATTGGACGCGTGCGGCAGTAAGCCCACCGCCCCTGCGCAGCCTCAGGTCATCGCGGACAAGGGCACGCCCTACGGCGATCTGCTGGTGCCCAAGCTCTCGGCGTCGGTCAAGGACGGCGCCGTCGGCGTGAGCGTCGAATCGCCCGTCACGGTCAGCGCCGAGGACGGCGTGCTGGGCGCGGTGTCGATGGTCAACGAAAGCGACGGCACCCCGGTCGCAGGCCAGTTGAGCCGCGACGGTCTGGTGTGGTCGACGATCGACCCGTTGGACTACAACGAGCGCTACACGCTGCGCGCGCAGTCACTGGGTCTGGGCGGGGCCACCAGTCAGCAGATGACCTTCGAGACGCATTCGCCGGAAAACCTGACGATGCCCTACGTGCTGCCGAACGACGGCGAGGTGGTCGGCGTCGGCCAGCCTGTCGCGGTCCGGTTCGACGAGAACATCTCGAATCGGGCGGCAGCCGAGAAGGCCATCAAGATCAAGACCAACCCTCCGGTGGAGGGCGCGTTCTACTGGCTCAGCAACCGCGAAGTGCGTTGGCGCCCAGCGAGTTACTGGAAGCCCGGCACCACAGTCGACGTCGCGGTGAACACCTACGGCGTCGATCTGGGCGACGGTCTGTTCGGCCAGGACAACGTCACCACCCGCTTCACCATCGGCGACGAGGTCATCACGTCCGTCGACGACAACACCAAGACGCTGACCGTGACGCGCAACGGTGAAGTGATCAAGACCATGCCGGTGTCGATGGGCAAGAACAGCACGCCGACCAACAACGGCACCTACATCGTCGGCGACAAGTTCAGCCACATGGTGATGGATTCGTCCACCTATGGCGTGCCGGCCAATTCGCCCAACGGCTACCGCACCGAGGTGGACTACGCCACCCAGATCTCCTACAGCGGCATATTCGTGCACGCCGCCCCGTGGTCGGTGGGCAGCCAGGGCTACAGCAATGTCAGCCACGGATGCATCAACGTCTCGACGAGCAATGCGCAGTGGTTCTATCAGAACGCCAAACGCGGCGACGTCGTCGAAATCGTGAACACGGTGGGCTCCGTGCTGCCGGGAACCGATGGGTTGGGCGACTGGAACATCCCCTGGGAGCAGTGGAAGGCCGGCAACGCCACCATCTGAGGCCGATGCTTTTCGCCCAGCTCAGCGCGGGTTACTGCGCCGAAGCCCCCGCATGTGGCGACGCACGGGCGCGGTCTTCCGGAGCGGGAAATTAATTTGCCCGTCGGATAATTAATTGCCGTCGTTGGCAAATGAAAGACACGTCAAAAATTTAGTGCAGGCAACTATGTTTTATTTTGCTGTAAATCGCCTATCCTGATGCTTAGGCCCGCTCAGTCGGTGCAGCGGGGATAGGGAGGGTTTGCAATGAGCAAGAGTGCGAAGCATTTCGGCCATAGCGTGGCGAAGGCTGCAGGAGTCGGTTTGATCGCCGGTGGATTGTTGCTGGGAGCGCCAGCGGGGATGGCCTTCGCCGATCCCGTCGGCGATGCTGAGTCCGCCGCCAGCACGACTGTGCAGAAAGCGGTAGTGGCCGGTTCCCAGACGGTTCAGCAGGCTGTGGTGGCCGGCTCCCAGACCTACCAGCAGGCTGTGGTCGCCGGCTCCCAGAGTGCTCAAACGGCTGCCACTGCTACCTCGAACTTGGTGTCCAGCGCGCTCAAGGGACTCTTCAGCTTCGGTAAGAAGTAACCGGATGTGAAAAAGGCCGGAGGGCGGGTTACGCCCTCCGGCCGACCGGGGTGGCTGACGGGACTCGAACCCGCGACAGCCAGGATCACAACCTGGTGCTCTACCAACTGAACTACAGCCACCATCGCCGCAAACCACGCGGCGCCGTTGATATTAGCCGCTGGGGCGCTCTGCGGCCGAATCCATATCCTCCGCCGCGCCGTTCGGGGGCCCCAGTTCGGCGGCGACCTCGGCGATCTCGCTGGTCGACGGTCCGGGCGGCGGCACGAATGCGGTGCGGCGGTAGTACTGCAGTTCGCGGATCGACTCGTGGATGTCCGCCAATGCGCGGTGTGCCAGCCCCTTCTCGGGTTGGCCGAAATAGATGCGCGGATACCACCGCCTGCACAGCTCCTTGATGGAGCTGACGTCGATCATCCGGTAGTGCAGGAAGTCGTCGAGCTTGGGCATGTCGCGGGCGATGAACCCGCGGTCGGTGGCGATCGAGTTTCCGGCCAGGGGAGCGGTCTTGGCCTGCTTCACGTGGCTGCGGATGTAGTCCAGGACCAGTTCCTCGGCGGCTGCCACGTCGACCGTCGACGCGCGCACCTCCTCGATCAGCCCCGAGCGCGTGTGCATATCGGTCACCACCGGGATCATCGACGACAGCGCCGCGTCGTCGGCGTGGATCACCACGTCGATGCCGTCGCCGAGGATGTTCAGCTCCGCATCGGTCACCAGCACCGCGATCTCGATGAGCAAGTCGGTCTTGAGGTCAAGGCCGGTCATCTCGCAATCGATCCACACCAATTCGTCGCGCACAGGGGCAACAGTAAGCCGTCCGACGACAACCAGCGGCCCACACCCGCCCGAGCGCGCCGAAGCTTAGTAGGGTTCGAGCTATGACGACGGAGTCGGCAGCCACCCCCGCAGAACAGATCGCCGCAGGTTACGCCACTGAAGGGGCGGCGCTCGAACTCGGCGCCGTCGTCGTCGACGGGGTTTGCGACGCCGCCGCGCAGGTGCGGATTCCGCTGGCCACGGTCAACCGCCACGGCCTGGTTGCGGGTGCTACCGGCACCGGCAAGACGAAATCGCTGCAGGTGATCGCCGAACAGCTGTCGGCGGCGGGCGTGCCGGTGGTGATGGCCGATATCAAGGGCGACCTGTCGGGCCTGTCGCAGCCCGGTCAGCCGGGCGACAAGATCGAGCAGCGCACCAAGGACACCGGCGATTCCTGGGCACCGACGGCGTTCCCGGTGGAGTTCCTGTCCCTCGGTACATCGGGTGTCGGCGTTCCGGTCCGCGCGACGATGACCAGCTTCGGGCCGATTCTGCTGTCAAAAGTGCTGGGGCTCAACCCAACCCAGGAGTCGACTCTCGGCCTGATCTTCCACTGGGCCGACCAGAAGGGACTGGCGCTGCTCGACCTGAAGGACCTGCGCGCCGTCATCCAGTTCCTCACCAGCGACGAGGGCAAGGATGAACTCAAGGCCATCGGCGCGGTGTCGGCGTCGACCGCCGGGGTGATTCTGCGGGCGCTGATCAACCTGGAGGCCGAGGGCGCCGACACCTTCTTCGGCGAGCCGGAACTCGAGCCCAGCGACCTGATGCGCACCGATGCGCAGGGCCGCGGCGTCATCACGTTGCTTGAACTCGGCGATCAGGCGGCGCGTCCGGTGATGTTCTCGACGTTTTTGATGTGGGTGCTGGCCGATCTGTTCACCGCCCTGCCCGAGGTCGGCGACGTCGACAAGCCGAAGCTGGTGTTCATCTTCGACGAGGCGCACCTGCTGTTCAGCGACGCGTCCAAGGCCTTCCTCGAGCAGGTCGAGCAGACGGTCAAGCTGATCCGGTCCAAGGGCGTCGGCGTGTTCTTCTGCACCCAACTGCCCACCGACGTGCCCAACGACGTGCTGAGCCAACTGGGCGCGCGCATCCAGCACGCGCTGCGCGCGTTCACGCCCGACGATCAGAAGGCGTTGACCAAGACGGTGCGGACATACCCCAAGACCGACGTCTACGACCTCGAGAAGGCGCTGACGTCGCTGGGCATCGGTGAGGCGATCGTGACGGTGCTCTCCGAGAAGGGTGCGCCGACGCCGGTGGCGTGGACCAGGATGCGCTCGCCGCGGTCGCTGATGGGTGCCATCGGCACCGACGCGATCGCCGCCGCCGCGAAAGCCAGTCCGCTGCAGGCGAAGTACGGCCAAACCATCGACCCCCAGTCGGCCTACGAGATCTTGCAGAACAAGGTGGCGCCGCCGCCCGCCGATGCGCCCCTGCCGCCGCCGGTCGAGCCGCCGCCAGCAGCCAGCGCCGAGGGCCAGGCGAAGAGCCGCGACGCGGTCGAGGGCAGCATGGTGGCTGAGGTGCTGCAGAGTTCGGCGTTCAAGAGCTTCCTGCGGTCGGCCGCCACGGTCGCAGGCCGCGAGATCACCCGCAGCATTTTCGGCACCGGCCGTCGGCGCCGCTAGCGCGTCGCGTCGAGATCGACGAAATGGCGTGAACTACTCGCACTTTCGCGCCCATTTGTCCGTTTGGGCGGGAACGGGTGCCGCTAGCCGCCGCCGAGCTTCTTGTAGACCGCGCCGACGATCGGCGTCACGATGGCGCGCGGCGTGTAGCCCGACGCCACCGACATCGCCTTCGACGTCACACCCGGCACGACGCGCATCTTGTTGCGCTCCAAGCCATCCAGCGACAACTTGGCCGTGTATTCCGTCGAGATCCACAGGAAGTCCGGGATCAGCCTTTCCACCAGCGACTGCTCGGTCTCGGCGGGCAGCGTCTCGCGCACCGGGCCTGGCGCGAGCAGCGTGACATGCACGCCCGCTTTCTTGAGTTCGCCGCGTAGCGACTCGCTGAACGTGTTGGCGAAGGCCTTGGTGGCCGCATACGTCGCGTTGTTCGGAATCGGCGAATTGCCTGCGGCGGAACCGGAAATCAGGATCCCGCCCGCTCCGCGCTGCACCATGCCGGGCAACACTGCGAGCGTAAGGTCGTGCACGCCAAGCACATTCAGCTGCACCTGGGCCTTCTCGCCCGCCGCGTCCAGCGACGCCACCGGTCCGAACGTCGCCGTGCCCGCGTTGGCACACAGGATCGAGATCTCGCGCGCGGCCAACTCGTCGCACAGCTTGGCCCGCTGCTCGGGATCGGCCAGGTCCACCGGTCGCACCTCGACGGTCACCCCGAACTGCTGGGTGATCCGGTCTGCCAATGCGCGCAGCACGTCCTCCCGGCGCGCGGTGATGATCAGGTGGTGGCCGCGGGCGGCGAGTTCGATGGCCAGCGCCTCGCCGATGTTCTGCGAGGCACCGGTGACGACGGCACGGGCATCGGCGCTGGGACCGGGTACTGGCATGGGCCGGACTATATCTTGACGTGCATGAGCCGGTTGCGAGTGCTCGCGTGGGCGTTGTGGGACTGCGGTTCCACCGGCGTCGGCGCGATCGTCGTGACCTTCGTCTTCTCCGTGTACCTGACCCGCGACGTCGGCGACGACCTGCCCGGCGACACCAGCCCGGCGAGCTTGCTCGGCTGGGCGTTGTTCGCCTCGGGCGTCGTCGTCGCCCTCCTGGCGCCTGTTATCGGGGTGTGGGTGGACGGACCGCACCGGCGCCGTCAGACCCTGGGACTGCTCACCGCGATGGTGGTCGCGCTGACGGCGTCGATGAGCCTGATCCGCGACGACGTCGACTACCTGTTGGCCGGCCTACTGCTGCTGGGCTTCACCGCGGCGTGCAACGACCTCGCCACCGTGCCGTACAACGCCATGCTGCGCCAGCTCACCACCCCGGAAACGTCGGGTCGGGTGTCCGGATTCGGTTGGGCAGCAGGCTATCTCGGCAGCATGACACTGCTGGCCATCGTCTACGCGGGCTTCATGTCACACGGCAGTCAGAACGTGCCCGCCGCCATGCTGCTCACCGCCGGATGGATGGCGGTGTTCGCGCTGCCGGTGCTCATCGCGGCCCCGCCGTCGGTCGATCTGGTGCGGGCGCCGCACTCCGCGGTGGGGGTGCTCGGCGCCTACCGCAAGCTGTGGGCCGACCTGGTCGGCGAGTGGCGGCGCGACCGCAACTTCGTCTACTACCTGCTCGCCAGCGCGGTGTTCCGGGACGGTCTGGCCGGCGTCTTCACCTTCGGAGCGGTGCTGGGCGTCAACGTCTACGGCGTCTCGGCGTCCGACGTGCTGCTGTTCGGCATCCTCGCCAACGTGGTTGCCGCGACGGGGGCGGTGCTCGGCGGGCTGTTCGACGACCGCGTCGGATCCAAGACCGTCATCCTGACCTCGCTGGCGTCCACCATCGCCGTCGGGACCGCGCTGATGGCATCGTCGGGTGCCGCCGCATTCTGGGTGTGCGGCCTGCTGCTGTGCCTGTTCATCGGGCCGACCCAGGCGTCGGCGCGCACCCTGCTGCTGCGCATGACCAGCGACGGCAAGGAGGGCGTCGCGTTCGGGCTGTACACGATGACCGGCCGCGCCGTCGCGCCGCTGGCACCGCTGGCGTTCTCGACGTTCGTCGCCGTCTTCGGAGCTGACCGCGCGGGCATAGCGGGGCTGATGCTGGTGCTGGCAATAGGTTTCGCGGCGATGGTCGCCGTGCAGGTGCCGCGCAGGCACGCTGTCGTCTAACCGACCGCCGTGCAGATGGTCAGCCCTGCGCCGGTGCGCTGCTGGACCTGGACCCCGTCGACGGTGATCGAGCAACTCACTTCCCGCCCGACGTTGATGATGCTGACGCTTGCGGAGTCCTCGGCAGGATCTGCCAGTTCGACCTCCTTGCTCCACGGCAGCATCACGTTGAACTCGGTCTGCAACACACCACCGGTGTCGACATAGGTGATGTTGATGGCGCGTCCGTCGCCCGCCACGTCGTAGACGACCGTTTGGGTGGCGCCGGGCGTCGACGGACTGGTGGGCGACGGGGTGCTCGGCACCGTCGGCAGCGGGAAGACGGGGATGGTCGGGCGCGGCGTCGTGGTGGGTGTCGGCCGGGTGGTGGTCGGCTCCTGGATGGACGGCAGCGGCGCCACCACGGTGTCCTGCTTGGAGCTGTTGACGATCACCAAAGCGATCACCAGTCCGATCACCGTGACGATCGCGACGCCCGCGACGATCCACAGCCACCGCGGCGACTTCGGACCCTCCGGCTCCTGCGGAGGCGGCGCTCCTGGCGGATACTGCCCGCCATATTGGCCGGTCGCGTAGGGGTCGTAGCCGTAGGGCGGATACCCGGACAGCCGCTCAGTCGGCGCCGGGTTCACCGGCGCCTGGTAGGTGGGGCCGTACGGCGCCTGACTGGCATATGCCGGATCGCTGTATCCGGGATAGCTGTTAGGAAACGGCTCGGGCCCGTCGCGGCGTGGTGAATCCGTCATACCCACCTCATGGCTGCAGGGTACCTGTGCAGCCGCTCAGTCGATCAAGCACCGGCGCTCACCTCGGACTTCGCGGTGTGCCGCCGTCGCGCAGCCCGCCACCGTGCAGAATCGAAACAATGGGAGCGCAGGTCCGTCGCCTCTACGGGGCATCGATGTCGCCCGATGCGACCGCGTTCGCCCATTTGATCGACGACAGCGGCTTCCCGCGCGCCGTCCAGCGCTTCCTTCGCGGCTGGCGGACCAGCTCATCGCGCGACGTCGAACTGCCCGTCGAGGGCGCCGTCACCCGCGTCCTCCATTCCGCCGACGGCCATTGGCTGGCATGTGAGGTGGCGCCCGACGGCGCGACCCGCAGTCAGATCTGGATCGTCACAACTGATCCCGACGACCGCGCGGCGAGGCGCATCGACAACTGGCCGGCAGGTGCCCAGGAGGGCACCGCGGAGCTGATCGCATGGGATGGCACCAAGGTCGCCGCGATCCTCACCGGCGAGGACGGCGTCGGCAGCTCATGTCTGATCGACCCGTCCGACGGCACCACCGTGGTGCTCGACCGCCGCTCCGGCGGCAGGCTGGTCGACGCGTGGGCCGGGGCAGCGCTGGTGCGGGTCGGTCCGCGCGGCTACCGCGACCTGATCCTGCTGCGCGGACTAACCGAAATCGCTTTGCTGCCATACGATCCCGGCTCCACCACCGATGCGGGCATCATCCTCGACGACCACAGCCCGCGGCGGCTGCGGGCGGGGCTGGATGGCGAACTGACGCGGCTCTACCAGCCCGCGAAAGCATATGGAGTCAACAGCACCGAAGGCTATGTGCGCGCGCTGATCCGCAGCGAGAACGGCGCCGAACACGCCAGGCTGCTCGAGGTCACGGCGACGCCGGACGGGGTGTCGTATCAGGTGGTCGCCGAACGACCGGGTTTCGAACTCGACGAGTTCACCGTCAGCGACGACCTGTCGACGGTGGCGATGCTGTGGAACATCCACGGCGCCAGTGAATTACAGATCCTCGAGCTCGCCGACAACACCTTGCACGGGCCAATTCCGTTGCCCGGCATGGTGGCCAGCGAGTTGAGCATCAGTGCCGGCGGCTCGATGCTGGCGATGACGGTAGAGAGTCCATCGCTGCCGCCGGTGGTCGAGTTGGTCAATCCGCGGACGCGGGAGTGGGAACTGGTCGACAGGGAACCGAGCAGCGGGCCGGTCACCGCGGACCCCACACTGCAGAGGATCACCGCGCGCGACGGACTCGAGTTCACCGGATGGTTGTTCCGCCCGCCCGACGGCGTCGAATCCATCGGCGCGATGATCTTCCTGCACGGCGGGCCGGAAGGACAGGGCAGGCCCGGCTACAACGAGTTCTTCCCGCCGCTGCTGGAAGCGGGGATCGCAGTGTTCCTCCCGAATGTCCGCGGGTCGGGCGGATTCGGCCGGACGTTCATGCACGCCGACGACAAGGAACGGCGGTTCGCCGCCATCGACGATGTCGCCGACGCCGCGTGTTATCTCGTCGACTGTGGGTTCGCTCCGCGGGAGCGCATCGCGTGCTGCGGATGGTCCTACGGCGGATACCTGACCCAGGCCGCGCTCACTTTTCATCCGCAACTGTTCGCCGCAGGCATCAGCATCTGCGGGATGAGCGATTTGAACACCTGGTACCGCACGACAGAACCGTGGATCGCCGCTGCCGCCCATCCGAAATACGGCCATCCGGTCAGCGACCGTGAACTGCTCGACGACTTGTCGCCGCTGCTGCGCGCGCACGCGCTGACCGCGCCGCTGCTGCTGGTGCACGGCCTCAACGACACCAACGTGCCGCCCACCGAATCACAGCAAATGTACGACGCATTGCGCGCGTTGGACCGCACCGTCGAACTGTTGACGTTCGACGACGACGGTCATGAGATCGTCCGCCGCGAGAACCGCGCTGTGCTGGTGACCGCCATGAGTGACTGGCTCACCGCGGCGTTCGCCGGCGCCTCGATTTCTTGATCAATCCGTAGCTGACCTGAGGTTTGGACAAATTGTCCGCCGGGTAAACCGTCGCTGCGCGTCAGTCGCTGGCGCGGACAACGGATGGAGGCAGACATGCGAGGCGGCGGAATTCTCGGCGTCATTGTGCTCGTCTGGTTGCTGATCGGGGTGGTCGCGGCCTATCAGCGCGACTACTTCAAGAACTCCGAAAACAATTGTGCAACAGCGGGGTCCATCGCTTTGACGGTGGTCGCGGGCCCGCTGAACTATGCGGGAGTCAACCCCAAGGTGACCAACTGCAACATTCCTGAGCCCAGCCAGTAGCCAACTGGCGGTTAACAATTCACTAGAAATGGAGACACCATGATTGTCCTGGGAGCCATTCTGCTCATTCTCGGGCTGATCTTTGGCATATCGATCCTCACCTACATCGGCGTCGTGCTGCTCGTCGTCGGCGCCGTCTTCTGGATTCTCGGCTCCGTCGGTCGCCCGGTCGGCGGCAGGAGAGTCTGGTACTAGCGCTTTCAACGACCGGCCGAGGCCAGTGCAGCGACCGTCATCGCCCGCAGGACGGATCGCGAACTGGCCTCGGCCGCTTTTGCGCTATTCGGCTTCACGCTGTGTGGTGTCGAGTTCAATAACCCGAACGCCGCGTGTGCCATCAGTCGGGCGTCCTCCTCGCTCAGCGAGTCGTTCAACTGCCGCAGCACGTCCACCCAGATCTCGACGTATTGCCGTTGCGCCTTCCGCACTTGACGCTTGGCCGTCGGCGGCAGGTGTCCAAGGTCGCGGTCCTGAATGCGGATCAGATCCGATTCCCCCAACGCGAAGTCCAAGTGAAAGTCGATGAGCCCGTCCAACGCATCTGCGGCGCTGTCGGCCTGGTCGACGACGGCGGTGGCCCCGGCCAGCAGGCGGGCGCTGATGCCGACGAGAAGCTCCGCGAGAAGCGCCTCCTTATTGGGGAAGTGCCGGTATATCGCGGGGCCGCTGACACCGGCGGCCGCCCCGATGTCCTCCAGTCGCACAGCCAGATAGCCCCGTTCGGCCACCAGGCGTTCGGCGGCCGCGATGAGCTGGCTGCGACGGTCGGATTTGGCCCGGCTGCGTCGCGTCGAGGAACGCGTCGACGTGGCCATTCGCGCCTCCAACTCGCTAGTGGACAACTCGGTTAATCGTGACTAACATACCACAAAGTTAGTCGTCATTAACTCAAACGAACGGGTCTCATGAGGGCACCGCAGGGCAGTCATCGCGACGAGCATCTCGCGCTGGTCGAACAGTTGCGTGCGAAGTTGGCCGCTGCGGCGCTCGGCGGCCCGGAACGCGCGCGGGAGCGCCATGTCAGCCGCGGAAAGCTGCTGCCGCGCGACCGCGTCGACGGCCTGCTTGATGCAGGCAGCGCATTCCTCGAACTGGCCCCGCTGGCCGCCGACGGAATGTACGACGACGAATGCCCAGGCGCAGGAATGATCGCGGGCATCGGCCGGGTGTCCGGTCGGGAATGCATGATCGTGGCCAACGACGCGACGGTCAAGGGCGGCACCTACTACCCGATCACCGTCAAGAAGCACCTGCGCGCGCAGGAGATCGCAGGCCAGAACAGGCTGCCCTGCATCTACCTCGTCGACTCCGGCGGGGCGTTCCTGCCGCGCCAGGACGAGGTGTTCCCCGACCGCGAGCACTTCGGCCGCATCTTCTACAACCAGGCCAACCTGTCCGCCGAAGGGATCCCGCAGATCGCTGCGGTACTCGGGTCGTGCACCGCGGGCGGCGCGTATGTGCCCGCGATGAGCGACGAGGCGGTGATCGTGCGCAACCAGGGCACCATCTTCCTCGGCGGTCCGCCGTTGGTGAAGGCCGCCACCGGCGAGGTGGTGACCGCCGAGGAACTCGGCGGCGGTGACCTGCACTCCAAAACCTCCGGTGTCACAGACCATTTGGCGCACGACGACCGTGACGCGCTGCGGATCGTCCGTCGCATCGTCGCGACACTCGGGCCCCGGACACCGGTGCCGTGGGACGTGCTGCCGACCGTCGACGCCGTCGCGGACCAGACCGAGCTCTACGACGTCGTGCCCGTCGACCCACGGGTGCCCTACGACGTGCACGAGGTGATCACCCGGATCGTGGACGGCGGCGAATTCGCGGAATTCAAGGCCGACTACGGCAGCACGTTGGTCACCGGCTTCGCCCGTATCCACGGTCACCCGGTCGGCATCGTCGCCAACAACGGCGTGTTGTTCAGCGAATCCGCGCTCAAGGGTGCGCATTTCATCGAACTGTGCGACAAGCGCAACACGCCGCTGCTGTTCCTGCAGAACATCTCGGGGTTCATGGTCGGCCGTGACTACGAGGCAGGCGGTATCGCCAAGCACGGCGCCAAGATGGTGACCGCTGTCGCCTGCGCCAGGGTGCCCAAACTCACCGTGGTGATCGGCGGATCGTACGGCGCGGGCAACTACTCGATGTGTGGCCGCGCGTACTCGCCGCGGTTCCTGTGGATGTGGCCCAACGCGCGGATCTCCGTGATGGGTGGTGAGCAGGCCGCGTCGGTGCTCGCGACGGTGCGCGGCGAGATGACGCCGGAAGAAGAAGAGAAGTTCAAGGCGCCGATCCGCCAGCAGTACGAGGACCAGGGCAACCCGTATTACTCGACGGCCAGGCTGTGGGACGACGGCGTGATCGACCCGGCGGACACCAGAACGGTACTGGGGCTTGCCCTTTCGATCGTCGCGCAAGCACCGCTAGAAGCGGTTTCCTACGGCGTGTTCAGGATGTGACGATGCACTTCAACACCGTTCTGGTAGCCAACCGCGGGGAGATCGCGGTGCGGGTGATCCGCACGCTGCGCGCGATGGGGATACGGTCGGTCGCGGTGTTCAGCGACGCCGACGCCAACGCCCGCCACGTGGCCGAGGCCGACGTCGCCGTCGGCATCGGGCCCGCGCCTGCGCGGCAGAGTTATCTGGACATCGACGCGGTGGTGGGGGCGGCGCAGCGCACCGGCGCCCAGGCGGTCCATCCCGGCTACGGATTCCTCTCGGAGAACGCACAATTCGCGGCGGCGCTGCAAGCCGCCGGGATCGTGTTCATCGGGCCGCCCGCCGCCGCCATCCAGACCATGGGCGACAAGATCGCGGCGAAGGCGGCTGTGTCGGCGTTCGGTGTCCCCGTGGTGCCCGGGGTGTCCCGGCCCGGCCTGACCGACGCCGATCTGATCGCGGGGGCCGACGAGGTCGGTTTCCCGGTGTTGGTCAAGCCGTCGGCGGGCGGCGGCGGTAAAGGGATGCGGGTGGTGCACGACCCGTCGGAACTGGCCGCGGCACTGGCCAGCGCCCGTCGCGAGGCGGCGTCGGCGTTCGGCGACGACACGTTGTTCCTCGAGCGATTCGTGTTGAACCCCAGGCACATCGAGGTACAGGTGCTCGCCGACGGATACGGCAACGTCGTGCATTTCGGCGAGCGCGAATGCAGCCTGCAGCGGCGTCATCAGAAGGTGATCGAGGAGGCGCCGTCGCCGCTGCTCGACCCGGCGACACGGGCACGCATCGGCGCGGCGGCCTGTGACACCGCCCGCAGCGTCGACTACACCGGCGCAGGCACTGTCGAATTCATCGTGTCCGCCGACCGGCCCGACGAGTTCTTCTTCATGGAGATGAACACCCGCCTTCAGGTGGAACACCCGGTCACCGAGATGGTCACCGGTGTCGACCTGGTCGAACTCCAAGTTCGCATCGCGGCGGGGGAGAAGCTGCCGATCGGTCAGGACGACATCGTGATGCGCGGTCACGCCGTCGAGGCCCGGGTCTATGCGGAGGACCCTGCGCGCGGCTTCTTGCCCACCGGTGGTGACGTGTTGGGCCTCGCCGAACCCGATGGGCCCGGTGTGCGGGTCGATTCCGGCCTCGCCGTCGGCACCGTCGTCGGCAGCGAGTACGACCCGATGCTGGCCAAAGTCATCGCCCACGCCGACGACCGGCCCGCCGCGCTACGCCTGCTCGACCGTGCGCTGGCCGACACCGCGGTGCTCGGTATCACCACCAACATCGACTTCCTGCGCTTCCTGCTCACCGACGACGATGTCGCCGCGGGCCGGTTGGATACCGGACTGCTGGACCGCAGAACGCCCGACTACGTCGCGGCGCAATGCGGTGACGACGAACTGATCGCCGCGGCCGCCTACAAGTGGCTGCGGTGCTGGCCGGCGCCCGTTGGTGACTTGTGGGCTGTGCCGTCGGGGTGGCGGATGGGACAGCGGGCACCCACGACGTTCCGGCTGCATGCGGGTGACCGCACCGACCATGTCCATCTCGTCGGCACCCCGGGTGCCGCCACGGCGCGCGTCGAAGACGGTGAAACACGTTCACTGGCAGCGTCTCTCGACGGTAACCGGCTGAGCGTCACGCTGGCCGGTCTGCGCACCGAGTACCTGGTGGCCGCCACCGACGGCCAGATCTGGCTGTCTGGCGGCGGTCGCACCGCCAAGGTCGAAGAAGTCCGGGAAGCGCCGGTGCGGCCCGACGACGAACACAGCGGAGACGCCGAACTGACCAGTCCGATGCCCGGCGCGGTGGTGGCAGTCGGCGTCGAGGACGGCGACAACGTCGCCGCGGGCACCGTCGTCGTCACCGTCGAGGCCATGAAGATGGAGCACGCGCTGACCGCGCCCGTCGACGGCGCAGTGGAACTTCTCGTCGCCGTCGGCGACCAGGTCAAGGTGGGCCAGCCGTTGGCGAGGATCATCACAAGTAAGGAAGACGAATCATGAGCGACTTTTTAGCCACCGGAATGCTGCCGGATCATTACGAACAACTCGCCAAGACGGTCCGCGACTTTGCGCAGACCGTCGTCGCGCCCGTCGCCGCCAAACACGACGAGGAACATTCGTTCCCGTACGAGGTGGTGGCGGGGATGGCCGATATGGGCTTGTTCGGCCTGCCGTTTCCCGAGGAGTACGGCGGCATGGGCGGCGACTACTTCGCGCTGTGTCTGGCGCTGGAGGAACTCGGCAAGGTCGACCAGAGTGTGGCGATCACGCTCGAGGCGGGCGTGTCTCTTGGCGCGATGCCGGTGTACCGCTTCGGAAACGACCAACAGAAGCAGGAGTGGTTGCCGCTGTTGGCAAGTGGCAAAGCGCTCGGCGCGTTCGGCCTGACCGAGGCCGGTGGTGGCACCGACGCGGGGGCCACCAGGACCACCGCCCGGATGGATGGGTCGACATGGATCATTAATGGCTCCAAGCAGTTCATCACCAACTCGGGCACCGACATCACCAAGCTGGTCACCGTGACCGCGGTGACCGGCGAAAGCGGTGGCAAGAAAGAGATCTCGTCGATCCTGGTGCCGGTGCCCACCGAGGGATTCACCGCCGAACCGGCGTACAACAAGGTCGGCTGGAACGCCTCGGACACCCACCCGCTGTCGTTCGACGACGTGCGGGTGCCCGCGGAAAACCTGCTCGGCGAGCGCGGACGCGGATACGCCAACTTCCTTCGCATCCTCGACGAGGGCCGGATCGCCATCGCCGCGCTGTCGGTCGGTGCCGCCCAGGGTTGTGTCGACGAGTGTGTGAAGTACGCGAAGGAACGAGAGGCGTTCGGCGCGCGCATCGGCACCTATCAGGCGATCGCGTTCAAGATCGCACGCATGGAGGCGCGGGCGCACGCTGCGCGCACCGCGTACTACGACGCCGCGGCACTGATGTTGGCGGGCAAGCCGTTCAAGAAGGCCGCGGCCATCGCCAAGATGGTGGCCAGCGAGGCCGCAATGGACAACGCCCGCGACGCGACCCAGGTGTTCGGCGGGTACGGATTCATGAACGAATACGCCGTCGCGCGTCATTACCGCGACAGCAAGATCCTCGAAATCGGTGAGGGCACAACGGAAGTGCAGTTGATGCTGATCGCGCGCGAGGCCGGCCTGTGAGCGATCAGCGGGTAGTCGTCCAGCGCGGGCTGTGGTTCGAGGAGTTCGAGACCGGCGTGCTGTACCAGCACCGCCCCGGTCGCACCATCACCGAAGCCGACAACGTGCTGTTCACCACGCTGACGATGAACACCCAGGCGCTGCATCTGGACGCCGCGTTCTCCGATGCGTTGCCGCCGTTCAACCAGCGGTTGGTGAATTCGATGTTCACGCTCTCGACGCTGGTCGGGCTTTCGGTGGCGCAACTGACGCAGGGCACCATCGTCGGCAACCTCGGGTTCGGTGAGGTGGCGTTTCCCAAGCCGCTGTTCCACGGCGACACGCTGTACGCCGAGACCGAGGTGACCGACAAACGGGAATCCAAGAGCCGACCCGGCGAGGGAATCGTGACGTTCGCCCACACCGGCCGCAACCAGCACGGCGACATCGTCGCCACGGCATCGCGCAAGACCATGGTGCGCAAGCGACCCGAGGGGGAGTAATCGTGGCACTCAGCCAGACCGGCCCGGCGTGGTTGTTCTGCCCGGCCGACCGACCCGAACGGTTCGAAAAGGCCGCAGCGGCAGCCGATGTGGTGATCCTCGACCTCGAGGACGGCGTTGCGGCCAAGGACCGCGAGGCGGCCCGTAGAGCGCTGATCGAAACGCCTCTCGATCCGAACCGCACCGTCGTGCGTGTCAATCCGAGCGGGACCCCCGACCATCAACTGGACCTGGAGGCGCTGTCCGGTACGGCCTACACCACGGTGATGTTGGCGAAGACCGAAGAGCCGCAGCAGGTTCGGGATCTGGCGCCGCTTGACGTGGTGGTGTTGATCGAGACGCCGTTGGGTGCGCTGGCGGTCAACGAACTGGCGCGGATGGACAACTCGTTGGCGTTGATGTGGGGCGCCGAGGACCTGTTCGCGGTGCTGGGCGGCACCGCCAACCGGTACCCGGACGGCAGCTACCGCGAGGTGGCGCGGCATGTCCGGTCGCAGACCCTGCTTGCCGCCAAGGCATACGGGCGGATGGCGCTGGATTCGGTGTACTTGGACATCAAGGACCTCGACGGCCTCGGCAAGGAGGTCGACGACGCGGTGGCGGTCGGCTTCGACGCCAAGGTCGCCATTCATCCGTCGCAAGTGGCGGTCATCCGCACCGGTTATGCGCCGACACCGGAGCAGGTCGAGTGGGCGCAGGCGGTGCTCACTGCCGCCGCCAGCGAACGCGGTGTGTTCCAGTTCGACGGCTTGATGGTCGATGCTCCGGTCCTGCGCCGGGCGGAGCGGATCGTCGCGTCGGCAAACGGCTGACGCTCGACACGTCCCGCGGCGGACGGCGCGGACGTGTGACCCAGGGCATAATGGACATTGCCCCAGTGTTGGGGCGGGCAGAGCGCATCGTCTGGTCGGCTCCACACCCCGGTAGCTGACCGACAGCCCCTCACCAGGGGATTTGCTCTACCGCCGCTTCGCTGAGCACCTCACGGTACGACGGCGGAACATGCCGTCACCCGACAAGGAGGCGGTATGGCCGATGTTTCTGCGGCGGCGCAGGTCGATCTCGCGCCGATCCGGCTGGTGGACCCCGACGGGACGCCGACAGCCGAGAATCGCTACAGCCGCGAACTTCCACCCGAAACGCTGAGTTGGCTCTACGAGCTGATGGTCGTCACGCGCGACCTCGACAGCGAATTCGTCAACCTGCAACGCCAGGGGGAACTGGCGCTGTTCGCGTCGTGTCGCGGTCAGGAAGCCGCGCAAATCGGCGCGGCGGCCTGTCTGCGCAAGACCGACTGGCTGTTCCCGCAGTACCGCGAGATCGGCGCATTCCTGCTGCGCGGCATCACGCCGGCTCAGATGGGCGCCGTCTGGCGGGGCAAATGGCATGGCGGACTCGGCTTCACCGACAAGTGCGTCGCCCCGATCGCCATCCCGATCGGCACCCACGGCCTGCACGCGGTTGGCGCGGCGATGGGCGCCCAGCGGTTGGGCGAGGATTCGGTCACGCTGGCATTCCTCGGCGACGGTGCCACCAGCGAGGGCGACGCGCACGAGGCGCTGAACTTCGCCGCCGTGTTCGGTGCGCCGTGTGTCTTCTTCATCCAGAACAACCAGTGGGCCATCTCGGTGCCGGTGACCCATCAGATGGCGGGGCCGTCGATCGCGCACAGAGCGATCGGCTATGGCATGCCCGGCATCCGCGTCGACGGCAACGACGTGTTGGCGTGCTACGCCGTGGTCGCCGAGGCGGCCCAGCGCGCCCGCGACGGCGGCGGGCCGACCCTGATAGAAGCCGTCACCTACCGCATGGGCCCGCACACCACCTCTGACGATCCGACGCGATACCGGTCGCAGGAGGAGGTCGACCACTGGGCGGCGCTCGACCCGATCGCGCGCTACCGCGCCTACTTACAGACCGTCGGCGTGTGGACCGACCGGTTGGCGGCACGCGTCGACGCCAAGTCGAAGCGACTGCGGACCGAACTACGCGAATCCATCGTCGGTGCTGAGGATTTCGACGTCGGCGAGATGTTCGACACGGTGTATCACGACATCACCCCCGACCTGGTACGCCAGCGGCAACAACTGCTGACCGAGTTGGCGAAGGAGGCCTGACGTGACTCAGATCATCGAACGACCCCCGATGCGCGGCGACGACGTACCGGAGCCGCGGGGACCGCTGCTGACGACTGTGCCGTCCGCGCCGACGCTGACCATGGCGCAGGCGATCAACCGCGCCCTGCACGACGCGATGGCGGCCGACGACCGGGTGCTGGTGTTCGGCGAGGACGTCGCCACGTTGGGTGGCGTCTTCCGGGTCACCGAGGGGTTGACCGAAACCTTCGGCGAGCAGCGGTGTTTCGACACCCCGCTGGCCGAGTCCGGCATCGTCGGCATCGCCATCGGGTTGGCGATCCGCGGCCTGGTGCCGGTTCCGGAAATCCAGTTCGACGGCTTCGCTGCGCCCGCGTTCGACCAGATGGTCAGCCACCTGGCGAAGTACCGTATGCGTACACACGGTGACGTCGACATGCCCGTGACCATCCGCATCCCGTCGTTCGGCGGCATCGGCGCGGTGGAGCATCACTCGGAGTCCACCGAGAGCTACTGGCTGCACACCGCCGGCCTCAAGGTCGTGGTGCCTTCGACGCCGTCGGACGCGTATTGGCTACTGCGGCAATCGATTGCCAGCCGGGATCCGGTCATCTATCTGGAGCCCAAGCGGCGCTACTGGACCCGCGAGGCCGTCGATACCGACGCGCCGGCGCTGCCGTCCGGTAAGGCCGCGGTGCGGCGGGACGGCGCGGATGTCACCGTGGTGACGTACGGGTCGCTGGTCGCCACCGCGCTCAGCGCGGCCGGCCTCGCCGACCAACGGGGCTGGAGCCTGGAGGTGGTCGACCTGCGGACGTTGAACCCGTTGGACTTCGACACCGTGGCCGCCTCGGTCCGTAAGACCGGTCGCGCGGTGGTGATGCACGAGGGTCCGCGCACACTGGGCTTCGGCGCCGAGTTGGCCGCCCGCATCCAGGAGGAGTTGTTCTACGACCTCGAGGCGCCGGTGTTGCGTGCCACCGGATTCGACACGCCGTACCCGCCTGCGCGGCTCGAGAAGCTGTGGCTGCCGGGCCCCGACCGGCTACTGGACTGCGTCGAACGTGCGATGGGGCAGCCGTGAGCCCCGAAGGCACGAACGCGGTCAAGGACTTTCTCGTACCCGACTTGGGCGAGGGCCTCGAAGACGCGACGATCACCGGGTGGAGTGTCGCGGTGGGCGACGAGGTCGAACTGAACCAGACGTTGTGCACGGTCGAGACGAACAAGGCCGAGGTCGAGATCCCCAGCCCGTTCGCGGGCCGGATCACCGAACTCGGTGGCGCCGAAGGAGACACGCTGACTGTCGGGTCCGTTCTGGTGCGCATCGCGACATCGGAGGCCGAGTCGACGAACGGCACTGCGCGCAAACCGGTCCTGGTCGGCTATGGCGCCGACGACGAGATGGACTCCAGCAGAAGGAGATCGGTCGGTGAGCGGCCGCGGGCCAAGCCGTCGGTGCGCAAGTTGGCCGCCGAACTGAACGTCGACCTGTCCGCAGTCGCGGGCACCGGGCCCGACGGCGTGATCACCCGCGAGGACGTGCTGGCCGCGGCGGGACGGTCGGCGCCGACCCCGGAGATGCTCGCGGTGCGCGGAGTGCAGGCCGAGATGGCGCATCGGATGACACTGTCCCGCAGGCAGATCCCCGATGCGCATGCCGGGGTCCAGGTGGACTGCACCAAGCTGCTTGAAATGCGTGACCGGTTCCGCGACGCGGTGGACGAGGAGTCACCGGTCACCCCGTTCGTGCTGATTCTGCGGCTGCTGACCATCGCGCTGCGCCGTCACCCCCACCTGAACGCAACATGGCTGGAGACCACCGACGGCCCGCAGATCCACCTGCACTCGGCGGTGCATCTGGGGTTCGGGGTGGCCGCGCCGCGCGGGCTGCTGGTACCCGTCGTCACCGACGCACATGCGAAGACGACGCGCGAGCTGGCGGCCGTGGTGGCTCAACTCATCCGCGACGCACGGGCGGGCACGCTGAAACCGTCGCAGTTGCAGGGCTCGACGTTCACCGTGTCGAACTTCGGCGCACTGGGGTTGGACGACGGCGTGCCGGTGATCAACTACCCGGAGGCCGCGATCCTGGGAATGGGGTCGCTGAGGCCGCGCCCGGTGGTGGTCGACGGCGAGGTGGTTGCGCGGCCGACGATGTCACTGACATGTGCGTTCGACCATCGCATCGCCGACGGTGCCCAGGTCGCCGCGTTCCTCACCGACCTGCGCGACCTCATCGAGACGCCGGAACTGGCGCTGCTCGACCTCTAGCAGGGTTGGCCAGGAGGTGTGTAATACGGCACGCCTTCTGCGGTGTAGCACGGAATCTCGCCGGGCACGTAGGGGACGTGCTGCGAGGCGATGGCCACCGCTGCCGCGTCACCGGCGATATTGGTGCAACCTCCGACCGAGAAATGGCGTCCGCCCCCGGCCGCGCACACGTCCGCGTCCGCGACCGGCGCCATCACCACCGGCACCACGGCAATCCCCATGGCGGCGCACACCGCTGCTGCCAGCCTTTTCATCTCGCGCTCCTTTGCTGACCCCGACCATTGCAGCGTATGCGCCTGGATTGACGGTGGGGTCATTTTCGCCGCGCGGCGGCCAACCTCTCGGCGAATTCGGGCGACGTGATCGAAGTGGCTTGCGGTCCCAGTTCGGTGTCCACCGCGATGCGATGTTGATCGGTGTCGACGACGCCCGGGTTGGCGGTCGCGCGCATCGACGCCTTGGTGGCCAGGACCACGTCGCGGGGCGCGGCGGCCGGTCCGGCGGCGAGTTCACGCGCGGCCGCCACCGGATCATCGGCGATCTGCAATGCAAGCCCGTAGCGCACCGCCGCCTCGGCATCGAACCGCATCCCGAACAGCAGGGAGGCGCGCGCTACCTGCGGGCCGACCGCGCGCTGCAGCATCCAGGTGGCACCGCCGCCGGGATGGATGCCCAGCTTCTGAAAGCGTGGATCGAAAAGTGCTGCGGGACCGGCGATTCGGACATCAGCGGCCAGGGCCAGGTTCAGTCCGGCGCCGACCGCCGCGCCGTTGACTGCTGCGATGGTCGGCAATGCGCAGTTGGCCACCGCGAGAAAACCGTCGTAGATGGTTCGCAGGCCGTCCTCGGTGGCGGCGCCGAGTGCGGTCAGGTCCGCGCCGGCGCAGAACGCCTTGCCCGCACCCGTGACGATCAGGGCGTGCACGTCGGGGTTGGCCTCGGCGGCGTCAACCGCTGCACGCAGGGCGGCCGAGATCTCCGCGGTGACGGCGTTGCGGCGCTCGGGGTCGTTGACGGTGACGAGGGCGACGTGGTCGTCGACTTGGACCAGAACTGGATCGGACACGGGGTCAGCCTAGTGCCGGTTCGCGGCGGTGATCATCATCGCGACAACGATGGCGCCTGCGGCAACGCCGGTGGTTGCCTGCCAACCCAACCAGTCGACCGCGGCCGCCCCGAACGCAGTGCCGAGCGTGCCGCCAACGAAGTAGACGAGCATGTAGGCGCTGTTGTACCGGGCCGGTGCGGCCGGGTCGATCGCGAGCACGGTGCTCTGGTTGGCGACCTGCGCCGCGAACAGGCCCGCGTCGAACAGGCCGAGGCACACCAACGTGATGGCGGTGTTGGACAGGTAAGTTCCCAGCGCCGCCGTCGCGGCCAGCGCGAGCGCGAGCCCGACCATCAACACCCTTCGTGCCCCCACTCTGTCCGTCCACGCCCCGGCCACCCTGGTGGCGACGATGCCAAGCAGTCCCGCCAGCGCGTACCCGCCGATGCGCTGCGACGAGTACGAGTACGGGGGCTGCGACAGCGCCACCGCCAGCCCTGACCACACCGCGCAAAACGCGAAGAACCACAATGTTCCACGGCCGGCCGCCAGTAGAAGCGGTGCGCGCATGTACAGCGCAGGCAGCCCGCGCAGCGTGGCCAGATAACCGGAATGAACCACTCCCGGTGCCGTTGGCAACAGGGAGTGGGCGGCAAGCGCGACGACCGCGCACGCGACCGCGAGCACAAGAACTGTTCCACGCCAGCCGATTTCGTCGTTCAGCCAGCCACCGACCATCCGGCCGGCGAGGATCCCGGCGGAAATGCCCGCGGTGACGATCCCCAGAATGGTGGCGCGTCGCGCCGGCAGGGCGAAGCGCCCAGCGACCGAACTCAACTGCGCACCCACCGACGATCCGGCGCCGATCACGGCGACGACCAGGCCGAGCAGCCACGGTGTGCCGACGGCCGCGTTGACGCCCAACGCCACACCGAGCGCACCGAATTGCGTTGACAGCACGCGCCTTGGCGAGAACCGGTCGACCAGCGGAACCAGCAAGCCGAGCCCGACGAGGTAGCCGAGCGGGCCGCACGCCAACGCGACTCCGATCGTCGCAAGCGAGGCGTGTGTCGATGCGGCGACGTCCGCGATCGCGGGTTGCAGCGGGTAGCTACTGGCCGTGCCCAGGGCGGCCGCAACCGACATGAACCATACGACAGGGGACGACAAAACCGGCGTGTGAGTGACGTGCATGGCGTCGACGCTAGGAACGCGCACACCACAGTGCTGGCGGAAAACGGACACGGCGGTTGACACCAAGCGGGTCAGGTCGGTCACCCGGGTGAATCGGGTCATCGGGTGATGACCATTCATCCCGCGTCGGTAGAGGCTGCTCAGCAGATGGCCAGATCGGTAAGCGCCGGCTGCGCTGACCGCCGTGGAACGCCATCACCGCAAGTGGAGAAACCAGATGAAGCACCGTCAATGTCGACGATCGCCCGCGATTCTGCATCGGATGCGGAAGGCTGCCGCCCTCGCCTGGCGCTCGACGCAACCGAACGCAGATGCAGCCATGGGCAATGTCCCGGCGATTGAGGATCAACTCAAAACGCTGAAGCCCGTCTGCAGCGCCCAGCGGGTGTCGACTGGAATTGCATGTGGCGCACCGGCGGTGGCCGTCGCGGAAATTCACCCGATCGACGGATGCGAGCAGCAAGGGTTGAGCCCGAGCGGTGACCTCATTGAGATCCTGTGCCAATCCTGCCTGACGGCTTTGCAAGGGGCGATGGCGACTTACGTGGGGGACAAACGTGAGACGGCGTCCCGATCCGGGACCCGGCCGTCGTGCAGCACCTGCGGACGTCTCACCCAATACCTGCCCAGCGTGTTCACTGTGCGCCCGATCGGGTCCAACGGACTGACGCCATGACCCGCCTACGCATCGTCTTCCTCGTCGTGGCTGTGATGGCCGGAGCTTACGCGGGCCTGATGTTGATCGGCGGTCAACTGATCCACTTCGGCGTCGCCGCCGGCATCTGTGCGGGGTCCTCGCTCCTGGCCGCCCTGATCGCGTACGTGGACTACGACGACGCCAGGCGACAGCACCAGTTGCCCAGGCGCTACCGCGCCGCGATGAGACGGGGACAAGCGGCCATTCGGAAACGCAGCCAACAGCAGGCTGCGACCGCAGCAGAATCACAGTGCCAATTGTGCGGAGGTACACGTCAGAAACGGTGTGGCTCAACGAAATTCGGCGATCGACAGGACGCACGCTGCTGCCAGGCATGCGCGCCGTTCACAGCCTGACATGAGCATGCCCGCAGCACAGTCACGATCGCCGCGCCCAAACCTGAGGGGAGCCAGTGCGCGAAAGCCTCGACGACATGCGGTTGGCGCAGGCAGGATCGTCGAGGTCGTCCACGACAACCCCAGCACGGCGGGGCGTATCGCGTGGCTGAGCGCCCGCCTGATGATTCGACCCACTTTGAGCGCGGGCAGCTATCTGCCCTCGGCACCCTGGCCGTGGGGCGTCGTCGAGTTCGCCGCACGAACCATCTCGCCGACACCGGGCACGGTGCGCGAGCGCATCCAGCTCGCGCATTGCACCGCGCAACTCGTCCGCGCCAACGGAGTGCTCCCAGCCGACGGCCTCCGCCGAGTCGTGCTCTATCTCCACGGCGGGGCGTTCCTCACCGGCGGCCCCTACTCGCACGGTCGACTGGTAAGCACGTTGTCCAGCTTTGCCGACAGCCCGGTACTGGTACCCGACTATCGCAAGGTCCCAAAACATTCTGTCCGCGACGCCGTCGACGACTGCCACGACGGCTACCGGCGGCTGCGCGAGACGGGCTATGAACCCGACCAGATCGTGCTGGCCGGCGATTCTGCAGGCGGCTACCTGGGATTCGCGCTAGCGCAACGCCTCCTTGAGTGCGGCGAGCGGCCCGCAGCGCTGGTGGCCATGTCACCGCTGCTGCACCTGGCCGGACGAGCCAAGACCGCCCATCCGAACACCGCCTCGGATGCGATGTTTCCGCCCCGAGCATTCGACGCCTTCCAACGTCTGATCACACGTGCGAGTGGTTCCGCCCCGCTGTACGAACCACTCGAAAACATCGGCCCCGGATTGCCGCCTACGTTGATTCATGTCTCCGGCTCCGAGGTACTGCTGCATGATGCGCAGCTCGCCGCCCAACGACTTGCCGCCGTCGGCGTGCCTGTCGAAGTGCAGATATGGCCAGGCCAGGTGCACGTATTCCAGCTCGCCGCGCCGATGATCCCGGAAGCAACCCGCTCAATGCGCCAGATCGGTCGCTACATCCGGCAAGCGACCGGATGAACCAAGGGCAGTGCTCAACCTGATCTGCCCGAATCGATCGTGAACATCGGCGGCGGTGCCATCGGCAGGGAATTCGCCCACGGCGAGCCTCCCCGCGACAAGGGCGTGGCTTGGAAACCTCGAGGGCTGGATTCGTGCCGCGCATCAGATGAGCAGCAATAACAGCAGGACGCGGGAATGGAAGCGCGCCTAGACTGATTGCCAGCCTCAGCGGAGGCCAAAAAAATCGTGGACAACACCACTTGGAAGCCGTCCGCCCGCTGGATACACCCTGGTGGGCGGCGGTCGGTGTGGGCGTAGCCAAGGCATCAGGACAGGTTCACATTCCGCCGATTCGTGGGCGGGTGCACGAGCTCGAGGCGATCGGAGAACTGGTTGCTGCGGTGGCTCAGGGCCGCGGTGGTGTACTGGTCATCGACGGCCCGCCGGGTATTGGGAAGAGCCGGTTGTTGACCGAGGTCCTGGCGCTCGCTGGGAAGGCCGGTGTGCGGGCGCTGTTCGGTGAGGCGTTCGAGTATCAGCAGACGGTGCCGTTTTTCGCGTTGTTCATGGCGACGCTCAACGCCGATCCCCCTGTAGGTGACGCCGAGGCGTTGCGCAGGTTGGGCGGCTCGGAGGATCTGCGTTATTGGGTGGTGCACGATCTGGCGGATGCGATTCGTGAGGCGGCTGCGCAAACCCCCTTGGTGATTGTGTTGGAGGACATTCACTGGGCAGACAACGGAACCCTGATGGCTCTGCGGTCGCTCGCCAGCGTGCGCTCGGACGCGCAGGTGTTGTGGGTGTTGACCGCCCGCACCGGGGCAGGTGGGCCTGCGGTGCAGGAGACGTTGTCGGTGCTGCAACGCGCGAATGCCACATTCTTGCGATTGGAGGCCATGACGCCGGACGCGGTCGCCGACATGGTGAGCGACGTGGTGCGCGCGAAAGCGGATGCGTCGCTGTTGAACCTGGCCGCCAAGGCGCACGGAAACCCGTTTCTGGTCAGCGAACTCGTCGGGGGGCTCGGCGAGGAGGGCCGGCTCAATCTGTCTGACGGCCGGGCGATGGTCACGGGAGACCAGTTACCGCGGCGTTTGGGTGCCACGATGCATCAGCGACTGGACCTGCTTTCCGGTGCGGCGTCAGAGGTCGTGCGGGTAGCTGCGGTGCTGCCGGACCGGTTCTCGGCTGGGCTGTTGGCGGCGATGCTCGACCGTCAGCCGGTGTCGTTGCTGTCGGCGCTGGAGGAGGCGGTGCGTGCGGATCTGCTCATCGAAGACGGGGACCATTTGAGGTTTCGGCATGACCTGTTGCGTGAGGCCACCCGGCAGTCGTTGCCGCAATCGCTGCGCCGTGCGATGGAACGGCAGTCGGCCTCGGTGATGTTGGGGATGGGCGCGGCCCCCGCCGAGGTGGCTACCCAGCTGGCTCGTAGCGCAGAGCCAGGAGATATGGAAGCGGTGGATGCGTTGCGCCAAGCCGCCCAATCGTTGGGCCACAGTGATGCCGGTGGAGCAGCGGACCTGACCAAGCGAGCACTGCAATTGATGCCTGCCGACCATGGTGATTACGGGTCACTCGTCGCTGAAACAGTGGAGTGGCTCAATCGGGCCAGTCGCTATGGCGAGGCGCAAGAGCTTGGTGCCGTGGCGCTCGGGCAGGCGGCCCTACCTGAAGCCGAGGCCGAGATCCGCCTCCGCCTTCAGACGCATACCAAGCACACCACCCAGTGGCGGGTAGCGGAGAGCCGCCGAGCGCTGCAGTTGAGCGGCATCAGCGAAGTCACTCGGGCGCGGCATCTGGCGTGGTTGGCCTACAACCTGGTGTTGGAAGACAGGAGTGGGCAATGGCGCACCGCGGCCGACGAAGCTACCGCCGCTGCGGCAGCCACCGGTGATCTCGAAGCCACTATCGTGGCCGGGGCCACCCACGCTTTGCTCGATTCCGGTGAGGGATACGCGCTCCGCGCAATAGGCCGTTTCGAACAGCTTCGCCAACTCGCCTACACCAATGAGACGGCGTTGGCGCATGCCTACGTCGGGATGTTCCACGCAGGCCTGCTGGCTGTCGTCGGCCGATTGGACGACGCGACCGCGAGGGTCGCCGAAGGCATTGGGCAGGCCCGCCGGGAACGCAACTCGTTGGCCCTCGCTACCTGGGCTGTCTACAGCGGGTGGGTCCACCTCGCTGCAGGCCGGCTGGCGGCTGCTCGCGAAGCCGCTGAATCGCTGCCGCCCCCACAGCCGACAGGCGCGACCGAGCAGGATGTGCATCGAATGCTGACCCTCGCCGAGGTCGCGGCGCACACCGATGACCGAAACTTGTTGCAGCAGACGGCGAATGACGCACGCGATGCCCACTCCATCGGTTCACCCGGCCAACGTCGAGCATGCGCGTATGTGCTGACGCGAGCGGCGTGGTATCGCAACGACATTCATGAAGCAGCGCGTTGGCTCGGCGACATCAACCTGTTGGGAACACCCCTTTTTCCCCATGCACTGGTTCGGCTGATCTTGGGCGCCCGGGTGGCCTCGGCCGCCGGCGATGCCGGTTTGCGTGCACGGGTCTTACAGGCCACCGAGGTGCTTGAGCGCGAGCAGCCACCGGCGCCGCTGTTGGCGGCGGTGGCCGGATACGCCCGCGCGATTCTCGAGCGTGATGCCGAGGCTTTGGTGGCCGTTGCGGACATGCTTCGCACGTCCTCGCGACCGCTTCTTTACGCCAGTGCAGCCGAGGATGCCGGCGAGGAGTTGAATCGCGCGGAGCGCGACGCTGAGGGGCTTGACCAGCTCAATGCGGCGTTCGACACCTACATCGAGTGCGGGGCGGTCGCCGATGCCCGCAGGGTGGGCCGGAGGCTGCGCAGATTGGGCGTGGGCCGGCGCATCGTCGCACAACCGCGAGCGAAAACAGGCTGGGACAGCCTCACCGATTCTGAACTGACGGTCGTCAATCTCATCGCAGAAGGGGCGACCAACCGTGAGGTCGCACAGCGGCTGCACCTCTCCGCCCATACGGTGAAAACCCACCTGCACAATGCGTTCGCCAAGCTCGGCGTCACTTCCCGCGGCCAGTTGAGACAGCTCATGCGCGGCGCTGACTAAACCTCAGCAAATCCAGCGGGTGACTCGTGCAGGCCTAGAATGGCGTGCGCTAGAACGGCAGTTCGATCAACGGTAGACGGGACACCCGATGGGGCCTCCAACCGGTCTCTACGACATCGGCGGCCAGCGTCTGGTCACTCCGCCGATTCGTGGACGAGCGCACGAGCTCGAGGTGGTCGGTGCGCTGGTTGCTGCGGTGGCTCAGGGGCGCGGGGGCGTATTGGTGATCGAGGGGCCGCCGGGTATTGGGAAGAGCCGGTTGTTGACCGAGGTCCTGGCGCTCGCTGGGAAGGCCGGTGTGCGGGCGCTGTTCGGTGAGGCGTTCGAGTATCAGCAGACGGTGCCGTTTTTCGCGTTGTTCATGGCGACGCTCAACGCCGATCCCCCTGTAGGTGACGCCGAGGCGTTGCGCGGGTTGGGCGGCTCGGAGGATCTGCGTTATTGGGTGGTGCACGATCTGGCCGACGCAATCCGTGCAGCCGCCGCGCACACGCCGATGGTGATTGTGTTGGAGGACATTCACTGGGCGGATAACGGGACCCTGATGGCGCTGCGGTCGCTCGCAAGGGTGCGCTCGGACGCGCAGGTGTTGTGGGTGTTGACCGCCCGCACCGGGGCTGGTGGGCCTGCGGTGCAGGAGACGTTGTCGGCGCTGCAGCGCGCGAATGCGACGTTCTTGCGATTGGCGGCTATGGCATCCGATGCAGTCGCCGACATGGTCTGCGACGCGGTGCGTGCGCGGGCGGATACCCGGCTCTTGGAACTGACCGCGAAGGCGTACGGAAATCCTTTTTTGATCAGCGAACTGATAGGCGGGCTGGAGGAGGAAGGGCGGCTCACCTTGTCCGAGGGCCGTGCGACGGTCACCGGGCACGAGTTGCCACGGCGTCTGGGCGCAACAATGCACCAGCGACTAGATCTGCTTTCCGGCGAAGCGTCGTCGATAGTGCGGGTAGCGGCTGTGCTCCCCGACCGGTTTTCGGCCGGGTTGCTGGCCGCGATGCTCGATCGGTCGCCGGCGTCCTTGCTGTCAGCGGTGGAGGAGGCGGTGCGCGCGGATCTTCTTGTCGAAGACGGTCAGCGGCTGAAGTTTCGTCATGACTTGCTGCGCGAGGCCACCCGCCAGTCCCTGCCCCAGTCACTGCGGCGGGCGATGGAGCGCCAGTCGGCCTCGGTCATGCTGCGAATGGGCGTAGCTCCGGCCGAGGTCGCCGCCCAACTCGCGCGCAGCGCCGAGCCAGGGGACAGGCAGGCGATCGACGCGCTTCGCCAGGCCGCACAATCGGTTGGCCACAGCGACGCCAGTGCGGCGGCGGACTTGAGCAAGCGCGCACTGGAACTGCTGTCCGCAGATGACGCTGAGCACGGGTCACTGGTTGCAGAAACCGTGGAATTGCTCAACCGCGCCAGCCGCTATCGCGAGTCCGAGGACATAGCCGTTGCGGCCCTTTCAGAGGCGGCGACGCCCGAAGAGGAGGCGGAGATCCGTCTCCGGGTCCCAACGATCAACATGCACAGTGTTCAGCGGCGGGTAGAGGAGAACCGTCGTGCACTGCAGTTGGGCGGCATCAGCGAGGTCACTCGAGCACGACATCTCGCGTTGCTGGCCTACAACCTGCTGTACGACCAAAGTCGATTGCACCATAGGGCGGCAAACGAGGCCGCTGCGGCAGCAGCATCAACCGGTGATCTCGAGTCGACGATCGTGGCCGATGTGACACTCGCTTGTCTGGACTGCGCGGACGGGTATGCGGACCGCGCCCTACGTCGTCTCGAGAAGGCCCGCGCGCTCGATCGCGCAAGCGATCCGACGGCTGCTCATGACTTGCTGGCGGCGCATTATGCGAACTTGCTGGCGGTAGTGGGGCGACTCGACGAGGCAGCGGCTCAGATCGCCTACGGAAAAGAGCAAGCACGCAGGGAACACAACGCGATGGCACTCGATATCTGGGGCGACATCGACGCATGGGTCCATCTGGCGGCAGGCCGGTTGTCATCGGCGCGCGCCGTCGTGGAATCGCCGCAGGGCGAAGCGCGGACGGGCGGGACCGACCTCGACATGATTCGCATGGCGCTTCTGGCCGAAGTGGCCGTGCACACGGGCGACCGAAACTTGTTGCAACGAATGGTCAATGACGCGCGCAACGCCTACCCGACCGGCGGATCTACAGTACGTCGGGCAGCCGCGCACGTTCTCGCGCTGACGGCGTGGCACCGCCACGATCTGGACGACGCGATGCGTTGGCTTGGCGATATCTCCCTGCTCGCGACACCACTGACGCCGGAGGTTCTGAATCTTGTGATCCTAGGTGCGCGGGTGGCCTCGGCCGCCGGTGATGCCGGCCTGCGGGCACGGGTGCTGCAGGCCACCGAGGCGCTTGAGCGCGAGCAGCCACGGGCGCAGCTGTTCTCTGGGGTTGCCACCTGCGCCCGCGCGATACTCGAACGAGACGCGCAGTCGTTGGTAGCCGCCGCGGGGTTACTGGAATCGACGGCGCGTCCGCTTCTCTACGCCGGTGCCGCCGAGGATGCTGGCGTTGAACTCGCGCGCATCGATCGCGCTGACGAGGCGGTTGATCGGCTCAACGCAGCTTTCGACACCTACCTCGAGTGCGGTGCGGTCGCCGATGCGCGCCGGGTGGCACGTGAGTTGCGGCAGTTGGGTGTGGAACGGCGCGTCGTCCAACGGCGGCCCAAAACGGGCTGGGACAGCCTCACCGATTCGGAACTGACGGTCGTCCAGTTGATCGCAGAAGGCGCAACCAACCGCTCCGTGGCCGAGCGACTGAAGTTATCGCCTCACACGGTGAAAACGCATCTGCATAATGCCTTCGCCAAGCTCGGCATCGCGTCTCGCGCCGAACTCGTGCAGTTCGTCCGGCCCCCATCCGATTGACCAGCCGGTCAATAGTTGAAGCCGCTAGTCCTACACCGATCCGCTGCTAAAGATCGCCCGCTGGTCGATGGCGAAGGCCGTGTCCGCCTGTCAACGTCGTTACTGAGCCTTTGATCGCCGTAACCGCTCAGCTCGGGCGGCCCCCGGAGAGCAACGGTCACAGAGGAATCGATCATGAGCACATTGTTGGGAATACTGCTGATGTTGCCGGTCGTGTTCGGCGTAAGCGGGTACGCGTTGGTGTCCCGACACTATTGAGCCCGGCGAAGACGCGAATCTCACTTCATCTCGAGACGCTCAGGGTTTGCACGCGGCGCTGTGATCAAAGACAGCTGTTAACGCATCGATGGAGGAAGAGGAGAACCACGGTGAGCGGGCATGGTGTTAACACGGGTCAACACGACATCGTCGAGCTGTCGGCGGAATCTGAGTTCGGCAACGGCTCGGATGGTCAGTGCCGTAGAGCGCCCGTGATTCTTCGGACCGCGCCATTGCATAGCAACGACGCGGCCGAAGAAGCGGCCGCACAGGCAGTTCTGCTCGGGACTAAGCTGCATGTTCCGGCTGTCGGGGCCCACCTGGTTCAGCGGCCGGCGCTGTTGGAGGCGTTGTCGGCGGGGCAGACCCGAAGGCTGACGTTGGTGAGTGCGCCTGTGGGGTGGGGCAAGACGACGTTGTTGGCGCAGTGGGCGTGCGGCGCCATTGAGCGCCAACAGTTTTCGTGGTTGTCGCTTGATCGTTCCGACAACGACCCGGTGTGGTTTTGGATGTATGTGGTGGCTGCGCTGCAGAAGATCAGCCCCGCCATCGGAGTTCGTGCGGTGGAGTTGTTGGCGATGGGTGCTGACCCAAGGCAGGTGGTGTTGCCTACCCTGCTGAACGATTTGGATTCTTTCGCTGAGCCGACGGTGCTGGTTCTTGATGACTACCACTTGGTGGTGAATCCGACGGTTCACGAGCAGTTGGCTTTTGTCATCGACCGGATGCCGGCGAATATTCATGTGGTGGTGGCGACCCGGTCGGATCCGATGTTGCCGTTGGCGCGGTTGAGGGCTTGCGGTGATTTGATCGAAATGCGCAGCGATGATTTGCGTTTCAGTGCCGACGAGGCCGGTCGATTGCTGAACGATGTCCTCGGACTCGCGTTGGCCCAGGCGGACATCGAACTTCTGCACCAGCGCACTGAAGGGTGGTCTGCGGGCCTGTATCTCGCTGCTCTTTCCCTCGCCGGTTGTGCCGATGCAGTGGTGTTTCTCAGGACGTTCGCCGGTGACAACCGTCATATCGTCGATTATTTGATGACCGAAGTCCTCGACGGCCAGCCGCCGCACTTGCGCAACTTTCTGCTTCGCACTTCGGTGTTGGATCGGCTCAGCGGTCCGTTGTGCGACGAGGTATTGCAGACCTGTGGTTCGGCGGCGGTGCTGGAAAGAGTGGAGCGCGAGAACTTGTTCGTGGTGCCCCTGGACGCGTCGCGTCGCTGGTATCGGTATCACCACCTGTTCGGCGAGTTGCTGCGCGCGGAATTGAAGCGCAGCGAGCCCGACCTGGCCAACACCTTGCATCGGCGCGCTGCGGCATGGTTTCAGAGCGAGGGCTTGATCGATGAGGCGGTGCGCCACATGGTCGTGGCGGGTGACGTCGCCAGAAGCGCCGATCTGATCGCTGCGGACTGGGTCAACGAACTCAACAGCGGCGGGCTGTCCACCGTCTCGGGCTGGCTTGACCTGCTCCCGGAGCGGGCTGTCCGACAGGATCCGCGGCTGTGCGTGGCGCGGGCGTGGATCGCGTTGAACGTAGGGCGGTTCGACGACGCGCGTGATTGGATCCAGCTGGTCGAAAACGAGTCCGCAGCCGATCCCGGCATCGGTGCTCAGCTGGTCGCCCTGCGCGAGGTGTACGCGTTCAAAACAGGCGACATCACCGGGGCGCTCGAGGCGGCCTGTCGCGCGAAAACACTCGATTTCGAGGATGCGCAGCAGGCACAGTCGGCGGCATGCGCCGTCTATGGCTCCGCGCTGTACTTCTCCGGCAGCATCGACGAGGCCCAAGCCGCCTTCCGCCATGCTGCGCAGTTGGCGGAGAAGCTTGGGGATCGGCGGCGCGGCATCTATTCGTTGGGTTATCTGGCGCTCATCGCGGCGGAATCCGGCCAGCTCGCAGAGGCCGAGCACCAGATTCGCCGAACAACCGGCATCGGTACGAATCTGGCGAGTGGTGAGCACTTCGTCGACGCGATCGTGTCACTTGCCGCGGCCATCATCCTCGATGAGCGTGGCCATCGGGCTGCTGCTGCAGACGCGGCCGAACAGGCCGTCAGTCTGGCTCGCAACGGGGCAGGAATCCTGGAACTCGCAAAGGCGCTCGTAGTCAGGGCCGCGATCGCCGACGACCTGGGCGATCACCAAACCGCGACGGCGAGCCGACGCGAGGCCGGTACGCTGATTCGACGTTGCGCCGGCGCCGATATCGTGCGAACGATGCTCAATTCCTCCCCGCGCAGCACGTGCGTTGCGGTGCGTCCTGGAAACCGGAGCGACGCCGTCGTCGAAGAGCTCACCGCCAAGGAACACGAGGTACTTCGGCTGCTGGCTACCCGGCTGTCACGCCGCGAGATCGGCCAGCGGTTGTACGTCTCGATAAACACGGTCAAAAGCCACCAGCGCGGCCTGTACCGCAAACTCGCCGTGGAGAACCGCGCTGGTGCGGTCAAACGCGCGCGGGAACTCGGCCTCCTCTGAGGAGGCACGAGACGGATCAAGCGATGCCGTAATCGCGCATCTTGCGATAGATCGTCGCCCGAGACATCCCCAAGGCTATCGCCGCCTGCAGCTTGTTATTGGCGTTCTCCGCCAGGCTGCGGACGATGGCGTCTCGTTCGAGCGCCTCCATCTGGGTGAGTATCCGCTTGGTGAGCGATCGGCACTCGGGCGGTAGCTTGTCGGCACCGATAACGCCCGTACGTTGTAGCGCAACGGTTTCCGCGAGAACCCTCCGCAGTTGCGCGACGTTACCCGGCCACGGCAGCTTACTGAGCTGACGCATCGCAGCCGCGTCGAGGCGCACAGCAGCGCCGGAGGTCAGGTCGCGCAACAGGAACGGCACCAGTACCTCGATGTCTTCGATCCGGTGCCGCAGCGCAGGCACTGTCACGGTCTGGGTGAACGATGGCAGCAGCACTTCGATCGTCGGCGCTGGCGTCGACGGGCTCATCGTCGCGGCGATCCAGCCGTGACTTGCCCGCGATTGCAGCACCGGAACGACTGCTGCCAGCGTTCCCTGGTCGATACAGTCCACGTCGGCGATCACCAGGGCAAAGTCGTCACCGTCGGTTTGGGTCACCATCTCTGCGACGAAAAGTGCTGGGGTCGAGAGGTTTTCAGCCCGCACCAC